>CAUWLJ010000003.1:0-96227 GCA_963559585.1 uncultured Eisenbergiella sp. | reverse complement strand
AGAGCATGCGGCTGTTAACCGCAGTGTCGTTGGTTCGAGTCCAACAGGGGGAGCTGCTGGAAGGGGACCCGGAGAAGGGTAGGAACGCCAGAGGAAGAGTAAGGCTCCATGGTCAAGCGGTTAAGACATCGCCCTTTCACGGCGGTAACACGGGTTCGATTCCCGTTGGAGTCATTTTTTAGTAAGAATTGCATATAATAGAGTATGGCGCAGTAGCCAAGTGGTAAGGCAATGGTCTGCAACACCAGTATCCACCGGTTCAAATCCGGTCTGCGCCTCTGATGAGAACCCTGGAAGAATTATTTCCAGGGTTTTTTGATGGTTTCCCAGATTGAGTATCACTATCAGAAGGATCATAACCATTAATAAGGGGCATGAGGCCTACAGGGAGCGTGTAGCTAATTTCGTCCTGTCTCAAGACGCCGCATACGGACGGCCACCTGAACGGTTATGAAAGCCTTCCCAAGACGATCCTGGCCATGCCATGGCAGATGTGGAGGTGGGCGATGTGATGGTCGGTGAAAATCTTCTTGACGTGGTTTAGAAGAAGGATGATAATAGAGTAAATTAGGTATTCGACTAGGCATGGGAGAGCCGTGTGGGACGCTTACTCCGCACTCCTGAAGATTTCTATATAAAACGCTTTCTGCCGTTGGCTGAACGTGAGCAGGGATACTGTTTGCCATGGCGCAGCCGGAGAAAGGCGTCATAGTCGGGATGCAGAGCCGCGGCATTTGTGAAAGCCAGTATCATGAATCCAAATGAGCGCTGTTATGAAAATATTCACAGGCGCGGCATTTCGATTATTTTTGCAATGAAGTATTATAAAAATATGCGGAAATAAACTGTAAGAAAAATGGAATGTCTGTTGGGGAAAGCACAGTGGACGAAATCAAGGAAAGGAGACTGGAATGAAGAAAGATGTAAGGGATTTTGTAACAGAGAAATCAAAGGAGCTGATCGCTGCTTCAACCTGCAGTAAAGAGGCGCGGGAGGCAGCTGAGACCTGGCTGAAGGCGGCTGGGACAGAGCTGGAAGCGGAGGAAACCGCCAGATATATCGCAGAGCTGGAGGCGGATATCGTGACGGTGGACGGGCTGATTGCTTTTGCCGGGTCAGAGACGGGGGCGCAGGTGTTTGGAGACGAGGCTCCCAACGTGGCGGCCCATGCGCGCCAGATCAAGGCGGCTGGGGCAAAATACTGTGACTGTCCGGCATGTGCCGCTGTAGAAGCGATCCTGGCGAAAAAGGATGAAATGACAGACTGAAAAAAGAGCCGCTTTGTTTCGGAAACTGTTGAGACAGGTACCGGATAAAGGCGGCTCTCCTTTTCTGTATACAGTAGCCCGGCATGGTCAGGCATGAACCCGGCATAAGCCGGGCAGGCATGGTTTATCTGGATACGGGAGCCAGCAGAACCCTTCCCGTTCCCCGGTAAACGTTCACCAGACCCTCGCCGGAGGCAGCGGAACCGATCAGGGATTTGCCGGAACGCTCTACGGTGAAGCTGAGAGAGCCGCTCCATGCGATGGCCATATTACCGTCCACCTTCAAGGTATCGTTGTCCAGCTGGATCTCAATGAGCTCCTCGCGGGGGCTGTAGGATTCGATGCACAGCGCGCCGTTTCCGGCTACTCCCAGGTTAAAGAGACCTTCTCCGCCCGCTACTGCGGAGGAAATATTGGAGCGCATCACAGCCTTGTGCTGCAGGGTGGATTCGCAGGCCAGGAAGAGCCCGTCGTCCAGTACGATGCTTCCGCCCCAGTCGGCGGGATTGAGCAGGATAATATGACGGTAGGTGGGCTCCAGAACCAGAATCCCGTTTCCAGTGTATTCCGGCTTGATGGCAGATTCCCCCGTCACCTTGCCGCGCACCGCTTTTCCGAACAGATCGCCTACACCCTTTACGCCGGTGGTGGCGTTCACATTCCCCACGCTCCACTGCATGGCTCCTGCCTGAAGCGTAATCTGCGCTTTGGACAGGTCGCAGATCACCTGACGCTTGCGCACGTTCATTTCATTGCAGAAGTAGGCGGCCTGGGCGCTGGCCGGGGTGACACTCAGATCACGCTGATATTCGACCACGGTGAAAGCGCCGAGGGAATCCAGAGTGCGGATGTCGTCATTGTTGATGAAATTGAAGATCTTGAACATGTTGCTGGTCTCCTTTC
The DNA here is from genome assembly GCA_963559585.1 of uncultured Eisenbergiella sp. Taxonomy (GTDB): domain Bacteria; phylum Bacillota; class Clostridia; order Lachnospirales; family Lachnospiraceae; genus Eisenbergiella. The sequence goes on along the minus strand of CAUWLJ010000003.1, from coordinate 94,056 downwards.
GTTTGAGAGCAGGCTGGGACAGGATTGTGCTTTGCCTGCTTTTGCCCCTGCTTGGACGGGTGACGGCTCTTGTGGGGGCGGCCCGCCCTGGAGCAGACCGCCCCCGGTGAGGATTATTATACCATTGGGGGCGGGGGCGGGTAAAGGAGGAGTTTGCCGGGATTATATCTTTTATCCCTTCCAGTTATTCTCAATCTCTTCTCTGATCAACTCAATATATCTCTTGGCTTTCGGGATGTTATTATGAATGGTATATACGTCCCTCTGCGTAATCTCCATCTTACAGCCGCGCGCGGCCAGCAGACTCTTGCGGATATGCTGGCGGAAAGCTTCCTCATCCAGGACGGGATCCACGCCCAGGAAGTTGGGGCTGGGTTTTCTGTGGAAGATGGTTTTGCTTCCCCGGAGGCGTTCTCCCATGAATTCCTCGCTGCACCAGGGGGAGATGGATACTTTTCTCAAATTGGGCAGCTTGCTGATGCAGCGGTCCCAGATGGGATCGACAGGCTCGCAGCAGCCGTAGGAGAGGAGGCCGAACTGGGAGGAGATCTTCTGATAGCAGGGGAAGATAAATTCCTCGTACATATCCGGGGAAATACCCACTGTTTCCTGGGAATCCATAAAGCCCCATACGTCTTTGGTGGTGAAAGGGCGCTTCTGCCATTCTTCATAACCGGGCAGTTCGTTATTGAAGGACCAGGTACCCTGTCCTACGCCTTCAAAGGAAACAGTGGGGAGGATCAGGCGTTTTTCTTCCAGCAGGCGGTAGTAGGCCAGGGTGTCGTCTGCGATCCGGTTCATCATTTCCTTGAAAAGCTCCGGATAGTCGTACATGGCGAACATCATATTTTCCATGCTCATAAAATGGACGATCATCTGAGTGGGAACGCTGTAAAGGCAGTTCATCTGCATCTTGACGGGAAGGATGTCGCCGATGGCTTCCTCGATGGCCGTTCTTTTTTTCTCCGTGGTTTCCAGATCCACGCCGAAACGGGTGGGGCCCAGTTTGTCGTAATCATCCTCCAGATCCTCAATAACGGATACGAAATGATGGCCCAGGCTTTCTTTTCCGGAACCGTCATCGGTGTGATCCACGTGGATCTGGATACCAAACAGTTCAAAATAGGTATCATAGTTTAAGGGATAGTAGTCGGGGGTGACACGGTCGTCGTCGAACAGCTCCTGGTTGAGGAAGTTGGAATAGAGGGCGTGCTCTATTTGACGGGCGAAGGCGCCTTCACATTTCATGCGCTGGGGCAGGATCTCCTGCTCAAAGGTAGCCATTTCCAGGTGGATCATGGGCTTTTCGCCCTGGAGGGCGTTGTGCTTATACCATTCCCGGATACGTGCCTTGTTGGAATCGGTATTGGCAAGTTCAAGCTGTCTGCGTGCCACTTCTCTCAGAATGGCTCTGTCGGATTGGGATACCAAATAGTCCATTGCGTTCTCTCCTTTGAGTAAAATGTATGATCTGCTGACATAGATTGGATAAGCAGTACCGGAAATGCCGATGCTTCTGCAATACTGTTCGCCGGCAGGCCGGTGAACAGCAGCGCCTGCAGGCTTCTGTTTTCATATTAGCATGGTAAATGGTTGTTTACATTTTAAATAATTGATATGATGTATATAAAAATTGCAGGATATGAAATTGCAGAGATACGTCTGCGGTTGAATGGCGGATGCCTGATATACAGGCATTTTATGCAGGCGGGAACGCAGGTACAGGCGCAGAGAGGAGTGAGCCGGAGTGGAGAGAAATATGCAGGAGCCGGAGGCAGGGTCAAGGACATTGTTTCATACGCCCAGTCCGCTGGGGCGGGAGACTTTTCTGTATCCGCTGTGCATGGGGCATTATTTCTGCGGTGAGGAATATTGCGTAGCCCGGAATACCTATGACAGCTTCCTTATGATGCTGGTGGTAAAGGGCAGCGGTTATGCGGAATCGCTTGGGAAAGACGGATACAGGCGCAGGATCGGGCCGGGGCAGTTGATTTTGATGGATTGCTATGAGCCTCATATGTACGGTGCGGATGAGGATATGGAATTTTACTGGATCCATTTTGATGGAATTAATGCCAGGGCTTATTTTCAATATCTGACCCAGGAGTATGGCTGCGTGCTGTGGGTGGAAAGAGGATACAGGGAGCGGCTGATGCAGAAGTTTGAATTTTTGCTGGGGGCGCTGTCCTCCGGGCAGGGGATAACGGAGGCGGTGCTGGGTTTTTATGTGACGGAGCTGCTCACTTTTCCCCAGGGGGCGGTGCGGAAGGCAGAGGGGGAGCTGGAGGGCGCTTCCAGAGAAGCGGTCTGGGAGATCGGAAAGACGATCTCTTATATGAGACAGCATTTTATGGAGAGCATTACGGTGGAGGATATGGCCCAGCAGGCGGCGATGAGTCCTTACCATTATATCCGCCAGTTTAAACGGCAGTTCGGCATCACGCCGCATCAGTACCTGCAGTCTCTGCGGCTGGACTGCGCCAGGTTTTATCTGCGCTCCGGGGACAGGACGGTGAAGGAGATTGCTTTCATCTGCGGATTTCAGAGCGAGAATAATTTCTGTGTGGCGTTTAAGAAGCAGATGGGGGTGACGCCCACCGGTTATCGGAATGGGAGGGGATAAACTCTTATATATGCGGAAAATTTTAGACGAATTTTATTGATTTAATCCGCCGTTTATGTATAATTAGGAAGGGAAGGAACAGAAGAAGCCTGCACAGTGCAGAAGAATCTGATTCCGCGTCAGAACCGAAGCTCCGGCCGGGCCGGGGATCGGAGGCATATCAAATATCAAAATACAGAGAAGAGAGGTTGAATGCAGATGGCAGTAATTGATTTGAGCAAGTATGGTATTACAGGTACTCAGGAAATCGTACACAACCCTTCCTACGATGTTTTATTTGAGGAGGAGACCAAGGCTGGTCTGGAAGGATTTGAAAAGGGACAGGTAAGTGAACTGGGCGCTGTCAATGTTATGACCGGCGAATATACAGGACGCTCCCCCAAAGACAAATTCATCGTTATGGATGAGAATTCCAAGGACACTGTATGGTGGACTTCCGATGAGTACAAGAACGACAACCATCCTGCTTCCGAGGAAACCTGGAAGACAGTGAAGGAGCTGGCTCTGGCAGAGCTTTCCAACAAGAAGCTGTATGTGGTAGACGCATTCTGCGGCGCTAACAAGGATACCCGTATGGCAATCCGTTTCATCATGGAAGTGGCCTGGCAGGCTCATTTCGTAACCAACATGTTCATCCGTCCTACCGATGAGGAGCTTGAAAGCTTTGAGCCTGATTTCGTTGTTTACAACGCTTCCAAGGCAAAGGTAGAGAACTACAAGGAGCTGGGCCTCAACTCTGAGACAGCGGTAGTATTCAACATCACCAGCCGCGAGCAGGTTATCCTGAATACCTGGTACGGCGGAGAGATGAAGAAGGGTATGTTCTCCATGATGAACTACTATCTGCCTCTGAAGGGCATCGCTTCCATGCACTGCTCTGCAAATACAGATATGAACGGTGAGAACACCGCTATCTTCTTCGGACTTTCCGGAACAGGTAAGACTACCCTGTCCACAGATCCCAAGCGTCTGCTGATCGGTGACGACGAGCACGGCTGGGACGACAACGGCGTGTTCAACTTCGAGGGCGGATGCTACGCAAAGGTTATCGACCTGGACAAGGATTCCGAGCCCGATATCTATAACGCAATCAAGAGAGACGCTCTTCTGGAGAACGTAACTCTGGATGAGAACGGCAAGATTGATTTCGCAGATAAGAGCGTAACGGAGAATACCCGTGTATCTTATCCGATCAATCATATTGAGAATATTGTACGTCCTGTTTCTTCCGCACCTGCTGCTAAGGAGGTAATCTTCCTTTCCGCTGATGCTTTCGGCGTACTGCCTCCCGTTTCCATCCTGACTCCTGAGCAGACCCAGTACTACTTCCTGTCTGGCTTCACTGCAAAGCTGGCTGGTACAGAGCGCGGCATCACAGAGCCTACTCCTACCTTCTCCGCCTGCTTCGGACAGGCATTCCTGGAGCTGCATCCTACCAAGTATGCTGAAGAGCTGGTTAAGAGAATGGAGCAGAGCGGCGCGAAGGCTTATCTGGTAAACACCGGATGGAACGGAAGCGGCAAGCGTATCTCCATCAAGGATACCCGCGGAATCATCGACGCTATCCTGAACGGAGATATTCTGAAGGCTCCTACCAAGAAGATCCCTTACTTCAACATCGAGGTTCCCACCGAGCTTCCCGGTGTTGATACCAACATTCTGGATCCCCGCGATACCTATGCTGATGTTGCAGAGTGGGAGACCAAGGCAAAGGATCTGGCACAGAGATTCGTTAAGAACTTTGCAAAATACGAAGGAAACGAGGCTGGTAAGGCTCTGGTTTCCGCTGGCCCTCAGATCTGATCACAGAACGGAGCGGCTGTATTGCCAAATGAATAGGAGAGAGGCTGTCACATGGCGTGACGGCCTCTTTTTTTCATACAATAGGAAAGTTCCTTTCCTATTGTATGAAAAAGAACGCTCCGCTGTGGATGCGCACTCGCGCGGGAGGCAGATATTGCCTGACGGCAATCGCGCTCGGCGCAGATGTGCGTCAAGACGCACACTTTTTTACTGCACTCCTTACTGATAAAGGTCATCCAGCGTCAGTGACATTGCCGGAGGACGGTAACATCTTTGGAGAAAAATAAGAAAATTTTAAGCATCAGTGATTTGATTTTGTCCGGAAAGGATGCTATTTTCAATGTAAAAGAAAGGAGCGGTGAAAATGGGATGTCTTGGAAATGTATTGTGGTTTGTGTTCGGAGGAATGATCAGCGGCCTGAGCTGGTGTCTGGCCGGGGTGCTTTGGTGTATTACGATCATCGGGATTCCTGTGGGAGTGCAGTGCTTTAAGCTTGCCGCCCTCAGCTTTTTTCCCTTTGGAAAGGAAATCAGATATGGGGGAGGGGCTGGTTCTCTGATCCTGAATATTTTCTGGCTGGTTTTCTCCGGGCTTCCCCTGGCCATTGAATCGGCGGTAATGGGCTGCCTTTTGTGTATTACGGTGATAGGGATTCCCTTTGGAATGCAGCATTTTAAAATTGCCAAGCTGGCGCTGATGCCTTTCGGGGCGCAGGTGGAGGAGGGTATCTGAAGGCTCCTGTATCAGAACGGCATAGAGCGTGTTTGAAGATTGCTTTCTGCCAGATGTGCAGAGAGCTTTGAGAAAGGAGGAGGGGATGGAAAGAGCATCGGCAGAGCAGCGGAAATGGGAGCGCCAGGTGGACGAGGCGGTTCTGGCGGGGAGACGGGCGCTGGAGAGCCTGAGGCTGGCGCAGAAAAGCCTGAACAGTGCCCGCAGATGGGGATTTTTTGATATGCTGGGAGGAGGCTTTTTCTCCGGCCTGATCAAGCATGATCATATGGATGAGGCTTCCGATTATATGGATGAGGCCTGTGAGGAGCTGGAGCGGTTCCGGCGGGAACTGGGGGATATCAGCATGGAGCGGGAGCTGCGGATCGATGTGGGGAGCGTGCTTTCCTTTATGGATCTGTTTATGGACAATATTTTTTCCGATTACATGGTGCAGGCGGAAATTGATGAGGCTCTTGATTATGTGGAGGAGGCCGCTGCGCAGGTGGAAAAGGTGTTGGAGGAACTGGAGAGGATGTGAGGGGGAGATTTTTTATTAGGCTGTTCAGGGGAGATGGTGTAGCCTGGAACAAAATATTGCGCATATATGGAATGGGATTGGGCACAGAGCTATTTACAGGATGTGCCCTTTTTTTGTGTTGGTATTTCAATAAATATGAAATATTACAATTAAATTGTACTGCATTTTTGAATGAATTTCGGAATGCTGACAACAAAAATGTAGTATGTTTTAATAAAAACAAGCTATTTAAAGCATGCTTTTTGGTGGAAATGTTGCATTGTCGGGGAAGGATTTGTGCGCTGTACAGAGAGGTTGCCTGTGAGATATTTCATGTTTTTTAAATGTTGTTGCAGAATGTGAAATATAGGGAGGTATATTCAGCTGTATGGAAGGCGGACAGATACAAGGAGGATATTTTTATGGTAAAGCGTAACAGATGGATTAGCATATTTCTTATTACGGCAATGGTTGGAGCATTATTAACCGGATGTGGAGGGGGAGGTGAAAAAGGCAGTACATCTAATGTGGAAAGCGGAGCATCGACGGAGGCCGGAGAAGAGTCTGCCGGAGCCGTATCGGAGGAAGTATCGGAAATCATCGCACAGGCTGAAGCGGATACCAATTTTAATAAAGAGGGCTATCCCATTGTAAATGAAACTGTAAAAAAGAGAATCATGATCAGAAAACCCGGCAACATCGGCGATATAGAGCAGATGGAAACGCTGAAATATGTTGCGGAAAAGATGAACATTGAGATCGAATGGATCGTTGTGGGAGCGGATGGCTGGAATGAGCGCATTAATCTGATGCTTGCCACTAACGATATGCCGGATATTATTATGAAGGGCTCGATTCCGACGCTTTCCACTGCAATCGAGGACGGACAGCTTGTGGCGATAGATGAGTTGATGGAGAAATATTCCACCGGGCTGAAGCCTTTGCTGGAAAAATACCCTGATGTCGCGGTTTCCGCGAGGGCATCAGATGGAAAACTGTACACAATGCCGGGTATCAATACCTTGAAGCCGAACCTCACATCTCACAGAAATCTGTGGATCAATCAGAACTGGCTGGATAACCTGAATCTGGAAACGCCAACTACAACAGAAGAGCTTTTGGATGTGCTGCGTGCTTTCCGTGACGAGGATGCAGACGGGGATGGAGATCCGAACAATGAGATTCCTTATGCGGTGGAGGACTCTGGGGCAGGACATAATGCAAGAGCTGATATCATATCGGGATTATTTGGGCTGTATTACAATTTGGGATATGAAAATATCCAGCTGGTGGAAGATAAGGTCAGCTTTTTGAAAAATACGGAGGAGTGGAAAGAGGTTCTGAAGTATATGAATACCATGTACACAGAGGGACTTCTGGACAATGAGGTTTATACACAGACCGGCGATATGTCTATCGGTAAGATTTCCTCTGGTAACTGCGGCGTATTCGGATTATCCTCGGACGATCTTTTTACAACGGTGAGCGATCAGTATGTAGCCTTAGCTCCTGTCAAGAGCCCGAATGGGAAGGAGCCGGTTATTCAGCTTGGTTCAAACAGCATGGGAAGCAATACTTTTATCACTTCAGCAGATGAGTCACCCTGGGTTTCCTTCAGGCTTCTTGATTACTTCTGGACAGAGGAAGGCTCCATGACGATTGGCTGTTTCAACGAGGAATTGGAGGGAGTAACCTGTCAGAAAAAGGATGACGGCACTTGGGATTATACTGACGAGATGCTGAATGATGAACGCGGTATGGCGGTAGCTGTTGGGGATGCCTGCCCGTTGCCCGGTGGAGGATTCGGTTATTGGCGTCATGAAAAAAATTCTAACTATATTTATTCTGCCAAGGTGCAGGAGAATGTACCTACATGGGAGCCTTATTATCAGAAGGAGCCTGTTTATGATACTCCTTTGTTTGACTCCGACACAAAGGCAAGAGTGGATGAGATAAGGACGGATCTGGATGTATATGTATCTGAATGCCAGGCCAAGTTTATCACCGGAGAGATGAGTCTGGATGAATGGGACAATTACTGTGCTACACTGGAGACTCTCGGCGTTGAAGAGCTGGTATCCTATTACCAGGCCTATTATGATTCCCTTCAGTAAGAGTCCAGCTCTGCTTTCATAAAAGACTGCTTCCTGCGCTTCCCTGTTCTGTTCAGGCGCGGCCGAGAACGGATAGGGGGAGGTGCAGGATATCAGAAGGAGAGGAGAATGCAGACGTGTTATCATCCAAAAATAAAAAAGGCACTTTATGGAGCCGTATTATAGCATGCAGAGAATTGTATTTCATGCTGCTGCTCCCCATTATATGGTATGTTTTGTTCCTTTATACACCGATGTATGGTATTCTGATTGCTTTTAAGGATTATCGTCCGGCAAAAGGAATATGGGGAAGCGAATGGATCGGATTTGAACATTTTGCCCGTTTTTTCAGTGGCTTTTATTTCAATCGGATCGTAGGAAATACGCTGGTTATCAACTTTTTATCGCTTCTGTTCGGTTTCCCATTCCCCATTTTTTTTGCATTGCTGTTAGGAGAACTGAGGAGCACAAGGTTCAGGAAAATATTGCAGAATGTGGCATATATTCCGCATTTCCTTTCAGCGGTTATCATTGTTAGTATCATGCAGCTGATTTTTAATCCGAATACTGGCGTATATAATATGATCCGGGAAATGCTGGGGCTCTCTACAACGAACTATTTTGCTTCTGTGAGCGCTTTTAAGCCTATGTATATCATATCCGGTATCTGGCAGAACATGGGGTGGGATGCCATACTTTATATAGCTGCACTGGCGGGGATTGATCCCACTCTCTATGAGGCGGCGGCCATAGACGGAGCGGGAAGGCTGCAGAAGATCTGGCATATTTCGCTTCCGGGTATCAGCAGTACCATAACGATCATGCTGTTGCTGCGCTGTGGGCAGATCATGAACATTGGCTATGAAAAGGTACTTTTGATGCAGAACAGTCTGAATCAGGCGTCCAGTGATGTGATATCTACTTATGTCTACCGGGTAGGTATTTTGGAAGGCAACTTTGATTATTCCACCGCCATCAGTTTGTTTAATTCTGTGTGTAATGTCATCCTGCTTGTTATTGCAAATTTTATTGCAAAGCGGGTGAACAACACGAGCTTGTGGTAGCGTCTGAAAGTAATAGAGCGGTTATTGGATGATGCCGGGGAAAGCCGCTGGTGCGGCAGAATGAGAGGAGCAATGAAACAGAAACCACAAAGAAAAAAAGAAATGCCTCAGGATAGAGCCGTCCATATTTTCTTTGAGATCATGGGTGTTCTGATCCTGATTATCGAACTCTATCCCCTGATATATGTGCTTAGCGCTTCCTTTAGTTCATCGGATGCAATCTCGCTGGGAAAGGTTTTTCTGTGGCCGGTGGAATTCAGTCTGGAGGGGTTTAAGACCCTGATCCAGAATGAACAGATCCTGACAGGCTTCAAAAACAGTTTAATTTATTTGTTTGTAGGTGTGGGCATCAACATGGTTCTTACGATGCTTCTGGCTTTTCCCTTATCCAGAAAGGAACTGCCGGGGAGAAACTGGATCACTATTTTTGTGGCGGCTACCATGTATATCAGCGGGGGACTGATTCCTACCTATTTGCTGGTAAGCAAGCTGAATTTGGTGGACACTCTTTGGGGGCTTATCCTGCCGACAGCGATCTCTACCACTAATATGATCATTATGAGAACCTATTTTAATTCCTCAATACCGGAGGAACTGAGGGAAGCTGCGTTTCTGGACGGATGCAGTTACACGAAATTTTTTCTCAAAATTGTGATTCCATTATCTGCCCCTATTTTGGCAGTTATTGCTTTATATTATGCTGTGGGCTCCTGGAATACCTATTTTAATGCCCTGGTTTATCTGCGCTCATCGGACAAAGCAAATCTGCAGCTGGTTTTGAGAGATATTCTGCTGGCAAATCAGATTGGAACGGGAGATGGTTCTTATGCTGAGAACTCAAAGCTGGGGGTTACGATTAAATATGCGGTTATTGTGGTCAGCTGCGTTCCCATGCTTGCCATTTATCCCTTTGTTCAGAGGTACTTCACAAAGGGGGTTATGATTGGATCGATCAAGGGATGATTTTCAGCATTAGTTTATATAGAATAAAATATGGAGGAAATGAAAATGACCTGTTATGAAGAATGGAATCAGGAATTGAAGGGGCATCAGATTGAGAGGGTGGAATTTTACCGTTGCCGCGCCAGATATCCCAGGCTGCACGGAAAAAATGCCATCAAGGGCTATCACGGCTTTGGCGGTGAAATCCTGACTGCAAAGCTGATTACTCAAAGCGGCATTTCGGGATGGGGAGAATTAAGCAGGAATATTCAAGATGCAAAAAGTAAGGCTGAGTTTTTAAGGGGGCGCTCCCTGACAGAATTTTTTGCGGCAGAAAAGGGCATTTTGGACGAAGCGTTCCAGGCGTTTGACCTTCCGCTTCATGATCTGGCAGGAAAAATATTGAAAATTCCGGTATGCCGGATGATCAATCCCAAGGCGGCTCTGAAAGCTCCTGTTTATGACGGGGCTGTTTATATGAACGACATTATCCCCGAGGATGCCCCTTTTGGAATAGACAGGGTGATTCAGGAGAGTGTGGATGATGTGGCTCTGGGACATACAAGGCTGAAGGTGAAAATTGGAAGAAGCCATCAGTGGATGGAGCATGATAAAGGGCTGGAGAGAGACATTGAAATCGTGAAACGAATCCATGAGGCTTTGCCCGGTACAGCCATTATGGTAGATGCCAATGACGGCTATACGCTGGAGGATGTGACCGCCTTTTTAGAAGGGATCGGTGATACGGAGATTTACTGGTTTGAGGAGCCGTTTCGTGAGGAGGAAGAGAAAAACCGCAGGCTGAAGTCTTATCTGCAAAAGGAGAGGCCCACAACCCTGATCGCGGATGGGGAGTCGATGACGGATATTCCGCTTTTAAGGGATCTGGCACAGAAGAAGCTTTTGGATGTGTGGCAGCCGGACGTTTGCGGATATGGATTTACCAAATGGAGAGAGCTGATGAAGGAGATCAGTGAAAACGGCTGGCTGGCATCGCCGCACGCCTGGGGCACGGTTACCAAAACCCATTATTGTACCCATCTTGCGGCAGCCTATCCCCACCATATTCCGTGTGTGGAAGCAGTGCTTGGGAGCATAGAGGGTGTGGATTTTGGTGGTTACAGACTGGAAAACGGTGTCATGCAGATACCGGATCGTCCAGGATTTGGTATGGATCTGATCTGGGCAGAGGGGATATAACAGGGAGGAATACTTATGGCAGACAGGGAGAATCAAACGGCAGAATTTGATCTGAACGATATGGAGCCTTTCAGAAAGATGGCCAGGGCTCTTTCGTCGGATATCCGGCTGGCCATTTTGAAAAGTCTGCAGTTTGGAAGTAAGAGTATAGGAGAACTGGCGGAAGAACTGCATACTCCCATGTCTACCATTTCCACATCGGTCAGTATTCTGGCAGACGCCGGACTGATCATTACAGAAAATAAACCTCAGGAGAGGGGCGGCGTATTGAAGCTTTGCTCGCCGTCTCTGTCCCAGGTGATTTTTAATCTGAACAGTGATATGCGCGCTGAGGAGGATGATACAAACAAAAGCCTGACGATGAGTATGCCGATTGGATGTTATTCAGATGCCCAGAGTATTACGTCCACCTGCGGGATATGCAGCGAATATGGCATGATTGGGGAGAAGGATGTTCCGCTTTCCTTTTTCCATCCAGATCGTTTTGGCGCGCAGAGGATCTGGTTTCATTCAGGTTTTTTGGAATATCGTTTCTCTTTTGCATTTATGAACAATATTACCTTTAAGTGGCTGGAGATATCCTTTGAATCCTGTTCAGAGGCTCCTATGTACCGGGATCCCTGGGAAAGTGATATCAGTGTATATCTCAATTCCAGGAAACTGGGAATTTTTGAAAGCCCCTGTGACTGCGGTGGAGTCAGAGGAGCTCTGACGCCCTCATGGAACAGTATTTTGTCAACACAGTATGGTTTTTTAAAAACATGGAGGCTGGATGAGAGAGGAACCTATCTTGATGGAGTGAAAATAAACAATCTTTGTATTTCTGACATTTCGTTTTCTGACCTTCCCTATATCAGCGTCAGAATTGGTGTGGAGGCTGATGCTGTTCATGTGGGGGGAATGAATCTGTTTGGGGATAAATACGGAAATTATGCCCAGCCATTGGTGCTCAGGCTGGGCTATCAGTTGGAAAAATAGGAAATGAACAGAGGCCGGAGAGAAGCTATTTTTTCAAAATCCCCATCCTCTTCCCATAATACCTCCACAGAACCACCGCGCAGACCATAGCGGCCCCTTCCGCCACAGGAAAGGCGCTCCACACGCCTGCAGCGCCAAGGAACCGGGACAGGAGAAAGGCGGCCAGAGGCAGGATGCTCATTTGACGCAGGAGAGACAGGGTCAGGGACTGCGCTCCCATGCCAAGCGCCTCAAAGGTTCCCGAATAGACCTGGGCGGGGGTGGAGAGGAGGAAGCTGATGCCGATGATGCGCAGAGCCTGGCTGCCCATCTGGATCAGAAGCGGCTGGGCGTCAAAGAGGGCCATCACCGTGCCGGGAATGCCGCAGAACAGCAGAGTTCCCAGAGCCATGATGAAACCGATGACCCACATGGCGGCGTGTACCGCGCTGCGCAGACGGTCGGTGCGGCCTGCGCCGTAGTTGTAGCTGCATATGGGACGCAGAGCCTGGATCACGCCGTTGGCGGGCATGTTGACGAAGCTCTGCATTTTGAAGTACATACCCAGCACGGCGATGCTTGTGGCCGCATGTGCCATGCCGCTCAGGATACCGTTGAGGATGCCTACCAGGGCGGAGGGCATGGCCATCATCAGCGCGCTGGGGAGAGCGACCCGGTAGATGCCGGCGATCATGCGCCGGCTGATGGCAAAGCGGCGGAAGGGAATGCGGAGCTCCTGCTTCTGGATCGTCCAGAAAGCCAGAATACAGGCGGTCATCTGGCCGATGACGGTGGCCAGCGCTGCTCCCGCCACACCCATGGCTGGCAGGCCGAACAGGCCGAAGATCAGAATGGGGTCAAGCAGGATATTGACCAGCGCCCCTGCCCCCTGGAGGAGCATGGGGATTACCATGCTGCCTGTCGCCTGGAAAATCTTTTCAATGGCGATATGGAAGTGGCTTCCGAAGGTGAGGGTAATGACGATTACGGAATACAGCACCGCCATGTCCAGGATGTGCTGATCCTGGGTAAAAAGGGAAAGGAAGGGCCGGGAAAGGAAAAGTCCGATCAGGACGAAGCCCAGGCTGTGGAGGAGACTGAGGAGCATTCCGTGTTCGATAGCCTCCTCTGCCCGTTTCCGGTTTCCCTCGCCCAGGCTCATGGCAATACTGGCGTTGATGCCGATTCCCAGTCCCGCCGATACTGCCAGGGACAGGTTCTGCAGAGGATAGACCAGGGATACGGCTGTGAGCGCTTCCTCGCTCAGACGCGCCACGAAAATGCTGTCCACCACATTGTACATAGACTGAATAAACATCGAAATCATAGGGGGAAGGGCCATGGTCAGAAGCAGGGGCAGAACCGGCCTGGTTCCCATCATATTTTCCTGAAAAGCTTTTTCTTTCATTCATTACCTCCTCGGAGCATGTTCGACCCGGACACGGTGAGAATATGTGTCTGCATTTTTGTCTCAAGCCTGCGTTTTTTCCTTTGTCGAATGCAAAATAAAAAGCCATATATCCTCCTGTTTAAAATCAGAAACAGAAAAATCTATAGCTTCGCTGCCTGTCTATTATAAAAACTGACTATTCCGCTGTCAACCTTTTTCTGCTATGATGAAAAGAAAGGGCAGCTTCAAGGTTACTGTTTTCTGGCCTGCCAGTGAACGGTAACGCTTCAAAGAGCTTGAAGGACATGCTCCTGACTGGATGAAAAAAAGAAGGAGGAAGGGGAAAATGGCAGATTTTAAGGCATTGAGCAGCTTTCTGGAGGAGGCGCTGGAGCACGGCCCGGTGGGAAACGGGTGCGCGGTGGCGCGGAACGGGGAGCTTCTGTTTGAGGAGTATCATGGCTGGGCGGACCGGGAGAAGGGGATTCCGGCGGATGCGTCGAGCGTTTACCGTCAGTGGTCTACCACCAAGGTGGCTGTGTGCACGGGAGCCATGCTGTTGTGGGAGAGGGGAAAATTTCTGCTGACAGATCCTATCTATGAGTATTTTCCGGAATGGAAGGATACTATGGTGGCGGAAACGGCGGAGGACGGCACGGTGAAGCTGCGTCCGCCTAAAAGGCCGATTCAGGTGAGGGACTGCTTCTCCATGGCTATGGGGATTGGATACGATGGACAGGATTATACCCATCAAGTGCTGCGGCAGGAGAGGGAGAAGCTGGTACAGACGGTGGGGGATTATACGCTGCGCCAGGATATCCGGGCGGTGTCGGCGGTTCCCATTGCCTTTGATCCGGGAACCCAGTGGCTGTACGGCTTTGGCCATGAACTGGTGGCAGGGCTGATCGAGGTGATTTCAGGAAAAACCGTGGGGCGGTTTTTGAAGGAGGAGCTTTTTGAGCCTTTGGGAATGAACAGCACAGGCTACCACTTTTTTGGCGATATCCGGGAGCGCCTGGTGAAGCCCTATCTGCTGGGAGAGGACGGAAAGGCGGAGGGTGCGGATACCTTTCAGGGGGATGAGCGGTTTGAACCGGAGGCCAGGTATGAGGCCGGAGGGGCAGGGCTTTTTTCCACGGTCAGGGATTACCTGGCGCTGACCCAGATGCTGGCCTGCGGCGGGGAGTATCAGGGGCGTAAGATTATGGGACGCAAAACCATTGATCTGATGCGCTCCAATCAGCTGAATGAGCGGCAGCTTGCGCAGTTTAGCGGCTCAAACCCTTATCTGGCAGGGTATGGCTATGGGCTGGGAGTGAGAACCATGATGGATCCGTCCGCCGGAACCAACACCTCTGTGGGAGAATTCGGCTGGACAGGAATGATGGGGACTTATGTGGCGATCGACCCGGCAGAAAAGATTTCTTTGGTCTATATGCATAATCTTTTCCCGAACAATGAGGCTTATATTCATCCCAGGATCAGGAATATTGTGTTTGGGACGCTTTGATGGATGATGGGATGGGTCTGCAGCGTGTCCGCGTTGTATGCGGGGGAGGTGCAGACCTTTTTTCATATGGGAAGTGAAAGGAAGGGAAGCATCATGAGAGAAAGAAAATTCACCCCGCTCACAACCCGGCAGCTCAGGCCGGAGGGGTGGCTGCTGCGGCAGCTTCAGATACAGGCGGAGGGGCTGTCCGGCCATCTGGATCTGATCTGGCCCGACATACGGGAGAGCAGATGGATCGGCGGTGACAAGGAGGGCTGGGAGCGGGTGCCCTACTGGCTGGATGGTTTCATCCCTCTGGCCTATCTACTGGATGACGAAGCCTTGAAGGGACGCGCCAAAAGATATATTGATGCGATCCTCGCAGGGCAGAAGGAGGATGGCTGGATCTGTCCCTGTGAAGAGAAGGAGAGGGAAACCTATGATGTGTGGGCGGCCTTTCTGATTTGTAAGGTATTGGTGCTGTACCATGACTGTACTCTGGATGAACGGATCGAAGATGCGGTATACCGGGCGCTGCGCCAGCTTCTGGCCCATATTTCCGTGCATACGCTTTTTAACTGGGGGGCGGCCCGCTGGTACGAGGCGCTGATTCCGCTGCTGTGGCTGTATGAGAGAAGGCCGGAGCCCTGGATGCGTGAGCTGGCGCTTCTGCTGGAGGCGGAGGGGCTGGATTACGAGAAGCTCTACCGGGTCAGCGAGTTTGAACGTCCCGCCCAGGCCCGGTACTGGACGCAGATCAACCATGTGGTGAACACGGCCATGGCTCTGAAGTGCCGCGCCCTCATGTCCCGGTTTACCGGGGAGAACCCGGATGAATTTGCGCTGCATATGTATCGGACGATTATGAAACACAACAGCATGGCGACGGGCCATTTCACAGGAGACGAATGCCTTTCCGGGGATCAGCCCACCCAGGGGAGCGAGTGCTGCAGTGTGGCGGAGGCCATGTATTCCTGCGAGATCCTTCTGGCGGAGAGCGGCAATCCCTTCTGGGGCGACCTTCTGGAACAGGAGGCCTTCAACGCCATGCCCGCCACCACAACGGCGGATATGTGGGCGCACCAGTATGTACAGATGACCAATCAGATCGCGGCGGTGAAGATCCCGGAGGAGAGCGTGCCCTTCAATTCCAATTCCGGCGAGGCGAATATGTTCGGCCTGGAGCCGAATTTTGGCTGCTGTACGGCGAATTTTAATCAGGCCTGGCCCAAATTTGCTCTGGCGGCGGTGATGGAGACGAAGCGGGGAGCGGCTGTCAACCTGCTTGTGCCTGTCTGTGCCGAGCTGGAGAGGGAGGAGGGAAGCCTTAGTATCCGCGTGATTTCAGAGTATCCCTTCCGGGATGATGCGGTGATTGAGGTCACGGCCCGCACGCCGGTACAGGCGGAGCTTTCCATCCGGATTCCCGGCAGTGCGCAGAAGGCCTGGGTGGACGGCGCGCAGGCATCGCCCGGAGCCTATCACTGTATCAGCCGCCGGTGGGAGGGAACCGTGCAGATATTGGTGAAGCTGGAGATGGAAGCCAGACTGATCGACCGCCCTCACGGGGCGAAGGCCGTGGTGCGCGGCCCTCTGGTGTTTGCCCTGCCCGTCCGCGCCAAAACCCGCAGGGTGGAGTATACCAGGGACGGCGTGGAGAGGAAGTTCCCCTACTGCGACTACGAGATGCTTCCCGATTCCCCCTGGAACTATGGGTTCTGCTCCGGGGATTTTGAGCTGGTCAGGGAAAAGGTGGGGGAGTATCCCTTCTCGGAGGAAAATCCGCCGCTGAAGCTGCGTGCCAGAATGGTGCGGATTCCCTGGGAGGAGCAGGGCGGCGTCTGCGCGCCGGTTCCCAAACAGGCCCATCCGGTATCGGAGCCGGAGGAGGTAGATCTGCAGCCCTATGGATGCACCAATCTGCGCATGACGGAGATGCCTTTTGTGGAAATGGAGCGGTAGAAGCGCTGTCTGCGGAACCGGAACGGCGCTCCTTTCCATGGAGGGCCGTTCCTCTTTCTCTGCTGCGGGGCGTGCCTTGCATGGCTGCTGCCCGCAGAACCGGGGGAAGGGGCGGGAGCCTGCCCCGGAGCATGTTTGAAAATTCATTCCCGCCATCTGTACGCCCCACTTCGCGGTATATTTGCCCAAATTCGCGATGCGTACCATTACGCCGCACTCATCTGGGACAGATCTCCCACAAAGTGGGACGCACATCTGGCAGAAAGAAATTTTCAAACACGCTCTAAGCCGGGACAGATGGATGAGAAAGCGGAAATAAAAATAACTTCTATCCACTAAAACGTAGAATAGAAGTCTGCCATTTCTTTCCTGTTATGATACCTACACTTCATTATTCAGTCTACCACACTGCCAAAATAAAGTCTAGTATTTTTTTCCCGGTCCGTTAAAATATGGGTAATAGTTGTTACTGTTCACAGCAGCCTCAAACGCCTGCCGTTTGAGGCGTAAGAATGTGATTCAGGAGTGAGCGGGCCTCTTTTGCGCAGCAAAAACTTTCAATAGGCCCGCGAAAGTTACTGTTTACGGGCCTGCCGTGAACAGTAACTAATAGTTCAGCCATATCGGTTTGAACGGTCAAAACATGCCTGCATGATTTAGACCGTTCATGCCGATATGAGCTGAGCGCCTGTCTATGAGCAAAAAGAGCTGCGCAGCAGCGGAAGGCCCTATAAGGGTGTTTTGCGAATGGGCGCGGGCAGAACTGCTGCAACAGCGGAAAGCCTGAACGATACCAAAGTAACAGAGAAGGAAGGGAGGTACTAATGAAAACAGACCGGAACAAGCCGTCGGAGCGCTTTGCAGTGACCCGCCAGGCCGAGGAAGCCTACCTGGCGGAGACACTTTCTGTCATTGCGGACAATATAGCGGTCTATACCGCCGATGTGGACAGGATGCAGGCGGACATAGATGAAATGCTGGAGCATTATCATGACAATGACGCGGAGGTCTATACCATTCTGAACAATACGATTACGCTCCATGACCACATGAAGCGGGCTCTGGTGAGGAATGAAAAGGCGCAGAATAAGCCCTACTTCGGGCGGATCATTTTTTATGATGAGACGGAGAAAAAAGAGGAGTCCCTCTACATTGGCCGGGGAGGCATTTCCAGGGACTCCACCCACTGGATGGTGGTGGACTGGCGGGCGCCTGTGGCAAACGTGTATTATGAAAACGGTCTGGGAAAATGTACCTACCAGGCTCCGGGAGAAGCGCAGATAAAGGTGGATTTGAAGCGCAAGCGTACCTACGAGATCGAGAAGGGAAGGCTTCTGGACTATTTTGACAGCGAGGTGATCGCCAACGATGAGCTTCTGACCAAGTATCTGGCCAGGAACAAGCAGGCGGTACTGGGGGAGATCGTAGCCACTATTCAGAAGGAGCAGAACGAGATCATCCGCAAATCCCCTTACCACAATATGATCGTGCAGGGGGTGGCGGGCTCGGGCAAAACAACCGTGGCCATGCATCGGATCTCCTATATTCTGTATAATTATGCGGAACGCTTCCGGCCGGACGATTTTTACATCGTGGGGAGCAACCGGATCCTGCTGAACTATATCACCGGGGTGCTGCCTGATCTGGATGTGTACGGGGTGCGGCAGATGACCATGGAGCAGCTTTTCATCAGGCTTTTGTATGAGGACTGGGAGGAAGGGAAGTACCGGGTAAAGAGCACAGACCGCAGCGCGGCGACGGAGAGCATAAAGGGGAGCAGAAAATGGTTTCAGGAGCTGGAGGATTACTGCAGAAGGCTGGAGAGGGAGACGATCTGCCGGGAATCGGTATTTCTGGATACCAGAAAGTTTGTGGAGGGGCTTCGTGACGGGAAATCCGGTGTGTACGATGAAAGCGGCGGTATGCCTCCCTCGCCCCGTGACCTGGTGCGGCTGGTGGACGGCGAGGCGGTGAAGCGTTATGTGAGCCAGAATCCTTCTGTTTCCATCCAGAGCAAGATCGACATGCTGAACGAGCGCCTGACGAATAAGATCAAGGAAGAATTTCTGGGTAAGGGTGTGAAATACACGGAGGCGGAGCGAAAGGCCATTTTGAAGGCATTCCGCAATTATTACGGGGGAAAGAAGTGGAAGGGCTCCATTTACGAGCTGTACCTGGATTTCCTCACCCGGCAGAGGATGAAGGGCTGTGAGGTACTCCTGCCGGAGGATGAGTTTGACGTGTACGATCTGGCGGCACTGGCCTACCTTTATAAAAGGGTGAAGGAGACCGAGGTGATCAGCGAGGCCCATCATGTGGTGATCGACGAGGCCCAGGATTTTGGCATGATGGCATACTGCGTGCTGAAATTCTGTATGCGGGGCTGTACCTATACGGTGATGGGGGACGTATCCCAGAATATCCATTTCGGCTACGGCTTAAATGACTGGGAGGAGCTGAGAAAGCTTCTTTTGCCGGATGCTGCAGACAGCTTCGGGGTACTGAGAAAAAGCTACCGGAATACGGTGGAGATCTCCCAATTTGCCACGAACATCCTGCAGCATGGGCAGTTTTCCGTCTATCCGGTGAAGCCCATCATCCGGCATGGGGATCCGGTATCTGTGAAAAAAATGGCGGACAGGGAGGAAATGCTCAGAGAGGCCGCCGCGCTGTGCCGCGGCTGGCAGCAGGAGGGGCTGGAAACCATAGCGGTGGTGTGCAGAAGCGCAGAGGACGCTTCCCGGACGGCGCAGGAGCTGGGCGGGTATCTTCCTGTGATGGAGTCCGACCCTGATAAAATGGAGTTTGGCAGCGGGGTAATGGTGCTTCCCGTGGAGCTTACCAAGGGGCTTGAATTCGATGCAGTGCTGATCCTGGATCCCACCCGGGAGGAATATCCCACGGATGACGGCCATGCCAGGCTTCTGTACGTGGCGGCTACCCGTGCCCTTCACAAGCTTTGTGTATACCATACCGGAAATCTGACCGGGCTGATTGCCGATCCGGTTCCGGGGAAGCGGAAGGCGGAAAGCCGCGTCAGAAAAGACGGGAGCAGAGAGAACGGCAGAAAGCCAGGAACGGATGGAAACGGGGAGCGGGAGCCGGGGAGAGCGCCGGAGAAAACACGGAAGGTAAGGCCGGGAATTGTGATTGCAGGAGGGGAGCCTGAGGAGAGGGGCATGCCGTCTGCCCGGCCCCGGGTGTCTGCGAAAGCAGCACTGCCTGCGGGTTCGTCTCAGCCCGCCCGCACCGTACCCCCTGTGGATTCGTCCCTGTCAGTCCGCCCCGCGCCGGCCGGGAGAACTGCCGCTCCGCCCTCCCGGGCAAATGTGCCGCCCGCGGGCAGGGCGTCCGGCCCCTCCTTCGGTGACATGCCCTCCAATGAACAGCTCCGTCCGCCGGGCCACTTCAGGATCGATCTTGCCGTGAAATGGGTGGAGAAAAAGCCGGACGGCCTTCTCATTCACAGCCGCTACGGCGCTTTGTACCTCCGCCCTGTGATGGAGGATATGATCCGCGTCACCTTTACCAGAGCGGGAACTGTGGGCAGACAGAACCCTTCCGTCTTTTCACCCGCCAGGCCCTGCGCATGGATGTATCAGGCGTCCGGCAGCAGGATAGAGCTTTCTACCGATGAACTGCACCTGAGCGTGGATAAAATGAATGGAAATATCTGTTACATGACCAGGGATAAAAAAATCCTGCTCACGGAGAGAAGCCGGGAATGCAGGCAGATTGAACCGGGGACAGCCGGAAGGGCCCGGGCCTGGGTCTATTTTGACTGGGTTAAGGGAGAGAGCCTTCAGGCGTTTGGGACGGGCAGAAAACCGGTAATTGAAATGTCGGGCAGCGCCAGATATTTTTCCGGCTCGGGCAGGGGAGAGCATTCTCATGGAAACCCGCTTCCCCTGATGGTGTCTGGCCGGGGATACGCCATTATGATGGGCTCAGAGGATCCTGCCATGTGCTGTAACATTGCGTCTTACGGCTCCTATCTCTATACGGAAAGCGCCGCCCAGATCGACTTTTATTTCATGCTCCCTAAGGCCGCCAGTAAACAGCAGTAAATTCTTTAAATTCTATATTGTTAATAGGTGAAGAATTGTGTTAGTATATAAACAGTTACGGTTTACTGACTTGCCAGGGAACAGTAATGATAAGCAGCAGCAGTCGGGCCGCGGTGTGCGGATTTCAGAGATATAATATGATGTAGAAAATGAATCAAAAATCAGAGAAGGAAGAGGCTCCTTATACGGAAGGGGCCGGATCATATAAAAAGAAAAGAATGAATGGCGGCAGGGTGTATTTCAGATACGCTCTGCTGCTCTTTGGCGTTATGGCTGCGTTGGGCGTGGCTTTTTTTGTGGTACAGGCCCACAGACAGACTGGAGAGGCAGAGACGGCGGGCGGGCTGGAGGAGGCCCGTGCGGGGCTGCCTGGCATGCCGCCGGAGATGGAGGGCGCGCTGGATGGAAAGGCCGGGGAAGCTTCTCTTTCTGTGCCTGAGGTGGGAAAGCATATGATCTGTGTGACCTCCTGTGAGATTCTTCCGGGAGGGGAACAGTTTGCCTTAAAGGGTGAGGCGGCGGAGCTTCCGGACAGTGATGACGGCTATTTTTATCTGTTTGCGCTGGAGGTATATGAGGAGGAGATCCCGGAGGGGGAGGAATATATTGCCAGAACTCAGAAGGCTTCCGCCTTTATGCTGATGGCAGATGTGAACCAGTTTCAGGCCAATTCCAGGCTGTATCAGAAATTTGTGGTGGCAATTTTGAAGGATGGCCGGTATGAGGCGCTCACCGCGCCTATGTATATCACGAACCCGGAGGCGCTGGCGGATTATAATGAGCCCTTTCCTGAAACGGAGTCCATCAAGGGACTGCTGGTGGATCCTCAGAATCTGGGAACCACAGAGCTGGACGAGCTGGGCGTGAAGCATGCGGTATACAATATCCCTGTTGCCCGTCTGCTGGGGCCCTCCACTGCAGAAAACTATCCCACCATCACTTATACCTACAAGGGAAAGGACTATCTTTTAAACGGCCATGTCGTGTCCGAATATGATTATGTGTTCAGCACTCTGACGAAAAAGGGGATTGTGATTACTGCAATTTTGCTGAATAACAAGTCGGAGGCTTACATGAACATGATCCATCCCCTTTCCAGGGACAAGAACGCCAGCTACTACGCTTTCAATGCGGCGGAGGAGGCCGGTGCGGAATATCTGGAGGCCATCGCTTCTTTCCTGGCGGAGCGGTACAGGGACGAGGAGCATGGTGTGGTGATGAACTGGATCGTGGGAAATGAAATCAATGTGCGCTCTCAGTGGAATTATATGCAGTTTGTGGACATCAAAACCTATGTGAGGGAATACGCCAGGGCTTTTCGTATCTGCTACAATGCCATTAAGAGTATGAACGCCAATGCCAGAGTTTACATTTCACTGGATCAGCAGTGGAACATGGAGCTGACTAGTAATACCAGCTACAATTCCAGGGATATTCTGGACGAGTTTAACGCTTTGATTTGCAGAGAAGGCAATATTGACTGGGGACTGGCCCACCATCCTTATTCCGTACCTTTGAACTGGCCCAAGTTCTGGGATCTTCCGGCACAGAACGCAGAGCTGGTAAAAGAGTCGGAGGATTCTGCCATGGTAATCATTTATAATATTGATGTGGTGACAGATTATATGCAGAGAGAGGAATTTCTGACGCCGGACGGAGAAGTGCGCCCGATTATCCTCAGCGAGATGGGCTTTACCTCCACCTACGGGGAGGATGTGCAGGCGGCGGCCTTTGCCTATGCCTATTACATAGCGGCCAACAATCAATATATCGACGCCATGATCCTTTCACGGGAAACGGATGCGGTGGAGGAGGTTGCCCAGGGACTGGCCCTGGGGCTGTCTTATCAGAACGGACGGAAAAAGCTGATCTACGATGTGTTCAAGTATATTGACACGGATAAGGCGGAGGAATATACAGAGCTTGCCCGCAGATATATTGGGATTGAGGACTGGGATGAGGTGATTACCTACCGGTAAGGGCGAGCCAGGCTGTTGGGAGCCGGAGCGGGCACTGGCAGAGGCTTCAGGCGGAGCCCGCTCCGAAAGGCCAGGCTCAGACATTCCCTGCTGTGCCGGCATCCTTAGCATATCCTCTCAGGAAGCTGGAAAGGAGGAGGCTGCCGTCCGGTGTATCCGTTCTCCTGTGGGCAAAGCACATGCGCTCCGGATGCCATTGTACGGCGGCAATAGGAAGGCTGGTGTGCTGCAGCGCTTCCGGCGTGCCGTCCGGCGCCCATTGTACCACCGAGAGCCCCTGCCCTGTCCTGCCAATCGCCTGATGATGGGCGCTGTTAACCGGAAAATGTACGCCGTAAAGACGGCAGAGCAGGCTGTTTTCTGCGGCTTTGGAAGAATGCACCTGGTCAGCTTCCCGGTATTCGTGCAGACCGGCTGTGGGAAGGTGCTGAATGATACCTCCTTTGAAATAAACGTTGATGAGCTGCATCCCTTTGCAGATGCCCAGCACGGGTTTTTTACTGCGGACAAAATCGCCCAGCAGGGCAAGCTGTATCCGGTCAAGCGTCCCGTCAATACTGCGGGATCCCTGGTTTGGCTCCCCGAACAGTGCGGGGTCGATGTCACCGCCGCCCGGCAGCAGGAGCCCGTCAAAATCATTGACCGGGTATTTCCCTGTCCGCCAGAGGCTGCTGGAATCATCAAAGCCCGCCTCTTTTTCTAAAAAGAAGCAGGACGCCCCCAGGGCCGCCAGGGCATTGGAATAGTTTTTCGTTTTTTCTTCCGTTCCTGCAATCATAATCCGTTTTTGACTCATTTTTACCTCCGTGCCGGAGCGTTATTGCTCCGGCTCCCGGCTATATGCGCGTACCTTTGATATGGTATGCGGCAGCCTTCTTTCTGGTTCCCGGACATTGATAAAAAATTAACTTATTTCGTTACTAACAATACGGTATTCAAACCATTTAAAGTATGGTACAATACCTTCAGAATCAGGCAGCGTGCTATATACTATACATGAAAGGAAGCGGGGATGTAAAGGAATGAAGGAATACCGGATCAGAGAGGAATATCGCACAGGAAATGAAAAGATCGATCATCAGCATGCCAAAATGCTGGATCATATACAGGTAGCGCACCAGCTTTTTGCGGATGAAAATATGCTGTTTAAGTGTGCGGACATCAGGAAGATGCTGGAAGGGCTGAATTTCTATGCCCAGGAGCATTTTGCAGACGAGGAAGCGTACATGGAGCAACTGGGCTTTGACGGACTGGAGGCGCACAAAAAGCAGCATGATGCCTTCCGGGTGAAGATTCAGGAGTTTATAGACGGCATACCGGAGCTGACGCTGGATACTCAGGATCTGATGCTGGGAGAGGTTTTCGAGTATCTGGATCAGTGGTGGAATAATCATATCGCTCATGTGGACAGGCAGTATGTGATCTATGGCGGAAAGAAGGAAGAAGCGGATGGATGATAATCTGGAGCGGCTGAAGCGGATCATACAGGAGTCGGACAACATCGTTTTCTTTGGAGGGGCAGGCGTGTCCACGGAGAGCGGAATACCGGATTTCCGCAGCGTGGACGGGCTTTACCATCAGAAATACGACTATCCGCCGGAAACGATCCTCAGCCACAGCTTTTACAGACAGAATACGGAAGAATTTTTCCGCTTCTACAGGGATAAGATGCTGTATCTGGACGCACAGCCCAATGCAGCGCACCGGAAGCTGGCGCAGTGGGAGCGGGAGGGGAAGCTGAGGGCAGTGATCACGCAGAATATCGACGGCCTGCATCAGAAGGCGGGGAGCCGGAATGTGCTGGAGCTTCACGGAAGCGTTCTGCGCAATTATTGTGAGAAGTGCCGTCATTTTTATGACGCTTCTTATATCCTGAATTCTCAGGGAGTGCCAAGGTGTACCTGCGGAGGGACGGTGAAGCCGGATGTGGTGCTCTATGAGGAGGGACTGGATCAGGCTATCCTCAGCCGGGCGGTGCGGGCCATCAGTGAAGCGGACGTGCTGATGATCGGTGGGACTTCTCTGGCAGTGTACCCGGCGGCCGGGCTGATCGATTATTACCGGGGAAGCAGGCTGGTTCTCATCAACAGGACGCCCACGCCCCGTGACCGGAATGCGGATCTGGTGGTGCAGGGAAGCATCGGGCAGATCATGGAGCTGCTGTGAATGCGCTCTGACGCAGACTGAACTGTTACCTTAGGAGTGAGGAATGCAATGGAAATTCAGGTTGGCAATATTGTAAAATTAAAAAAACAGCATCCCTGCGGCAGTAAGGAGTGGGAGGTTCTGCGGATTGGAGCGGATTTCCGGCTCAAATGCCTGGGGTGCGGCCATCAGATCATGGTGCCCAGGAAGCTGGTGGAAAAAAATGTGCGGGAAATCCGCGAAAAAGCTTGAAATCACTGGCAGGGTATGGTATCCTGTTTCTCTGTGATATATAAATTTCCTTGCTCCTGAAAAGGGGCCAGAGACCAAAAGGAGGTAGCAGCATGAGCAAATATGAATTAGCAGTTGTTGTAAATGCGAAGATCGAAGACGACGAGAGAGCCGCAGTAGTGGACAAGTGCAAGGCTCTGATCGAGAGATTCGGCGGAACGATCACAAACGTGGATGACTGGGGTAAGAAGAGACTTGCCTACGAGATCCAGAAGATGAAGGAAGGCTTCTATTACTTCATCCAGTTTGATGCCCCGACCACTGCACCCGCAGAGATCGAGAGCCGCATTCGCATCATGGACAACGTACTGAGATATTTAGTTGTAAAGAGCGAAGCATAATCAGACGGTTTATATGCTTTCTGTGAATTGTACTGAGAATGTGTTCGCAGTACAGGAGGTTATATGAATAAAGTAATTCTTATGGGACGCCTTACCAGAGATCCCGAAGTGAGATATTCCCAGGGAGAAGGGGCGACAGCGATCGCCAGATATACTCTTGCAGTGGACAGACGCTTCAACCGCAATAACGGGGACGGAGCAACCGCAGACTTCATCGGCTGTGTGGCTTTCGGAAAGAGCGCCGAGTTTGCAGAGCGGTATCTGCGCAAGGGAACCAAGATCGTTGCCACCGGAAGGATCCAGACAGGAAGCTATGTCAACAAGGACGGTGTGAAGGTATACACCACAGATGTTGTTGTAGAAGATCAGGAATTTGCTGAGAGCAAGAACGCTGCAGGGAATAACGACGGGGGTTATTCCGCAGGCGGGTTTGGAGGTGGATTCGGCGGAGGCTATTCCGCTCCGGTATCCAGGCCTGAACCCAGTGCACCGGGCGACGGCTTCATGAACATCCCGGATGGGATTGACGAGGAGCTGCCGTTCAACTAAGTGAATTCAGATATCATTCAGATAGGAGGCAAACTATGGCTTATAATAAGGCAGAGAGATCTGATTCTCCGATGAAGAGAAGAGGCGGCGTGCGCAGAAGAAAGAAAGTCTGCGTATTCTGCGGAAAAGATAACGTAATTGATTACAAGGATGTAAACAAGTTAAAGAGATACGTTTCCGAGAGAGGTAAGATCCTTCCCAGAAGGATCACCGGAAACTGCGCAAAGCATCAGAGAGCGCTGACCGTTGCCATCAAGCGTGCGCGTCATCTGGCTCTTATGCCTTACGTGGCAGAATAAATAAGGGAAGCGGCCTTTGCGCCTTCTCTTTACATGTGATGACAGGAGCCGGGTGCGGATGCGCCCGGCTCTTTTGACAACGGGAAACTGCTACGGAGGCAGGAAAGACAGCTTTGAGGCTGCTGTGAACAGGAACGAAAAGGAGGAGTCTATGACCAGGTGGGAAGAGCAGCTCCACGGAGGGCAGATCTATTTTTCGGGAGACAAGGAAATGGTGGAGGAGCAGGTAAAATGCCAGGAGCTGATGTATGATTTCAACGCCCTCCGTCCCAGCGAAGGGGAGAAGCGGGAGGAGCTGATGAAGAAGATGCTGGCTTCAGTGGGGGAGGGCTGCTACATCGAACCGCCCTTCCATTCCAACTGGGGAGGGAGGCATGTGCATTTCGGCAAATATGTGTACGCAAACTTTGGCCTGACCTGCGTGGATGACACCCATATCTATGTGGGCGATTATACCATGCTGGGCCCCAATGTGGTGCTGGCTGCGGCCAATCATCCCCTTCTTCCCCAGCTTCGTGAGAAAGCGTACCAGTACAACCTTCCCGTGCGCATCGGCCGCAACTGCTGGCTGGGCGCCGGCGTGATCGTAGTGCCCGGCGTAACCATCGGAGACAACTCTGTGATCGGCGCAGGCAGCGTGGTCACAAGGGATATACCCGCAGATGTGATCGCTGTAGGAAATCCCTGCCGTGTCCTCAGAAAGCTGGATGAACGTGACCGGGAGTTCTACTATAAAGACCGAAAGATTGACTGGCAGATGCTGAGGGAGGAATTTGGGTTTTCCGAGTGAGTTCCTGTCGAGTTACTGTTCACTGGCAAGCCAGTAAACAGTAACATTCGCGGGCCTATTTAAAGTTTTGGTTGTGCAAAAAAGGCCCGCTCACTCCTGAATCATGTTCTCACGCCTCAAACGGCAGGCATTTGAGGCTGCCGTGAACAGTAAACCTGTCGAATCTCCCCGCCGCACAACACCTCAAAAACTATGGCAATCCCGAATGTTTGATGGTATAATGAGCGTTAGCGAGGGAAATATGCTCGCATATGGAACGAGCGGCGAATGGCGCTTGGGGACCGCAGGTTCCCAAGATAATGAGCGTTAGCGAGGGGAATGTGCCAGCAATGGAACGAGCGGCGAATGGCGCTTGGGAACCGCAGGTTCCCCGGCATACGGAAGGAAAAGGGCTTTCGGCAGATACCAGCCACAGAAAGCTGCGGTATAAATATGAAGAAAAAAAGAGTCAAACTGAAAGGCAGAATGAAAATCTACATGCAGGTTTCCCTCTATCTGGGCCTTCTGCTTACTCTGGTGGATCTGGGGATCTACCTCCTGGACGGGCGTGCCGGTTTCCTGCTGACCTGTTTTCTGATCCTGTATTTCGGCATGACCGTCTATCTGATGCTGTACAACAGGCCCATCATCATCAATGAAATGGTGAGCTTTGCCACTCAGTACGGGCAGATACAGAAGGAGCTTCTGCGGAAGCTGGCGGTGCCCTATGCCCTTCTGGATGAGGACGCCAAGATCATCTGGTACAATGAGGCGTTTGCCAGGGCGATCCACAACGAGAAGGCTATGCACAGATCCGTCACCTCCTTTTTTTCATCGGTGACCAGGGACAGGCTGCCGGGCCAGGAGGAGGGTACGGCAGAATTCGAGCTCTCCTTTGACGACAGTGAGTATGTGGCCAGGTTTACCCGTATTTCCCTGAGGGAGACGGTGGAGGACAGCAGCATCATCGGCGAGGAGGAATACAGGGGCTGCCTGTATGCCATGTATCTGTTTGATGAGACGGCGCTGAAGATTGCCCTGAAGGAGAACGACGATCAGTCTCTCGCGGTGGGGCTGATCTATCTGGACAACTACGACGAGGCTCTGGCCAGCGTGGAGGAGGTAAGGCGTTCCCTGCTGACGGCCCTGATTGAGAGGAAAGTGAACAAGTACGTTTCCAGCTTTGACGGGATCTGCCGCAGAATGGAAAAGGACAAGTATCTGGTCATCATGAGGAAAAAGACGGTGGCCCAGATGAGCGAAAAGCGTTTCGAGATTCTGGAAGATGTGAAAACGGTGAACATCGGAAACGAGATGGCCGTTACCATCAGCGTGGGCGTGGGGCTGGACGGGCTGACCTATTCCCAGAACTACGAGTTTGCCAGGACGGCCATCGATCTGGCCCTGGGCAGGGGCGGCGATCAGGCCGTGGTAAAGACGCCGGAGCAGATCAGCTATTACGGCGGCAAGAGCCAGCAGGTAGAGAAAAATACCCGCGTGAAGGCCCGCGTGAAGGCTCACGCCCTGCATGAGATCATCACAGGCAGGGACAGGGTGCTGATCATGGGGCACAGCATGGCTGATGTGGACAGCTTCGGCGCCGCCATCGGGATCTACCGGATCGTGAAGTCCTTAAACCGCAGGGCCCAGATCGTGATCAACGAGATTACCACCTCGGTACAGCCCATGCTCAGTCTGTTTCAGAACAACCCTGAGTATGAGCCTGATATGTTTTTAAAGAGCCAGCAGGCTATTGAGACGGCTGCGGGAAACACCCTTCTGATCGTGGTGGATGTGAACAAGCCCAGCATCACGGAGTGTCCGGAGCTGCTGCGGATCTGTAAGACCATTGTGGTTCTGGATCACCACAGGCAGGGGACGGAAACCATTGAAAACGCTACGCTTTCCTACGTGGAGGCTTATGCCTCCTCCACCTGTGAGCTGGTTTCCGAGATCCTGCAGTACATCAATGACGGGGTGAAGATCAGGAGCGAGGAAGCGGATACCATGTACGCCGGAATGATGATCGACACCAACAATTTCCTGACCAAAACGGGAGTGCGTACCTTTGAGGCGGCTGCATTCCTGCGGCGGAACGGCGCAGATGTAACCAGGGTGAGAAAGCTGTTTCGGGAGGATGCGGCAGAGTACATGGCCAAGGCGGATGCGGTGCGTCAGGCGGAGATCTACCGGAATTATTATTCCATCACTACCTGTACGGCGGAGGGGATCCAGAGTCCCACCATCGTGGGCGCGCAGGCGGCCAATGAGCTCCTGAATATTAAGGGGATCAAGGCCAGCTTTGTCCTGACCGAGTACCAGGGGCGTATTTTCATCAGCGCCCGTTCCATCGACGAGGCCAATGTGCAGGTAATCATGGAACGGATGGGCGGCGGCGGCCATATGAATGTGGCGGGCTGCCAGATCAGCGGATCGGACGTTCCGACCGTGATCGGCCAGATCAAGGGAACCATAGATAAAATGATAGAGGAAGGTGAATTGAAATCATGAAAATTATTTTAATGGAGGATGTGAAAAGCCTTGGGAAAAAAGGCGAGATTGTGAATGTGAACGACGGCTATGCCAGGAATTTTATCCTGCCCAAGAAGCTGGGCGTGGAGGCAAACGGAAAGAACCTGAACGACCTGAAGCTGCAGAACGCCAACGAGGCGAAGAAGGCAAAGGAGCTGCTGGAGGCGGCCCAGGCCTTTGCCAAAGACCTGGAGAGCAAACAGGTGGTGATTCAGATGAAAGCCGGAGAGGGCGGTAAGCTGTTCGGCTCCGTTTCCTCCAAAGAGATCGCAACCGCATTTAAGGAGCAGTGCGGTGTGGAGATCGACAAAAAGAAGATTCAGCTTCCCGACGCTCTTAAAGCTTTCGGAAGCTATGATGTACCCGTAAGGCTGCATCAGCAGGTGACGGGGACGCTGAAGGTAAAAGTGGTAGAATAAGTTATGATTCCCCAGTATGCCGGCGGACAGCAGCTGGAATAAGGCAAAGGATGAGAAAATGGCATCAATGGACGAGGCTGTATTAAAAAGGGTTTTGCCCCACAGTATGGAAGCGGAGCAGTCGGTGATCGGTTCCATGATCATGGACCGGGAAGCGATTGTAGTGGCCTCCGAGGCGATCTGCGGAGAAGATTTTTATAATAAATCCTACGGCGTACTGTTCGATGCCATGGTGGAGCTGAACGACGCAGGACAGCCGGTGGATCTGGTTACCCTGCAGAACCGTCTGAAGGAGAAGGACGTGCCTCCTGAGGTCAGCAGCCTGGAATTCATCCGGGATCTGATCACGGCAGTCCCCACCTCCGCCAATATCAAATATTATGCCAATATTGTGGCGGAAAAGGCCACGCTGCGCCGTCTGATCCGGCTTATGGAGGAGATTGCCAACAACTGTTACGCAGGAAAGGACAGCATGGAGGTGATCCTGGAGGAGACGGAGAAGAAGGTGTTCGACCTGGTACAGCGCCGCAATACCGGAGATTTCGTCCCCATCCGCGAGGTGGTGATGAACGCCATGGACAAGATCGAGAAGGCCTCCCACAGCGACGGAAGCGTTACGGGGATCGCCACCGGGTTCATTGACCTGGACTACAGGACGGCGGGCATGCAGCCCTCGGATCTGGTGCTGATCGCCGCCCGCCCCTCCATGGGAAAGACTGCATTCGTGCTGAACATTGCCCAGTATGTGGCTTTTCATTCCGGGGAATGCGTGGCAATTTTCAGTCTGGAGATGAGCAAGGAGCAGCTTGTGAACCGTCTTTTTGCCATGGAATCCAAGGTGGATTCCCAGCACCTGAGGACGGGTAACCTGTCCGATATGGAGTGGGAAAAGCTGATCGAAAGTGCCGGGATGATCGGCCAGTCCAAGCTGATCATCGACGACACACCGGGTATCAGCATCGCGGAGATGCGCTCCAAATGCCGCAAATTCAAGCTGGAAATGGATCTGAAAATGATCATCATCGACTACCTTCAGCTCATGTCGGGAAGCGGGCGCGGCTCCGAATCCAGACAGCAGGAAATCTCAGACATTTCCCGTTCTCTGAAAGCCCTTGCCAGGGAGCTGCAGGTGCCGGTGCTTGCCCTTTCCCAGCTCTCCCGCGCCGTGGAGCAGAGGCCGGACCACAGGCCTATGCTTTCCGACCTGCGCGAGTCCGGCGCCATCGAGCAGGACGCTGACGTGGTAATGTTCATTTACCGCGACGATTATTACAATCCTGACACAGAGAAAAAAGGGATTGCGGAGATCAACATTGCCAAGCAGAGAAACGGCCCCATCGGAACCATCGACCTGGTGTGGCTGCCGGAATTCACCAAGTTTGCAAACCTGCAGAGATAAGATTTTTGTTCCTGCTCTCCGACAGGCCGGTAAACAGGAACAGATTTTCATACGGTTATTTACGAAAGAGAACTCAGTGCCGAAGACGGCGGGTTCTCTTTTTTTATACAATAGGAAAGTTCCTTTCCTATTGTATAAAAAAGGACGCTCCGCTGTGGATGCGCACTCGCGCGGGAGGCAGATATTGCCTGACGGCAATCGCGCTCGGCGCGGGTGTGCGTCAAGACGCACACTTTTTTATGAAACAGATCATTCTTCCTTGGAGGGGAGAAGGTAGAAAGGCATTGCGGTCTGCCCCTGATGTTTTTCGGGGACGGGCTGCTGCACATTTTTATAAAAAGCGGCCTGTGGCTGCGGAAAAGAGGGAATATGAAAAGCGAAGGTGTGAAAACGGAAAAATTCAGAGTGGAGAACCGGAAGGAGGATGGACGGGAAGCATCGGAAAACAGGGTAAAAACGGAAACCGTGCAGGCGGCAGAGAATGGGGAGCCGCAGAACTATCTGATTTCGGAGACCGCCCGCCTGGTCGGTGTGGAAAGTCATGTGCTGCGCTACTGGGAGGAGGAGCTGAAGCTTCCCATCCGCAGAAATGAGCTGGGCCACCGATATTATACCGGGGAGGATGTGGAGCAGTTTCGGGAGATAAAGAAGCTGAAGGAACAGGGACTCCAGCTGAAGGCCATCCGAACCGTACTCACCGACAGCCGGCTGCAGGTGCTCGTCCCCCTCCGGGAAAAGGATACGTTTGCGGCGGGAAGAAATACCCCGCAGACGGCCGGCGGAAGCGAAATCCATTCCTGCAAAGAAATGATGCGTCCGGTCGAAGAGCTGCCCCATATGCCGTCCGGCCAGGAGCATTCAGAAACCGGGCTGGAGCAGGATGATAAGGGACTCAGGCTCCAGATGCTGCTTCACAGTATGATTTCTCAGGCTGTGCGGGAAAACAATGCGGAGCTGGTCGGCGAACTGAAGGAAACCATCATGAAGGAGATGGATTACCAGTTCCGGGTTCAGGAGGAGGAAAACAGCAGACGGGAGCAGGAGCGCATAGAACGGGACGAAGAGCATTACCGCAGACTGGATGAGCTTCTGCGCGCCTACAGCGGCCGCAGGCCCCAGAAGGGCAGGCGGGGAAGGGAGAAAGAGAAGGCTTTGGAAAAGGGGCTTGCTCAGAAAGAAAAAGCTGCTCAGACAGAAAATGCCTTACAGAAGAAAACGCCGGAAACGCTTTTTCCGCAGAAGGAGGCGCAGAGCGGCGGGGTATCTATAAAACAGCAGAAGCCGAAGAAGCCGGAAGGAGGGGACAGCGCTGTGAAACAGGAACGTACAGGGAAAGGCTGGATTTTTGGAGGGTGGAAGAAGAAGGAGGCGTAAGAACGTGATTCAGGGGTGAGCGGGCCTCTTTTTGTGCGGCAGAACCTTCGATACCGCGAATGCCGCTGTTTGCTGGCCTGCCAGTGAACAGCGCAAGCGGCCGGTAAAGCAAAAAAATGTTGATACGGCATATGGAATGACGTATAGTGGAGACAAAGCTGCTGTCTGTCGGCTCCGATGGGCAGTAATGAAACAAAGCTGTATCAGTATACAAAGGACTGGCGGACGCGCCGTTTACTGCCGGAATGGGTCTGCCTTTATGGCGCGCCGTCTGCATGGAGGGAAAAATGGGACAAAAATGGGAAATGAACAGACTGGATCTGGGAATGAGACTGCATGATACGCCGCCGATGGGGCTTGAGGAACGGCTGGCTTATATTGAGAAGCAGGGATTTACCTGTGCCCATGTGGCGCTGCCCAGGGTTTTGGGAGAAACGGAAAGCGCCGATATGGCGCTGACGCCTGGGTATGCGAACATGCTGAAGCGTGTATTTGCGGCGCACGGTATTGAACTGGCGGTTCTGGGCTGCTATCTGAACCTGGCCAATCCGGATCCGGAACAGCTGGCTGCTATCCAGAAGCGTTATATGGCCCATATCCGTCTGGCCGCTCTGGCCGGATGCGGAGTGGTGGGAACGGAGACGGGAGCGCCTAATACGGAATACCGTTTTGTTCCTGCAAGCCACACGGAGGAAGCCTTCCGCAGCTTTCTGTATGGCTTAAAGCCCGTGGTGCGCTATGCGGAACAGATGGGCGTGATCGTGGGAATAGAGCCTGTGTCCACCCACATTGTGCATACGCCCGGGCTGGCGCGCCGGATGCTGGATGAGATCGCCTCTCCCAACCTTCAGATCATTTTTGACCCGGTTAATCTGCTTTATATTGAAAATTACCAGGACCGGGATCACATTATCGGAGAGGCAATGGAGCTGCTGGCGGAGGAGATTGCGGTGGTGCATATCAAGGATTTCCGCATTGAGAACGGCCAGTTTATCAATACAGCGGCGGGAACCGGAATGATGGATTACAGACCGATTCTCCGTTTCCTGAAGGAAAAAAAGCCCTGGATCGCCTGTACCCTGGAGGATACCAGGCCGGAAAATGCGGTGGAAGCGGCGGAGTATGTGCGCCGGGTTTACAGGGAGGCATAAATATATATAGGGTTTATTCCCGCGAGCAACGAGCCAGGCATCCATGCCTGCATGGATGCCTGGCGACTTCCGCGAGAGTCAAATACCCCGCTGCTCTGCGGTACTGCCGCAAGACTTGTAACCATCTTTTACTCAATAGGCTGTCTTGAAAAAGGAGTCTGTTCCATACGGTATTGAACGGGCGTCATACCCGTGGAACTCTTAAAGACGGTAAGGAAATAATTATAATTTTGAAAACCGGACTTACATGAAATTTCTTTTAAGGAATACTGCGTTTCACGCAAGAACCAGGAGGCAATTCTGATGCGGTAATCGGACAGATATTTCGAGAAGGAAATTTTCATGCTCTGTTTAAATATTTTGGATAAATAGGTATCTGTAATTCCACAGGCTTCAGCGGTGGAATGGAGAGAAATATCCTGTGCAAAATTTTGATGTATATAAAGCAAAGCAGTTTTGATTAAAGGAGGGTAATTCTGCAACGGATTCGTATTGATTTTTGAAATACCTTTATTATAATAATTTACCCAATATTCTTCTAATGAATCGATTTCAAGCAGATCAGGAGGCTGGACTGGGGGCAGAAATACTTCTGAAAGACCTGGATATTCCTGAAACAGGAGTCCAATAATTTCGGACAGCCTGTTTACAAGATGTTGGAGCTGTTTAAGGGGTACATCCTGATTTTTGAGCGGTTGAAAGATCTGATGAAGGATGTAGGAAGTTTCTGCTGTGTCATAGTTGCTCACTGCATTGAGCAGGGCTTTTTCCTGATTAATTGTGATGAGAAACATCTTATCTGCAGCAGCATCAGATTGGCTGCTAAAAGGCTGATGCTGCAGATTGTGATGGATCTTAAGATAATAGGTGCGCAGACTGCGTACTTTATCGTAGACCAGAATAGACTCAAATATCGTATTGATATTTAAGTATTTCAAAATATTTGATTTTAATACGCTAATATATTGTTGTTTTTTGAATTGCTGGTTTGCCAGGCTTACCTCAGAGTGAAAATTGACAAAGATTAAAAATTCTCCCGTATCAATATGCGTAATGATACTCTGGCCAAGGGAGGATAAAATGGTATCTGCCAGACTTGAAACCATATCAATAATCTTTTGGTGGCGGTTTTCATAGTTATTCTGATAAATCGTTATATAATTCGTAATCTGCATCAAGATTAGCGCGTAACAGTTACCGCAGAAAGCAGAATCCGCTAAAGCATAGGACATTTGCTCATCAGGTATAGTCTGATTCAATGCAAGCCTTCGGAGAAAATCCTGTCTGGTTAAAGAAATAACAAAATCAGTCTGAACGGTATGTTGTTTTTTCTCAGCAAGACAGTGTGAGATTTCGGCTAGTTTTTCTTTTATTAAATGGCAGTTCAGTTCGTGTTTAAGAAGATAATCCCACGCGCCAAGACGAAGAACCGGTTTCACGTATTCAAAGTTGTCATAGTTGCTTAGAACAAGGATAATGACTGGAAGCGCATGCTTTTGAATATAGACAGCAACATCTTTCCCAGAGACTTCTGGCATTTCCATGTCCAGAATAATTAAATCCGTTTCAGCGTTTTTTTCTAAGAAAGAAATAGCGTCTGCCCCATTTTGAACCTGCCCGATCACTCGACAGGATTTCAAAGGTGCAATATACATATTAAGCTGATTCAGTGTGAGTATATCATCGTCTGCCAGTAAAATGTTAACCATTGTTTCCTCCATAAATGTAACCCAGTTCCACTCGTGTGAAACTTTTTCCATCACTCTCCAGTTTGAAGTACTGATTAGCATCGTATTGTAAACGAAGACGATCTATACAGTTTGGTATACCTATGTGTCCAGTAGAGCTCTTGGGTTTATGATTGAGAATGTCTTCCAGCTTTTCTGCCGGGATACCGCATCCATTATCCTCTATCATAATATGAATCCAGTATTCGTCTGCCGATATACGCAGCAGGATGGTGCCTTCACAGGTAAAGCCGGAAAATCCGTACAAGATACTGTTTTCGATAAACGGCTGAATAAGCAATTTTAAAATGGGTAGATCATATACGGAATCTTCTATTTCAAGAGTGAGCAGATAATCCTGATAACTATTATATTTTTTCAATGTGATATAGCTTTGGATGAAAGACACCTCCTGCCTGATTTTGATAAAATCCCCCGTTGTTTTAGAGAGCAATTTAAGCATGTTTGAAAAGGCACCGCATACTTCTT
This sequence comes from uncultured Eisenbergiella sp., assembly GCA_963559585.1. Lineage (GTDB taxonomy): Bacteria > Bacillota > Clostridia > Lachnospirales > Lachnospiraceae > Eisenbergiella. Next base: position 57,770 of record CAUWLJ010000003.1, on the reverse strand, counting down.
CTATATTTGAAATTCCCTGAAGCTGGGCTAATTTACTGATTGTGTTCAGCGTGTTATAAATCATGTGAGGATTAATTTGTTGCTGCAGCGACTTCAATTCCAGGTAACGTTTTCTTTTTTCATCTTCCTGAATTTGGAGGATCATTTTTTCTATTTCATTTTCCATATACAGGATTCCGTCTTCTATTTCAGTTATTTCATCATAATCATATGCAGCAGGAGGAACCTGCTGCCGGGATCGGATAAATTGGGCAATTTCATCTTTCAGGTGTACGATCTGTCGGGACAGGCTGAAGGAGACTGTGTTGGAGAAAAGGAAGGTTTGTCCCAGAATAATCAGCAGGATAAAAAACATCTGCCATCGCATACGGAAGGATTCCTGATAAATAAGTGATTCAGGAATTAAAATACAGGTGGTGCAATGAGAAAAGGCGGCTTTAGCCAATACTTTTTCATATTTTCGGTCTGAAAGTGTAATTATGGGGGCAGAATGATCTGCTGGCTGGCTGAGATAGCTGTCAAGTTCTTCAGCAGAAAGAACGTCATTGGTATATACGATCTCCTGATCAGAATTAAGGATGATAGCAGGGTAATTTTGATTGTTGCGTGTTTTTATCAATGTATCCATGAGATGTGGGGCAACATCAACAATCAATACAGCGCATGGCGTGCCGTCTATGGTCAGAGCTTTGCCAAAGGTTAAACTTTGCTTTTGATCAGAATGATAAATATAGCGGGCTGTAAAATAGATTTGTCCGGATGGAGTATTTTTTATTGCCTGGCATAACGGGCTGTCAAAATCTTCCAGGAGATTTATAGTTGAACCGTTGGTAAAGACCTGATTGGAACGATCAATCAGAGTATAGGAATATCCGTCTTCACTGTAATTTGAGATTGACTTGAGTATGGCTTCCACATTTGTGATTTGATGATAAGAATCTGCGTATAAAATGTTGGAGGCAGAGGAAATAACATTACGGATATAGGTATTGGTAAAAATACTTGCCATATTTTTTTCTATATTTTGGAACATCCGATCAAGGGACTCGTTGATAAGCAATACCTGATCTTTGGCGTAGGTATGCTCTCTGTCTTTCATACTGTTGTACCATATGGGGTAAAGGGTAGACAAAAAAAGGAAAGCAGGAACGAGCCCGCTGATGAGAAAAAGAATAAATAATTTTGCTCTGAAATGGGAGCGTATGTATTTGGAATTTATTATTTTTTTCATCTTGTACATGAACCGCCTTTATTAAAGAGAGTTTATACAACAAATTTATTGTATCAATTCAGGAACTCTACGTCCAGCCCCAATCATATCAGGGAATAAATTGTTGAAAAAGAATAAAAAATTGAAGTGATAGAACAGAATTTTAAAGCTATATGAACGGGAAAGTTTTTTATAATATTATTATCAAGGATATGAGGAGGCGGTATTATGGCGAATAAAGATTTCAAAAAAAGGTTTATGTCAACAAAAGCACTCTATTTTTTTGTAATTCCTGGACTGATTTATTATGCTGTTTTTAAGTACTGGCCTATTTTTGGCTCTCAAATTGCCTTTAGAGATTATTCGCCCTATTTAGGATTCGTAAAAAGTCCCTGGGTAGGCATAGAAAATTTTCGACGTTTTTTCAGTTCGCCGGATTTTTGGTTGATTCTGAAAAATACACTTTGGATCAATTTGGTAAATTTGGTTGTAGGATTCCCATTTCCCATTATCCTTGCGCTGCTCCTGAATCAGTTGAAAAACAAATATTTTAAAAAGTTTGTGCAGACAGTGACATATGCGCCTTATTTTATATCTACAGTAGTTATGGTGGGCATTTTGTATACGATGCTTTCTCCTTACAGCGGAGTTGTAAACGCGGTTATCAAGCTGTTTGGCGGTGCACCCATACATTTTATGGGAGAACCGGACATGTATGTGATGATATACGTATTATCAGGAATATGGCAGACCTGCGGCTGGTCTGCAATCGTATATATATCTGCGCTAACCTCCATCAGCCCGGATCTGCATGAGTCTGCAATCGTAGACGGGGCCAGCCGTTTCCAGAGAATGATATATATTGATATTCCGGGAATTATGCCAACGATTGTTACTATGCTGATTTTGACGGCAGGGCAGCTTTTAACGATTGGGTTTGAGAAGTCTTACCTGATGCAGAATTCCATAAATCTGGGAGTATCAGAGGTTATATCTACTTATACATACAAACGGGGGTTGATTGACGGAGATTTCAGTTATGCAACAGCGGTAGAAATGTTCCAGTCAGTTATTAATTTTATTGTGTTGATTCTTGTGAACAAAATAGGAAAACGTATCAATGGTACATCTTTGTGGTAAGGGGGGATTACAATGAAAGTGAGGTCAGGAAAAGGGGACTATGCGTTCTCTGTAGTTACCGTTATCATTTTGGCTGTTGTGACGGTTACAGCTCTCTATCCTTTATACTTCAGTCTGATTGCATCTATTAGCAGCCCGCAGGCTATTTATCAGGGAAGAGTTATCCTTTGGCCGGCAGATATTACATTTGACGGCTATGCTAAAATTTTTTCGGATAAAACGATTTGGACAGGATATTTTAATGGCATTTTATATACAGTGGCTGGAACATTTGCCAATGTGGCTTTTACCATTCCAATGGCGTATGCACTGTCCCGAAAAGAATTTCCTTTTGCAGGAATATATATGAAAATAATGGTTTTTACCATGTACTTTTATGGGGGGATCATTCCGCTTTATTTTGTGGTCAGACAGTTGAATTTATTGGATTCCATGGGAGCGATCGTATTGCCTACGCTGATCAGTACTTATAACCTGATCATTGCAAGATCTTATTTTATAGGAAGTATACCGGAGGAATTAAAGGAAGCGGCCTTTCTGGACGGTTGTGGTTATCTGAAGTTTTTCTTCCAGATAGCCTTGCCATTATCCAAGTCGTTGATAGCGGTTATGGTTCTGTTTTATGCGGCGAAGAATTGGAACTCTTATTTTGAACCGATGATCTATTTGAACACAGAGAGTAAATTTCCGCTTCAGCTGGTACTGCGGACGATCCTGATAGACAGTCAGAATGCGCTTTCGGAAGCAGACGCCTCCACAGTGGCCGATCGTCAACAGTTAGTAGATCTGCTGAAATACGGATGTGTCGTTGTATCCAGCATTCCTATGTTAATTTTTTATCCCTTTGTCCAGAAGCACTTTGTGAAAGGCGTTATGGTAGGAGCGGTAAAGGGATAGCTATTAAAAAACAGTAGAAAGGGAGAGGGAAAACGTATGAAAAAAAGAATCGTATCATTGCTCATGGCAGGAATTATGGTTTTCAGCCTGGCGGCCTGTGGCGGAAAGGACACTTCGTTGGAAAATCAGGCGGGAGGAAATGCGGATGATGGTAAGACGGAGGATGGAGAAGAAGGCGGAACCACATTTGCCGAGGCTGGAAGTGGGGAACGAGAAAAGTTTACAGTAACATTCATTCAAAATGAATGGCATGGTGATCCTAACGAAATGGAGATTTTTAATAAGCTGGAGGAAATAGCGAATGTATATGTTGAATGGCAGGTGTATCCTTCAGCTACCTGGCCGGACAAAAAGAACCTGATCCTATCCAGCGGGGATCTTCCGGATGTGTTTTATATGAATGCAGTTAATTCGGTTGATGTGAGTAAGTATGCTTCGCAGGGGATGTTTATTGAACTGACGGATCTGATTGAACAGTATGCCCCCAATATAACAGCGGCTTTTGAACGGCTGCCCAGTTTTAAGAATATCTGTGTGAATCCGGATGATGGAAAGATATATACAATAGGACGAGCGGTGGAAAGGGAGGCCCAGGATACAGCGGGAGTCTTTTATATCAATAAAAAGTGGCTGGATCAGTTGGGAATGAAAGTACCGGAGACGGTTGAGGAGTATTATGAGGTACTGACGGCTTTCAAAGAAAATGATATGAACGGAAATGGGGATACAGAGGATGAACTGCCCTTCGTTTTTCATTTAAATACAAACAAGCCTGATGCAGCATATTATTATCAGAGCTTATTTGGATCTTTTGGCTATGTGGATTTTGTGGGAACTATGGGATCGCATTTTATCGAGGATGAAAATGGAGAAATCGTCTATGTAGCAGAGACAGAGGAATATAAAAATGCCATTCAGTATTTCCATAAATTTGTAGAAGAGGGATTATGGGATTCGGAGGGCTTTACGACTCAGGATACCTCTGTGATGAATGCAAAGGGGCATAATGATCCTGAAATTGTGGGTTCATTCATAGCATTTGACAGTACTTTTGTATTACCGGAGGAATACCAGGAGGATTATGTGGTATTGCCACCTCTGGCAGGCCCTGATGGAACAAGGGTATGGTTGAAAAGCGGAGATTATAATAGAAATGTAAATGGAACACAATTTGTGATGACCGTAAACGCAAAGGGGAAAGAGGAAGCAATCATGCGCTGGTTAAACGCGCATTTTGAGCCTGAGATTTCCGCACAGCTTTTCCTGGGGGCTATTGGAACAACGCTGGAGAAAACAGAAAGCGGTATGCTGGATTATGTTGATACGCCGGAAGGAATGTCATATAGTGAATTCAGATACGGGAATGCACCGGTTCATGTGCCGTGCATGATTACAGCGGACGATTGGGGAACTCTGGTGCAGGTAATGGACGAAGATGTGAATAAACTGAAGATTGCGAAAGAAGTCTATGCGCCTTATCAGACACAATCTTCCCTTTTCCTTCTTCCCAATAAAGAGGAGAGTAAGTATTTTACCAGTGATGCAAAGGATATTGATGACTATGTGAATAAGATGCAGGTAAAATGGCTGACAGAGGGAGGCATAGAGGAGGAGTGGGATACTTATCTGCAGCAGCTTGAAACACTTGGAATTGAGAAATATAAAGAAACTGTTATTCAGATTCGTGAGCGCATGGCGCAGGAGTGAAAATATGAAACCTAATTTTCTTATTTTTATGACGGATCAGCAGCGTGGAGATATGCAGCCAACCTACCAGACGGCTAAGATGCCTAATGTAAGTAAGCTGGCAGATAATGGGGTGGTATTCCGAAGGGCATACTGCCCTTCGCCCCACTGCTGTCCCAGCAGAGCAACCTTTTTTTCCGGGCTTTATCCATCCCAGCATGGGGTTTGGAACAATGTGGATCTGGCGGATGCCTTATCCAAAGGATTATATGATAATGTACGTTTGTTCTCAGAAGATCTGAAGGAAAATGGTTACCATTTATATTACAGTGGGAAGTGGCACGTCAGTGCACTGGAGAATCCGAAGGACAGGGGATTTGAGGAACTCTACGTGAGACGCAGGCAGACAGGAGAGCCGGAACATAAGGGCAGAATTCCCGATATGCGGGACTGGCGCTGGTTTGAGGAAAAAAAGTATCTTGATAACGATAAGGAAACCTTCAGAAAGGATGGTGAAATAGTACGGCAGGGCTTTCCTGAATATTGCCAGTATGGGGAAACAGAAAATCCATTCGGAGATGAAGATGTGGTCAGAAGGGCGAAGGAAAAGATTGCGGATTTACCTAAGGAAGAACCATTCTGCATGTATGTGGGAACTTTAGGCCCGCATGATCCATATTTTGTTCCTGAAAGGTATTTGGAAATGTACCCCTTAGAAGAAATAGAATTGCCGAAAAGCTACACGGATTCTCTTTTGGATAAGCCTAATCTGTATAGGAGAACTCAGAACAGATTCCGGCAGCTGACGGAAGAAGAACAAAAAAAGAGCCTTCAGCATTATCTGGCCTTTTGCAGCTATGAGGATGCTCTTTTTGGTGAGATATTGGATGAACTGGAGCAAAATGACCTTTTGGACAGCACGATTGTAATTTACCTGTCGGATCATGGAGACTATGCGGGAGCACATGGATTATGGACAAAGGGGCTGCCATGTTTTGAAGAAGCTTATCATATCTGTTCGGTGATTGGATACGGCGGGATAAGAGGAAAAGGCAGGGCGGTGGAGGAACTGGTTTCTTTGTCTGATTATGCGCCGACTATTCTGGAACTGGCAGATGTATCAGTTGAGAGAAAATTTGCGGGAAGGTCATTGGTTCCATTTCTGGAGGGAACAGCTCCTGAAAAATGGAGAACAGAATTATATACTCAAAGTAATGGTAACGAGTTATATGGAATACAGAGAGCTGTATTCGATAACAAGTTTAAGTTCGTATATAATGGATTTGACTTTGATGAATTGTATGATCTGGTTCAGGATCCGGAGGAGTGTCATAATCTGGCGGGAGAGGAGCACTATGCGGATATGAAGCGGCTGTATTATAAAAAGCTGTGGGAATTTGCATATGAAAATCAGGATATGCTTGGAGATTCTTACATTACCACTGCACTTATGGATTATGGAGCCGGAATTATGAGAGCAAAGACTTCGGATACAGACAAATAATAGTGGCAGAGTTGGCTTCGGCCACAACAAAAAGAGGCGTCCATTCCAGGAATGGACGCCTCCTCATTTTCCTTATGTCCGGTCTGTCCCAAACGGGAGAAGCCGTTATCAGCCCTGGGAGATTGCTCCGGTAGGGCATGCTCCTGCACAGGAACCGCACTCGATGCAGGTATCTGCGTCGATTACATACTGTCCGTCACCAGCGGAGATAGCGCCAACGGGGCACTGTCCTTCGCAGGTTCCGCAGCTAACACAAGCGTCACTAATTACGTATGCCATGATCATATCCTCCTTATCGTATGGTCTGTTGATTATCAATCCTTATTTTAATATACAAAAGGCATTTGTACAAGAGATTTTTTGTGAACAATCCCGGTTTTCTTGTACTTTTAAAAGAACAATGAACCGTTCAGGCCGAACCCATTCCCGGCACGTCCCTTTAGGGCTTTTGACTGTATGCCGCAGGGAGGCCTGTGAATAGGTCAACAGGGGAGAGAGCTGTTATTCAGGGTGCATCCAGCCGGTGTATTCCTGAATAGACTGGCTCTGGGCAAGCTGGTCGGACTGAGCCATCATCTTGCGGTAATCCCGCGGGGCCTGCTGCATGATCTTGGAAAAGGAACGGTTGAAGCTGGAAAGGGAATGGAAACCTGCCATTTCCGAGATGCTCAGGATGGAATGCTCTGTGCTTCGCAGCAGATTGCAGGCCTTGGTGATTCTGGTATTGGTGATAAAATCCTGGGGGCTGACGCCCATGATCTCACGAAACACCCTGCGGAAATGGGGGGGGGGTGAAATGGCACAGAGCAGCCAGATCCTCCACAGTGAAGGGCTGCATATAATTTTTTTCCACATAGTCGAGGGCAGGACTGATAACAAGAAGGTTGTCGGGAGTGCCCTCCTGTTCTCTGCTCTCCGGCGGGCTGATGGCGGAACGCTGTGTCTGAATCCTGAAAATTTCAATATAAAAGGAAAGCAGCAGGCCGCGGCAGCTGATCTGATAGGCGGGACGCTTTTCTTCCAGCTCCTGCACGACAGAAGTGGCGAGCTGATACAGAAAGGGATGCTCTCTGCGGCTGAAAACAAACTGGAAGCTGCGGACGGAGGTGAAGGGATAAAGCTCATAATTTTTCCATGTGTTCGGCAGGAGATTTCTGAAAAGTTCCTGGGGGTCAATAAACAGATAAGACCAATGGCTTGAGCAGCCCGGACTGCTGTAGGTGGTGTGAGGAATATTGCGGGGAATGACCGTAATGTCGCCCTCCTGAAAGGAAAGGGCCTGCCCGGGGAATTCCATAAAACCGCTGTCAGAATGGCAGATGCCGATTTCCAGGCAGTTATGGAAATGCAGTCTTCCGCTGGGCACATCGGAGATGCGCCAGTAATCTCCGGATAAAAGAAGCACCGGAAAGTGCAGGGGAAGGTAGTAGCTGCGGTATTCAATGACAGTTTTTTTGGGCCTTGCCATAGCGCATCCTCCTGGGAAAGCCGGACGTGCAAAGAAAAATGAATTTTCAGACAGCCGCGGCATTCCTTCAACTGAAATAAGAACTGATGATAGAAAATTATAGGAGCCGCAGTGAAGAAAATCAATTATTTAAGAAGGAGAAAAAGATACAAATATTAGAAATGAATAAAAAAGAACAGCTGTATTTGTGCAAATTTGCAGAGTGTACGTATAAAATGTCCTGTTTTGAAGGGAAAAAGAAGTTTTGCTTATCTATAAGTCCTATAAGAAAAAACCGGAAGGAAATATAAAAGTTCGTTTCTGCATAGTTTTTATTCCTGTATGATTGGAAAAGGGAAGCAGTTTGTACGATAATCGATGATACAAAAAGAGAAAAATATACAAAAACAACAACCGCCGCGGCGGCAGAGAAACAGGAGGTATGAAATGGCAAAGAGCAAAGCGAGCGGGCCTGTGATTCATACAACATGGAAGAAGGCATGGAAAAGGGACTGGCAGCTGTATCTGCTGATCCTGGTACCGATTCTGCTGGTGGTCATTTTCAGCTATGCCGCATATCCCGGTCTGCGTATGGTTTTTATGGATTACAAGCCGGCAAAAGGGTATGACGGAAGCGAATGGGTGGGATTGGAAACCTTCCAGAAGGTATTTAAGGATAAGGACTTTTTCCGGGCACTGCGTAATTCCATCGTATTTAACCTTGCAGATCTGATTGTGGGTTTCCCAATGCCGATTATCCTGGCTTTAATTCTGAACGAGCTGCGCTATCCAAGGTTTAAAAAGGTTACACAGACGATTCTGTATCTGCCTCATTTTCTGTCCTGGGCGATCATTGGAAGCATTGCATATACCATGTTCCGTCCTAGTACCGGACTGGTGAACATAGCGCTGATGAATGCAGGAATCATTTCAGAGGGAATTCCGTTTCTGACAAAACCGCTTCCGTGGGCGGTTACCTATCTGCTGCTGGGTGTATGGCAGAGCATGGGCTGGGGAACGATCATCTATCTGGCGGCAATCACCAGTATCAACGGAGAGCTGTATGAGGCTGCGATGATCGACGGAGCCAACCGCTGGCAGAGGATGATGAATATTACGCTGCCGGGGATCAAGGGAACCATCGTAACCCTGCTGATCATGAACCTGGGACGTATTATGGGAAGTAATCTGGAGCGTCTGACCGCTTTGGGGAACACGCAGGTAAAGGACTATCAGTACCAGCTGGCAGTATATATTTATGAAAAGGGCCTGCAGAATAGTAAATTCAGCATGTCAACCACTGTAAACCTGTTCCAGTCTCTGGTGGGTGTGGCACTGGTGCTCCTGTCCGACCGGGTGGCCAAGAAGCTTGGCGAGGATGGACTGCTGTAGGAAAAGGATGTGCAGCCGGGCCGGTATCGGTTTTCATATTTCCGGCATGGCGGAAGGGAAGGAAAAATGGCGAAGAAGAAAGAGAATATCGAACGCGGCGCGGAGGTTACCTCTGACGGCAGCCGCGCGGTCAATAAATTTAAAATCAGCGATGCAGTCATGATGGCGGTTGTCATACTGCTGTGTGCAACCTGTATCGTCCCCTTTATTCATGTGGCAGCCAAATCTATTTCCGGCAACAGCTATGTTGTGGCCAAGCAGGTTTACTTCTGGCCCAAAGGAATTACCTTTGATGCGTTTGCCTCTATTTTCAAGGATGGAGGTCTGGTGCATTCCATGATCTACAGCGTGCTGGTGACCATGCTTTTTACGGTGCTCGGAATGATTGCCTGTACCTGTGCGGCTTATCCGCTTTCCAAAAAGAGGCTGAAGGGAAGGACCTTTTTCACCTTTGTCCTGATGGTTCCCATGTATTTCACCGCAGGACTGATCCCCTCCTACCTGCTGTTCCAGCAGCTGAATCTGCTGGATACCTACTGGGTTCTGATTCTGCCTCTGATTTATTCGCCCTATAATATGCTGATCATGAAAACGACTCTGCAGGCCTCCATTCCGGACAGCCTTGAGGAATCCGCATTTCTGGACGGCGCATCCAATTTCCAGATCCTTGGAAAGATTGTTCTGCCGCTGTCCAAGCCGATCATTGCCACACTGTCCCTGTTCTATGCAGTGGGACGCTGGAATTCCTATGCGGACAACATGTACTATATCCGTGCAGACAACCTGAAGATGGTGCAGTACAAGCTGTACCAGATGGTGGCCTCCGCGGCAGAGGCGCAGACCACATCCCTCTCTGAGGCGGCGGCAGTGACCAGTACGCCGGAGGTTCTGCAGGCAGCGGCGGTTATGTTTGTATCCATTCCCATTATCTGTATTTATCCGTTCCTTCAGAAATATTTCGTCAAAGGAGCGATGGTGGGGGCGGTCAAGGGATGATGGCCGCAGAGAAAAAACAACGATAGTTTTGCCGTTACGGTTCGCCGGCATCCGTTTGGCAGGTATGCTCCGATGGAAAACGGCGTCTTACCGGAAACGGCGTTTCACCGAAGGCGGTGTCTCACCGAAAGCGGTGTCTCACCGAAGACGGTGTTCATGAAAACTATAGCTTTTCAAAATCAAAAGGAGGATTTATTATGAAGAAGAAAACTCTTCACAGGACATTGGCGCTTGCGCTGACAGCAGTGATGGCAGCGGGCGTACTCACAGGCTGCGGCGGCTCTGAGACGGCGGCAACGCCTTCGGAGGATGCTGGAAAGGAGAGCACGGCTCCCGCAGAGAGCGGTGCGCCGGAGACGGGAACGGAGACTGCAGCCGGGGAGGAGACAGCTTCCGCAGGAGCAGGAATGGAGGCCTGGGAGCCTTTTGCTGAGAATGTAACGCTGACGATCCCTGTATACGACAGAGGGCAGGAGGGCGTGCCCGCCATCGGTGAGAACTACTGGGAGACTTACATTCAGGAGAATTTCGCCGATCAGTACAATATTACCATGGAGTTCGTGCCGATCACCCGTACCGATGTGCTGACCTCCTATTCCCTGCTGGCAGCCGCGGGCGAGCTTCCCACCATTCTGATGGAGTATGATTTCCCCAAGCAGGCACAGTGGGTATCCGACGGGTATCTGACCTCCTATGATATTGACCAGTTCGCCCAGATTGCACCTACCTATTATCAGCAGATGGTGGACAACGATCTGCTGCAGTATTCCGAGCTGGACGGGGAGCGTTATTTCGCGCTGGCCAACAGAACCTATTTTGATACCAACTATACCTACGTGCAGTTTTACCGTAAGGACTGGCTGGAGCAGGTGGGCTATGATTCCTACCCCACCACCTGGGAGGAAGAGAAGGAAATGCTGCAGAAGCTGGTGGATGCAGGACTGTGCGAGCATCCTCTGGGCGGCAAGATGACCACCGGTGCAGGCGTTGATCAGAACTATGCGTTCAGAAGCTACCCTCTGGATGAAGAGAACTGGGCGGTATACGGAGACTACGCGATCCCTGCCCTGGGCGATGCGGCCAATAAGGAATTCCTGCGCAGGGAGAATGAGATGTACAACCTGGGCTTTAAGGACCCGGAATATTACATCATTGATGTGGAGACAGAGAAGGCCAACTTCATCAATGGAAAGACCGTCTGGTACGGCAACTATATGAGCGCGGATGTGGATTGGTTAAAGTCCTTCTATGAGACGAATCCTGATGGAAAGCTGGCGGTAAAGATCCAGGCTACCACAGACGATCCGAACGCAGGAACCGTTCCCGCTTTCCGCGCCAACAATCCTTACGGTATGATGATCGGATTCTCCTCCCAGGCTTCTGAGGATGAGATCAAGGCCGCTATGATGTACATGGAGTGGATGGTTCAGGAGGAAAACCTGTTTACCATGCAGTGGGGCTTTGAAGATGACAATTATACGATGGGTGAAAATGGCCTTCCTGTTTCTGTAGGAGAGTATTCCGGCGAGCATACACAGGGCTACAATAACAACAAGGATTACTGGTGTGTGGCAGTGGAGTCCAGAGACGCAGGAACCATCGAGGATATTATTGCGGCGAACGCACCCCAGGGCCTGCCGGAGGATTTCACACAGCAGCTCATCGACAACTATTATGCACAGAAGGAATGTGCGGAGAAGGGCTGGGCTGTTACAGACTGTAACTTTGCTGTAGTGATCGAGTCTGCTTCCGAGTATCAGGCATCCCTGCTCTCCCTGTATGCAGAGTACAGAGACAAGCTGACCATGTGTGCACCTGAGGAGTTTGACGCCCTGTATGATGAACTGGCTCAGGAGTATGCAGATGCAGGCTTCGGAGAGATCGTGGAGGAGAGAACGGCGGCTTATGCGGACGGCAAAACCACGAAGCTGGCTCAGTAAGCAGATGGCGTGCAGGCCGGAGGCAGTGAGAAAGCGGGCCGGATGTCAGGAGGGCTTTCGGAAAGCGGTATCCTGATACAGGCAGGCATGATGAAATAAAATCAATGCGTGGGGAACTGGCCCTCCGGCGCTGGCCGGAGGGCAGTTTTCCTATCAACGGGTAAGAGGTGAGGACAATGCTGAAACTGGAATATGACAAGCAGCAGATCGAAGCTGTGGTGGACAAGATCGTACATAAGACCATGAATATGGATCTGACCTGGGACTGGCCCTGCGGTGTGGCGTACTATGGCATCAGCGAGGCCTATGTGAATACCGGCAGGGAGGAATATCTGACGCTGCTGAAGGAACGGGTGGATGAGCTGATCGACCTGGGGCTGCCCAGGGTATGGACGGTAAATGCCTGTGCCATGGGACACTGCCTGATCACGCTGTATGAAGCCACGGGAGAACAGAAATATTACGATATTCTGATGAGCAAGATCAATTATATCAGAAACGAGGCGCTTCGCTTCGGGGATCATGTGCTCCAGCATACCGTGTCCGCCAACAATGATTTTCCTGAACAGGCATGGGCGGATACCCTTTTCATGGCGGCCTTTCTTCTGCTGCGGGTGGGAGTGATGGAGCAGGACGAGGATATGATAGAGGATGCCCTGAATCAGTGGTACTGGCATATCAAATATCTGCAGAATCCCGGAAGCGGACTCTGGTATCACGGCTACAACAATATCACGAAGGATCATATGTCCGGCATTTACTGGGGACGGGCCAACGCCTGGGCAGCTTACACCATGTCCCAGGTGGGAAACAGGCTTCCCAAATGCTATCTGTATCCCAAGTATATGGATGTGGCCGGTTCCCTGAATGAGCAGCTGTCCGCTCTGAAGCCCCTTCAGACCCCGGACGGATTGTGGCGCACGGTGCTGGATGATGAGGAGTCCTATGAGGAGATCTCCGCGTCCGCAGGGATTGCGGCGGCAATGCTGGAGAGGGGCAATCCGCTTCATTCCAAATATATCAACAGGGCGATCAAGGGGCTGCTTGCCAACGTGAGCGAGGACGGCAAGGTGATGAACGTGTCAGGAGGAACCGCTGTCATGAACGATGTGGACAGCTACCGCAGGATTTCCAGAGACTGGATCCAGGGCTGGGGGCAGGGGCTTGCGCTGGCATTTTTCTCCAAGCTTCTGGTTTCCGACGGGATTGCAAAGGATGGTGCATTATAAAAATGTTTCGCAGAAAATTCCGGTTCGGCGGGTGCACGGACGGGAGGGACGCTGTGTGCGTAAGCCCCGGAGAGCTGTATGAGCCGGGCAGAGGCTACGGCTTTGTAACGGAAAAGAACAGACAGGAACAGGAGCTTCTGCAGCTGCCGGAATTGAATGCCGGATGGGAAACCTGGTACTGGCTCCGGGGACAGGAGCTGAGCCGGGTGGAGCAGGATGAGAAGGGGTGCTTCCTGGATTCTGCCGGGGCTGTTTCGGCCATGGAGGAACGGGACGGCTGCAGGATGGAGGGGGAGCGGCGCTATATCCCGCTGTGCTTCAAGGTAGATGTGCCAAGACATGGCAATTACCGGGTAACGCTGACGATTGAGGCGGCAAAGGAGATGGATGAGGTTCTGATTTTTGCCGGCCGCAGAAGGCTTACACAGCGCGCGGATATTCCGGCGGGAGGACGGCTTGTGCATACGATGATCGTAAATGTGTGCGATATTATTCCCAGGGGGAAGAAGCAGGTGTATGAAGACCTGAGCGTGGATATTTCCGTTGCTGCTGATAGGCCTGGAATGACCGCACTCACAATAGAGGAGTGTGCCTGCCCTACGATTTATATTGCAGGCGATTCTACGGTGACAGACCAGAGCGCTTTCTACCCTTACTCGCCGGGAACAAGCTACAGCGGCTGGGGACAGATGCTGCCCTGCTTCCTGGATGACAGGATTGCGGTTTCCAATTATGCCCATTCCGGACTGACTACAGAAAGCTTCCGCTCAGAGGGACACTATGCAGTGGCAGATCAATACCGCAGGGAGGGAGACTACTGTTTTTTCCAGTTTGGTCATAATGACCAGAAGCTTATGGAGCTGAAGGCCTTCGGAGGGTATCGGCAGAATCTCCTGCGTTACATACAGGAAAGCCGGGAGCGGCATTGCTTCCCGGTACTGATAACGCCTATCGCCCGCAACAGCTGGAGCGGGAACGGAGAGGAGTACAACGATCTTCTGGAGGAATATGCAAAAGCCTGTATTCAGATTGGCAGGGAAACGAATACGCCGGTTCTGGATCTGCATCAGAGAAGCGTGGAGTTTATCAAAGAAAAGGGGCTTGAGGGAACGAAACCGTATTTTTATCCCAGTGATTTTACCCACAATGACGATTATGGCGCATACCGTATGGCGGAGCTTGTGGCGCGGGAGATCGTAAGAGTGTGCGGATACAGCGGATCCATCACAGAAAATTGCGGATATGGGCGTGCTATTCCATCCGCAGTATCCGCCTACCGGTTTCTGGCAGACCGTGTAACGGATGGCTTCGGGGAATGGCAGCCTGCGGAGCGGATCTGTCTGCCTCAAAAGCCTGCGGTGTACGATGGGCTTCCCGATCCCGACGGCACAGCGGAACTGTTTGCCGGGCTGGAGAGACCGGATGAACCGCTGACCAGGGCGGAGGCTCTGGATATGCTCATTCAGACGGTAAAATTCTTCCCTACCAACGTATACAACGACATGTATGACGATGTGACCGGACATGAATGGTACGCCGGAACGGTGGAGTGCGCCTGCCAGAATGGCATGATCCCGCCGGAGCTGGTGGAAAACAGGCAGCTTTTGCCTGAACGCGCCGTAACACTGGAAGAATTTCTCATGCTTGCCGTATGTGCCTGCAGAAGCCGCAGAAGGCTTTCCGTGTCAGAGCAGGAGGAAAAAAATCCGTATGAGGGAAAATGCCGCCAGTCTGCCCTGCCTTATATCAGGCTGGCCTGTGCTGCAGGTCTTGTATCGCCGGACGGTTCGGAGGAGCTGGCCCATACGCTGACCAGAGGAGAGGCTGCGGGCATCTGCCGCCTGATAAGAATCTGAAGGGGCGTTTTGAGAATGGGCGCGGGATGAACCGCTGTTACTGTTCACTGGCAAGCCAGTAAACAGTAACTTTCGCGGGCCTATTGAAAGTTTTTGCTGCGCAAAAGAGGCCCGCTCACTCCTGAATCACATTCTTACGCCTCAAACGGCAGGCGTTTGAGGCTGCTGTGAACAGTAACGAACCGCTGCGCCTGTTAATGGTGTAAAATGCAAATATCTTGCGCATTTTTGGCAAAAGTATTATACTGAAACCGACCGGCCCAAGGCTGGCAGTTTGAAATTAGAAAAGGAGGTTGGCAAGATGACCGGCATAACCAAAGATATGACAATCGGCGAGATTCTCAGAACGAATCCCAATGTGGCTCCTGTGCTCATGAACGCGGGAATGCACTGTCTGGGATGTCCTTCCGCTCAGGCGGAGTCCCTGGAGGAAGCGGCTATGGTTCATGGACTTAATATTGATGAGCTGATGAGCGCAATCGAGGAAGCATAATATGATTACCAAAGATATGCTCATCGGCGACCTGATCCGCATGGATGAGGGGATTGCTCCCATTCTGGCAGCATCCGGCCTGCATTGTCTGGGCTGTCCCTCCTCCCAGAGGGAGACGCTGGAGCAGGCCGCAGAGGTGCACGGCATGGAGTGCGGCAGCCTGGTGGCTCTGCTGAACCACTATCTTTCTCTGAAGGAGCAGTGATTTGAGAAGGACAGGCATGAAAAGAAAATAAAAAGCTGCTGTTTCTGGAAAGCCGGTAAACAGCAGCAATCAAAACCCCGGTGCGGCTTGACAGCCTTCGCCGGGGTTTTTCATACAAAAGAAATCAGATCTGGCTGAGCGCCTGCAGGGCGTCCTTCCCGATCAGGACTTCATAGTGCTCCTGGAGGAAGGCCTCCTGGCCGGGAGCCGTTTTCTCCGGGCTGCCGTACTCGGAGAGGCAGTTGCACAGCCTGTTGAAATCCTCCGGAGCCTGCGAGGCATTGGATACCATCAGCAGATAGCGTCCCTCTCCGCCGTCCTTATAAAGTGCGCTCTCACCGCTGTAAAAGCCGTTCAGCGCGTGGGCAAGCCTGGTCACATGGTTCAGGGAGGAGAAGGAGTAGATTCTGGTCAGGGTTACCTTTTCATTGTCAGACCCTTCGGAAGCCTCTGTCTCATCTGAGGAAGGGGTGCTTTCGTCTGCGGAAGCGGTTCCTGTGCGGCCTTCATGGAGCCTGCGGAACAGATCCAGCACATCGTCCGCTCCCTCGTTCAGATCCTGGATCACATCCTCCAGGCTGTCGTCATCATGTATGCTGGGAGCAAACTTGGAAAAACGGGTATCCAGCTCCTCGGGATCCTCCACCTTGGTGATAATGAGAACGATGCAGTCGGAATTCAGCGGGATTGCCTCTATCATCAGTGGAATATCCTCTGCTTCAAATCCAAATTTAATGGCGGCCTGCTGCATCATATCGCGAAAAAGGCTTTTTGCCTTCTCCGTGCCGTAGGCCAGCTCGCTGATCTTCAGTTCACGATCTGCCAGATCAGCCTTGGTAAGGGTACAGCGGATCTGATGGTCATTTACTTTCTCAATTTTCATATTCTCACATCCTTAATATTAAAGATATTGCAACTATCTATTTTTGTTCCTGAAACATTGTAATTATTATACTTTACATGGGATAGAAGTCAAGCTTCCTGTGAAACTGTTTTATTTTTTTTTAGAATTTGCTTGCCATTTTTCCGGAATTCGGCTATAATCCCTTTAAAGATGCTTCTGGTCAGTCAGTATCAGAAGGAGGGCAGTCTTTGCCGGGATTTTTTACAGTATTTCTGACTTGCTTTTTCACAGGCGTTGGGAAGCGCCTATGTCATTACTTTTCATTCCGGAGTGTATACAGACACTCTATAGTATGAGAAGGTCTTACAGGCTTATGTGCCTGTCGGAGTAAAAATCATTTCCAAAATTTTCAGCCTTTATGTTTAATTCACGAAAACATGCTTTTTTCAATGCAGGATCAAGGATCCATATCCCGCATACACGGCTGGAGCATCTTTTTTACCAGGACGGTCTGCGCATTTTGGCGTCAGCTGTTTTGGCCGTTTCAAAATCGTCATGGCCTGTTGAGACAGAAGGGTATAGGTTTATATATCACACCTTTTGGTAGGACGGCCGCACAGGCAGTCAGTCTGTTGTTATGCCCGTTCTGTAGAAATGGGAGGGGATACAGCCATGAAGAATGACGATGAGAGGTATTTAAAGGAATATTTGCAGGAGTTTCGCAGCAGGGGCGTGGAGCTGTATCTGGGAAAGGAACCGGCTTCACCGGAGGAGATTGCCCACAGAGTATGTGTCCGCGAGAATGCTGTCTATATGCCGGATTTTGTTCTGGATGATGAGGGACGGCTGACGAAGGTGCAGTACGACCTGATCCGGCATTGCTGAAGCTGCCTGCAGGGCCGGGCAGAGAAGATCTGCCGGGCCTCCTGTCTGAATGAACTGAATCGTTTCAAAAGTAAGAAAGGTTTCGCATGACCGCTTCACAAAAACAGCGCCCCCGTACTGCTGATAAAAAAGCGTCAGGAAACCGCCGCGGGCCGGACGTCTGCTCCGGCCAGGCCGGCCCGCCGGAGAACCGGAATGCCGGGTATGAAAAAATAGGTAATGACGATGTTTGAATAGTCTGCTATAATAAGGGCGGTCAGGAGGGTACAGAAGATGAAAAAATTGATTCCTGTGGCAGTTGCTGCCGTCCTTATTATGGTTATCCTTGCCGGGGCTGTGGGCGTGAAGGTGTACGAGCGTTTTTCTTATTCAAAGGAACGCATGAGCGGAGAGGAATATTATGGGCTGGAGTCTGCCGATCAGGTAGCTCTGATTCTGAATCATAATAAAGTGGAAGAAAAAGGTCTGATGCGGGGTGGCAGATGCTACCTGGATCTGGACACGGTGCATCAATATCTGAACGAGAGATTTTACGGAGATTACAACGAAGGAAGGCTTCTGTATACCACGGCGGACGCGGTGCATGTGATCCTTCCCGGTGAGGAAGTGCGGGACGAGGGCTACGTGGCCGCTTATCTGGAGAACGGCGTTATGTATGTGGCGCTGGACTACATACAGAAGTATACGAATTTTTCATACGCCCTGTATACGGAGCCGAACCGGGCCGTTCTGACCACGGACTGGAGCGAGTATCAGGCTGCGGATGTGGATAAGGACACCGCGGTGCGTTACCAGGGAGGCGTGAAAAGCGACATCCTGGCGGATGCGCCGTCGGGGACACCGGTTGCTGTGCTTGAGAAGATGGAAAAATGGAGCAAGGTGGCCACTGAGGATGGTTATATCGGTTATGTGGAGAACAAGTATCTGAGCAATGAACGCACGGAGATTCCGGTGGCCGTGACCTCCTATGTGGAGCCGGAGTATACCTCCATACACAGAGACTACAAGATCAACATGGGCTGGCATCAGGTAACCAGCGCGGCGGCCAACTCCACGCTGGATGCGGTGCTGGAGGGCGTGACCGGAATGAATGTGATCTCCCCCACCTGGTTTTTCTTAAATGACAATGAGGGGAATTTTGAGAGCATAGGAAGCCGGGAGTATGTGGAGAAGGCTCACAGCAGAGGGCTGGAGGTATGGGCTCTGGCGGATAATTTTACCCACGACGTGGACATTAAGGAGATCCTGTCCTATACCAGCAGGCGTGACAGGCTGGTGGAGGGCCTGGTGACGGAGGCGCTGGCGCTGGGAGTAGACGGGATCAACATAGACTTTGAGCAGGTTCCCGCAGAGGCGGGGGAGGATTATATCCAGTTTATCAGGGAGCTGTCCATTCCCTGCCGGGCAAACGGCCTGGTGCTGTCTGTGGACAACTATGTGCCCAAGAATTACAATGCCCACTATAACTGGAAGGAACAGGGAATTGTGGCGGATTATGTGATCATCATGGGGTATGACGAGCACTACGGCGGTTCCCAGGAGACGGGCAGCGTGGCCTCCATCGGCTATGTGGAGGAGGGGATCAGCACCATGGTACAGCAGGTTCCTTCCCATAAGGTAATCAATGCCGTGCCGTTCTACACCAGGATCTGGGAGACCACAAATGAAGGGGTAAAGAGCCAGGCGGTGGGAATGACCGCGGCGTCAAATTTCCTGTCGGAGCGGGGCGTACAGCCTGTATGGGACGCCCAGGCCGGTCAGAACTACGGCGAGATCTACGAAGGGGATTCCTTCTATCAGGTGTGGCTGGAGGATGCCCAGTCCCTTCAGGAGAAGATGAACGTGATGAAGAAGTACGATCTGGGCGGAGTGGCGGCCTGGAAGCTGGGCTATGAAAGCGGCCATCCTGAGATCTGGGGTGTGCTGAGCGGGTTTGTAAACGGATAATGGAAATGGATGAAAGGCAGCCGGGGGCGGGAATCCGCTTCCGGCTGTTATATATTTTTACGCCTCGAACAGAAGGCGTTTGATAGCGCTGCGAACGGCAGCGTTATTTTTCCCGGGGGTCTGACATAGAATGCAGTAAGCGGAGACCAGGGGTACACAGTTTTGTGACGCTCCGGCAAGGAGGGAGACATGAGAACAGAGCTGAAGGAAGGGATTCTCAAGGGGGCGGCGACGATCATCCTTTTGACCTCCGTTTTCCTGGCGGCAAAACAGGCGGCTGTGTTGGTGAATGAGGGAACGGCACGGAAGGATGAGGGCTTTTGTGTGGTGATAGATGCGGGGCATGGCGGGGACGATCCGGGAAAGATAGGGATCAACGGGGCTCTGGAAAAGGAATTGAACCTGCAGGTGGCCCAGAAGCTGAGGATGTTTCTGGAAAGCTCCGATGTGAAGGTGGTCATGACCCGTGAAGCGGACGGCGGCCTGTATGACGAGAATGCCTCCAACAAGAAGGTGCAGGATATGAAGCAGCGGATCCAGCTGATCGAGGAGGCGCAGCCCCAGCTGGTGGTGAGCATCCACCAGAACAGCTACGGGGAGGAGTATGTGCACGGGGCGCAGGTCTTTTATTATGAGCAGAGCGTTCAGGGAAAGGCACTGGCTGAGCTGATCCAGAACCGTCTGGTGCAGCATCTGGATCCGGAAAATCACCGTACAGTGAAGGGGAACGACAGCTATTATCTGCTGAAAAAAACGGGGAAGCCCATTGTGATCGTGGAGTGCGGCTTCCTGTCTAATGCTGCGGAGGCGGAAAAGCTGTGTGACGACTATTATCAGGAGAAGATTGCCTGGAATGTGCATATGGCGGTGATGGAGTATTTGAATGGGATGAAGGGGTAGCGAAAAACGCCAGATAGAGTGAAAGAAATAAGGCAGACCGGCAGGACAGAAAAGCGGGCGGAGTGTAACGGATTTTTCGGTATACTCCGTTTTCTTTTGCAGCTTACCAGTCTGTTGACAGAGCTGGGAGGATGTGTTTATTCTAAGATAACAGACAACAAATCTGTAGACGGAAGGAGATGAGGGAATGAAAACTGGTAGGAATTTTCAACATATACATACAATTCAGGCTAAGATAATGATGGTATGCCTGATGCTGGCGGTGGGAATTACTTTAGCATCTCTGATTTTATCTTATTACACAGAGGTAGATTCTTATAGAAAGATATCAGAGAATTATCTGACTCAGTATATTGAATTTGCCGATCAGAATTTTGACAGTATGATTAATGAGGCGCGTAAAATTTCTATTTCCATTTCTTTTAGCAGCGAAATCCTTCAGCCGGCTTTGACGAGCACAGCCAGTGAAGCTTCTTATGACAGATTTGTTCAGAAAAGAAAGATGTCAAACTTCCTGTCAGGCTTAATGACACAGAAGGAATATATTGAAGATATTCTTATGGTTACCTCTGCCGGGGATATTTACCAGGCATCTTCGGAACTGATGGTAAAAAAAGATCTGAATGAGACGGACATAAGTACGGCACTGGAAGCCGGACGGCCATGTATTACTTACGACAACGGGAAGAAATCGGTTCTTTACAGCTGGCCTGTCTATGATAAAAATGAGATCAAAGCGACAGGGATTATAAAATTAAATTATGAAGTTTTGATCAATGCGTATGAAATGGAACCGTTGCGCAATTCAACCGTTGTGATTCAGCAGCAGAATGATACTGTTTTTTACTGTAATCGGGGAGATGGAAAAAAGGCGGCTGAGATTTTGGGCGAAGTAAAGAAGCGGGAAAAAAATACCGGATATATACAAATGGACGGGGAACGGCAATATTATATCAGGAATGAATCGGATACCGGTATGATGTCGGTAACGGTATTGATTCCGTATCATGTATTGTCAAAGGATGCGGAAAATTTAAAGTATAAATTTATCTTGATTGGATTTGGCGCGGTTATGGCGGCGGTCGTTTGTTCTGTTTTACTGTCGCGTAGACTGTGCGGAAATTTGAAAATATTGTCCCATGGTATGGAAAAGATCAGGCAGGGAAATCTGGATACAAGGGTGGAAGTACAGACACAGGATGAAATTGGTGTGGTGGCAGATACCTTTAACAGAATGATGGATCAGATCGCCCGGCTTATGAGAGAAATCCGCGAAAAGGAAAAACTGAAAAAGGAAGCGGAGCAGAAGTTTCTGGATGCGCAGATAGAGCCGCATTTCCTGTACAATTCCATAAACAGTATTTCTTATGTAGCCCACATGAGAGGTGAGGCAGAGATAGAGAGGGTTTCTTCAGCACTCTCCGAACTATTCAGGAGTGTATTATCGAATAAAAGAGAGTTTATTTCATTATGGGAGGAGAAGGAATACATAGATAATTATATTCTGATAGAAAGATTTAAATATACACGAGAATTTGATTTGAGCTGGGATGTAGAGGAGGAATTGTGGGCCTATCAGATACCAAAGCTCCTCTTACAACCAATCGTTGAAAATGCTTTGATTCATGGTATTGCAGATAAGCCCGGAGGGAAGATACATATTAAGGCATATTCAGACAGGGATGCTGTAACCATTAAAATTATGGATAACGGCAAGGGAATTGCCCAGGAGAAGCTGCTGAAGCTGCAGGGAAATATCCGGAAAAAAACAGGGTTTAGAAGAGTGGGTATGGCGAACGTATTTGAACGGATCCATCTGATTTTCGGGGAAAAATATGGAGGATGTATTTACAGCTATCAGGATGCTTTTACCTGTGTAGAGTTAAAGCTTCCTGTCTACACAGAACCGTATTTGTAGGGAGGGTACGAGATGGGAGCAGGAATATTGCTGGTAGATGATGAAAAGATCTTTAGGGATTATATAAAAGCAATGTCTTTTTGGGAGAAGGGCGATTATCGGATTGTTGACGAGGCGGGTAATGCAGAGGAAGCGCTTAGGATTTTGGGTCAGAAAGAAATAAGTATAGTTATTCTTGATATTTCCATGCCCGGTGAAAACGGGGTGGAGTTATCCAGATGCATAGCAAGAAAGTATCCGCAGATTTCTATGATTGTGGTAAGCAGTTATGATGATTATGATTTTGTAAGGGAGACGCTGAAGAACGGAGCGAGAGACTATATATTAAAGAGCAGACTAAGCGAAGAAATGCTGTTTCACGTATTGGAAGAAATTGAAAAGCGTAAAAAGGACAGAACCTTGTGGGATGTGAAAAAAGAACTGCGGCATCGTGCCCATGAATGGATTTTTGAAGAGGGTATGAACCCGTTTACATCTGACAATTCCAGAAAAGCAGTGATGGTTGAACGGATTGATGCAGGGAAAAAGTATTCAGAATCAGGAAAAGAGACATTTAGGGATGGTATCTGTCGTATTTTTGAGGGGATGTCTACCGATAAGATGGATATTCTGGCTATCTATCACGGAGAGAGGGAATTTATCATTCTTGTGCGTTTTTATGAGGAAACATCGGAGAGCACAATGAGGGAGGCTATGGAATACACTCATATGAGGGGAGCGGACAGCATCAGGAGCTTATATGAAAGAAAAACTTCGGTATATTACTGTCCTTTCTTTTTCAGTGATAATTCTTTAAAATCCTATATCCTTCACTTAGAGGGAGACCGCAGGGAGGAAAATGGTCAGGAAAGAATGCAGTTATCGCTTACCATTTATCAGCAGAAAAAGATTTTATCATTGATTGAAAAACCGAATGCATCGGAAGCAGGTAAAGTCATTCATGAAATTTACGGACAGATAGAGGATGAAAATATCAGCCTCTGCTTTATGGTGACGAAGGAGCTTCTGGAATTACTGGAAAGGATAACCATAGAGTATGGAATAGAACTGGATTTTTTGCCAAAGGATTTCGGCCTGTTTGAATACGCCAGGGAAAAAAGAAGGAAGAAACTGAGTGAAAATATAGCAGGTTTGTATGAAAATGTTTTAAGAGAATTAAAAGAGCGGCAGGAGAAGGAACGAGGATATTCAGGGATTGTGTCTGATGCAATTGCTTATATGGATGATCATTTCCGAAAAAATGTAACTCTTAGTGGTATGGCATCAGTGATTGGGACAAACAGTTCTTATTTAAGTCGCGTTTTTCATTTGGAAACAGGGCAGACAATTACGGAGTATCTGCATGAAAGAAGGGTGGAGGAGGCAAAAAAACGGCTGCGTGAGGGGTGTTCCATGAAAACAGCCGCGTTGGAAAGCGGTTTCAGCAGTTATGCAGGGCTGTACAAAATTTTTAAGGAGCATACGGGGACGAGTCCAAAGGAATTCCAGCGGGACAGTAAAAAATGAAGATGTTAAAGTAAAAATAGGAAATATATCTCAGAAAAACAGAGGGGCAAATCGTGCTACTATATAACAGTATCAAATATTGAGACAGGAGGCAGGGGTTATGAAGAAAAAAATTGCGTTACTGTTATGTATTGCATTGACAGCAGGGCTTCTCGGAGGATGTGGAGCGTCATCGGAAAAAGGAGGGGATGGCTCTGACAACGGTGAGGCTCAGGCGGGAGCTGATGAGGCTTCGGCTGAGAGTGCAGCAAACCTGAATATGGAAGGGTTTCCTATTGTCAACGAACCGATTACGCTGACCGTATACGGGCAGCGGGATCAGAATCAGGCTGACTGGGATGAAGTTCTGGTTCTGGACAAGTATGAGGAGATGACCAATGTTCATATGGATTATCAGGAGGTTCCGGCAGACGGATTTCAGGAAAACCTTCAGTTGCTGTTTGCGTCCAATGAGCTGCCTGATGTTTTTTTGAGATGTGGGCTGACAGCTACTCAGATTGCAACCTATGGTGTGACGAGTCAGCAGATCATACCACTGGAGGGGTTGATCGAAGAGTATGCTCCTAACCTGAAGAAGCTGTTTGACGAAAATCCTCTGATGAAGCAGGCGGTGACAGCCTCTGACGGCCATATTTATACAGTTCCGCAGATCGATATTTCGGCAACGGGAATGATAGATTTTAAGCAGTGGATCAATAAGAAATGGCTGGACGAACTGGGATTGGAGATTCCGACAAATTATGATGAATTTAAGGAAGTGTTGACCGCTTTCCGGGACGGCGATCCAAACGGCAATGGGGAGCAGGATGAAATTCCTCTGGGAATACGGGAGCCCAGTTCTGTGTATGCCCTGGGCGGCTCCTTTGGTTTACAGTTACAGATGAAGGACACTTATAATGTAGATGAGAACGGGAAATTACATAACTGGCTCTGTGATGATGAGTTCAAGATGTATTTACAGTATCTGAATGAACTGTATGAAGAAGGACTCCTGTGGCAGGATTATTACAAAAATGACAGGCCTGCATGGAGAAGCAACTTGGCGGGAGAACTTTTTGGAGCGATGTACATGCCCTATTCGGATGTGTTTTTGAATTGTGAACTGGATTATGTGGGATATGATCCCCTGATCGGTCCCAATGGCGATCAGCTTTGGGCAGATGCGAATACGGGAGTGACGCTGGGAGCCTTTGCCCTGAGCAATACCTGCAGCAATCCTGAGGCGGCTATCAGATGGGTGGACTATTTTTTCAGTGAAGAAGGAGGTTTGTTTTTCAGTTACGGAATCGAAGGAGAAACCTATACCTTTGATGAAAATGGAGTTCCCAGATTTAAAGATGAGATCCTGAATGCAGAAGAAGGGTTCATGACTGCTCTTGGTAAGATTAATCTGGTTCCCGGTAAGGGATTTCCGGTTCTGACAACGGATCTGACGGATGGCACAGTGGCAAGCGACCATACGAAAGAGGTGTCCGCGGCTCTTGCAGAGTTTCTGCCGGAGAAGGTGTATGCGAAGCCGGCCGTCAGTCTGGAAGATACGGAGAGAGTGATAGCCATTGAACAGGATCTGGTAAACTATCGGGACGAATCTGTGACCAAATTCATTATCGGTGAGTGGGACTTTGATAAATGGGAGGAGTACTGTGCCACCCTGGAACAGATTGGAATCAGGGAATTGGAAGAAATTTATCAAAGAGCTCTGGATGCAGTGCAGTAAAGGGATAGAAAGGGCCAGCCGGGCCTGACATGAGGCGGGCTGGCCTTTCTGTTACCCGGATGCTCTGATAAAGACAGGAGGGGATTGGGTTTGAAACGGAAATGGAAGGATATAAAAAGGAATTTCAGTCTGTATGCACTGCTGGCAATTCCGCTTTTGTGGTATATCATATTTAAATATGCTCCTATGTATGGGCTGCAGATTGCTTTTAAGAGGTTTAACCCTACTTTAGGTATAACAGGAAGTCCATGGGCAGGATTTACTTATTTCAAGCAGTTTTTTGAGTCCTATTATTTTGGGGATATTCTGTGGAACACCATATCTCTCAGTTTGTTTACCATGCTGATCGGTTTCCCGATGCCGATTATATTGGCGCTTCTGATCAACGAGATTAAGAATGTAAGGTTCAGAAAGGCAATACAGAATATTACCTATATGCCCAACTTTCTTTCGGTTGTTGTGATTGTCAGTATGCTTACCCTGTTTTCCAACAAGGACTATGGACTGTTTAATAAAATCACAGGATTGTTTGGATTAGAGGCGGTTGATTTCATGTCAAAGCCATCTTATTTCCAGCCGCTGTATGTATTTTCAAATGTGTGGCAGTTTATGGGATTCAATGCGATCATCTATATTGCGGCTCTGGCGGGGGTGGATCAGGAGCTGTATGAGGCGGCTTCCATTGACGGAGCTTCCAGAATGCAGAAGATTCTGCATATATCCATCCCCTGTATTATGGGTACGATTCTGATTATGTTCATTATGAGGATTGGAAATCTCATGTCGGTAGGGTTTGAAAAGGTGCTTCTGATGCAGAATAGTGTAACGCTTTCTTCCAGTGAGATTATTTCTACCTTTATTTACAAAAACGGAATCCAGAAGGGGCAGTTCAGCTACAGCACGGCGGTGGGAATGTTTAATTCAGTGATTAATTTTGTCCTGTTAGTCAGCGCCAATTTTATCAGCAAGAAAACCACAAAAACAGGCTTGTGGTAAAAATGGAAAGGCCGTTGATGCGGCAGAATGAGAGGCAAAGATGACTGAATGGAAGAAAAAAATAAAAAGTGATCTCTTTTTTGATATTGTGGTCAATTTTCTTGGAGCGGTGATTATTCTGATCGTTCTGATCCCTCTCCTTTTTGCGCTTGCTGCTTCCTTTTCGGATCCGGATCTGGTGATAAAGGGAGAAGTCTTGTTGATTCCAAAGGGTTTCACACTAAAGGCGTATACTATGGTGTTTGAGAATGAGGACATTTGGAGAGGATTTCTGAATTCCTGCTTTTATACTCTAAGCGGAACCACGATCAGCGTAATCTTGACGATTGTGGCGGCTTATCCTCTTTCCAGACCAAAGCTGCCGGGCAGGAATCTGTTTATGATGGCGATTCTGTTCACTATGTATTTTAATGGAGGAATGGTTCCTACTTACCTTCTGGTACGGGATTTGGGGATGTACGATTCTATCTGGGCTTTATTGATCCCGGCGGCAATTTCAACCTATAATCTGATTGTTGCCAAGACATTTTTTGAGAACAGCATACCGGAAGAGCTTTATGAATCGGCAAGGCTGGATGGCTGCGGCAATATCCAGATGCTTTTGAAGATTGTGATTCCTCTTTCAAAGGCAATCATTGCGGTATTGATCCTGTATTATGCGGTAGGTATCTGGAATGCCTATTTTGACGCTTTGATTTATTTAAAGGACGATAATAAATATCCGCTGCAGATCATACTGCGTAATATCCTGTTACTGGGGCAGACCGAACAGATGGGGACGAATGATGTGGGTATGGCAGAGAAGATTAAGATGGCGGAGGCGATTAAGTATTCCGCTATCGTAGTATCCAGCGTCCCCATGCTGATCATTTATCCCTTTGTGCAGAAATATTTTGTAAAAGGTGTTATGATAGGGGCAGTGAAAGGGTGAGGGTGATAAAGATATGAAGAAGAAAAACATCATCATTGTAATGACGGATCAGCAGAGGGCAGATCTTCGCAGGGGCTGTGGGTATGAGCTGGATACCATGCCCTTTTTGGATGAATGGGCGCAGGGTGGCGTGGATTTTGACCGGGCATATACATCGAATCCCACCTGTATGCCGGCCAGAGTGAGTATGTTTACCGGAAGGTATTCGGAAACCCACTGTGTCCGAACCAACCACAATGCCAGGGACGCAATTTATACCAGGGACCTTCTGGACGTGCTGAAGGAGCAGGGATACGCGACGGCCTTATGCGGGAAGAACCACTCCCATCATGGGGAAGGGGATTTCGATTTCTGGGAGGAAAGCGGCCATCTGGGGTATGAGGGGGAAGAAAATGCTACAAAGGAGCAGAAGGAATTTGCAGATTTCCTTTGCGGTACGAAGCATCTGGAAATCCACGAGCCCTCTCCCGGCGGAGTGGAGGTGCAGCATCCCTATCGAAATGTCAGCTCCGTGCTGAAATTCATTGATGGCCTGGAGGAAGGAAGGCCCTTCTTTGCCTGGGTATCCTTTGCGGAGCCCCATAATCCCTATCAGGTTCCCAAGCCCTATTTTGATCTGTTTCCGCCGGAGGAGCTGCCGGAGGTTCATGCGGGAAAAGAGATCCTTGGGCAGAAGGGCTTCCGCTTTGAATGGCTTCGCAGAGACTGGGAAGGAGTTTTAGGGGAAGACATTGAAAAGCGGATACTCCGGGCGCGTTCCAATTACCATGGAATGCTCCGCCTGATCGACGATCAGTTCCGCCGTCTGATCGAGGGGCTGAGGGAGAGAGGGCTGGAGGAGGATACGGTGGTGCTTTTCCTGTCGGATCATGGAGATTTTGTGGGGGAATACGGCCTGATCCGAAAGGGAGCCGATCTGCCGCAGATCCTGACCCGCATTCCCATGATCTGGAGAGGGCCGGGGATTGAAGGGCGTGGAAAAGAGAGGGACGCCTATGTGAGTATTGTGGATATTCTGCCCACAATCTGTGACATGCTGGGGATAGAGACGCCCTTCGGGGTGCAGGGGAAGAGTATCCTTCCGCTTCTTGAGAATAAGGATATTCCGGAGAAGGAATATGATACAGCCTATGCGGAAAGCGGATTCGGAGGGCTGTACTGGGGAGATGAGGACAGCCTGACGGAGGAGCAGGAGGGTGCCATTCACAATAAGGTTTCCTATGACTGCCTGAATACCTGGACACAGTGCGGCCAGGTACGGGCGGTGTGGCATGGAGGATACCATCTCCAGCTGGATATGATGGGAAATGGGTATCTGTATGCTCTGGAGAAGGATCCGTTTGAGCAGGATAACCTGTGGGAGCGGGAGGAGTATGCAAAGGTGCGGCAGGAGCTGCTTCAGCTTCTCGCCCGGAGCATGATGAGGGCGGCGGATCCGATTCCCGTTCCTCACCATAGATACCGGACGAAGATTCATCCCAAAGGATACTGGGATCAGGATTACAGGTCAGATGATCCGGGAGTGCGGGAGATGGACGGAATTGGGAAATGTGGGATGTAGGCGGAGGTTCTTTTTCATTCGTCTTTGAAGTTTTTAAAAATGATTCCTAAACGGGCGGATACGGCATTGGGAAGTGTTCTGAGGCCGTATCCGTCATTTTTGGGTAAAAAGTAATTTGGAAAGTGTATGTATTTTATCTTGGGGGACAAAATGGATTTTATAATGACAAAAATATTTCCCAATAAACATGGAATGTCAGCCTCATTATTGTGCATTTCATCAGCCTTCTCTCTTTTCACAGAAATTCCTTCTCATGCCTTTTAAAAAATTCATAATACATCCGCACATTCTCAAGCTGCGTCCATTTCTTCACATCCACCGGATCCTCGTCCAGATCATAGATCTTCGCGCCCTTGATGGAGAGCAGGAAGGGGGAGTGGGTGGCAATGAGGAACTGACAGCCGTAGAAGCGGGCGGAATCCTCCAGAAAACGAACCAGTTCCTGCTGTCTGGCAGGGGAGAGGCTGTTTTCCGGCTCGTCCAGCAGATAGAGGCTGTTTTCCCGGATTTTTTCAGAAAAGTAGAGGAAGGCGCTTTCCCCGTTGGAATGTTCTCTCACGTTGTCCATCACATTGCCGCGCACGTAGCGGGACTGAGTTTTGCTGCGGGCCATGTTCACTTTTTTCAGCTGGTCATAATCCTCCAGTGATTTCATGTGGAAGGAGGAATACCTTGCGTCCAGATATTCTTCAAACAGTTCTTCCCTTTTCAGGTCGATTCCGTCGTTGATGGTTCTCAGGTTCAGAATAAAATCGAATACATCGTCGCTGGTGATCATCCTGGCGTCCGGGGGAAGCCTGGGATGCTCCGGTTCACAGGTGCACAGCTTCAGATAGTCCTTATAGAAATTGGAGCGGTTGTATCTGGTGTCCCGCAGAAGATGCAGCTTTTCAGCGATCACGTTCAGGGCGGTGGACTTGCCGGAGCCGTTGCCGCCGTAGAGGATAGTCACCGGTTCCAGATCAAGCTGGCGCAGGTGGTGCTTGGAAAGGATCTGAAAGGGGTAGTAGGTGTCGTAGCAGGTACGCTTCTGACGGAAAATAAAATCTGTTTCTATTTCTTCTTCGGGGAAGGTAAATCGGGTGAGATAGAGCATGGAGCCCTCCTGTCTGCTGTATTTTCATTCGTTGGAGTCCGCGTGGACAGCCATTTGAGAAAATCCTTTCCTTGTAAGCCGGCGTATGACAGCCTTATTTTAGCATACTTTGGCGGAGGGCGGGTCTTTTTTGCACAGAAGAATTTATAACTTTCAGCAGGCCGCTGGAGCGTGTTATCGAATGGGCGCAGCTAAACGCTGCATTCAGCCACATCGGGCAGCTTTAGATAGCTTTCCAACAGTTGCCTTTTCCGGTAATCCGTGCGATGATGGAAGATAGGAGAGTAGCTTTTGCAACAGGGTGAGGGCTGCGGTTTTCTGCATTTTCTTTATTCCCGTGAGCAATGAGACAAGCAGCCATGTTTGCAGCGGGGTTTTTGAATTTAGCGAAGAGGGCAGCTGCTACACCAGAAAGGGAGAGTATGAGCTATACAAAGGAAGATTTGAAGGAACAATTAAAGGAGATGGGGCTGCGCCCCACAGACACGGTTTTGATGCACTCCTCCATGAAAGCGATGGGGGATGTGGAGGGCGGCGCGGATACGGTGCTGGACGCGCTGATGGAGTATTTTGCGGAAGGGCTTTTGCTGCTACCTACCCATACCTGGGCGCAGATGGGGAGCGGTTACACGGTTTTTGACCGGGATACGGAGCCTGCCTGTGTGGGAATCCTGCCAAACCTGTTTCGGAAGCGTCCGGGTGTGATCCGTTCCCTGCATCCCACCCACAGCATGGCGGGATTCGGCAGAGAGGCGGCAGAGTATCTGGCCGGGGAGGAGGAGTACAATACGCCTTGTACGCCGGGAGGCTGCTATGACCGCCTGAGGGAAAGGAACGGGCGTATCCTGCTGGCGGGCGTGACCCATGCCCGCAACACCTTCATCCATGGGGTGGAGGAGGTGCTGAACGTGCCCCATCGTTTGACGGATATGCCCTGTGAATTCTATACGAAGCTGCCGGATGGAAGCCTGAAAAAAATCTATATGAGGCGGCATTTCAATTCACGCCAGCCCTATATTTCTGAGGATTTTGTGAAGCTGACCCAGGCTTTCTACGATACGGGAGCGGCGAAGAAGGTGCAGCTTGGCGAAGCGGAGTGTATCCTGTGCGACGCAAGGGGGATCTTTGAGGTGACCAGGCATGTGCTGGCGCCGGATCCGGAGTGTATTATTTTAAGTCCTACGATTCCTTCCTCCAGGTGGGAGGATTTCTGCGGGGGGCCGTATTTTCAATAGGATGATGGCAGCCTCCCCGGATGGGGGGCTTCCGCCCCCTGAACGGCTTCTTTTCCCGCCAAGTGGTCGTTGCTCCTTCCCCGGAAAAACCTTTATCCTTATCTTAAAACGAGCCGCCGTTATCCTGGCGGATAAGGGGATTGACATGGTAAATAAGGGAATTGGTATGGAAAAAGACGAAATAAAAAAGGCGAATATCTCATGGACGGAGCTTCTTCTGCTCCTGATTCTGTTTTTCTGCTACGCGGCAACCATTTTTTTTCTGTTTCAGGGAAAGCCCTATTTATTCCTTCTGTTCTTCGTTCTGCACAGCTGTATCGGACTGATCTATTTTCGCATCAGCCAGAACCGGCTTATGGAGGAGTACGGGCAGGTTCGGGAGGTTTCCTATGAGCGCAGCACTCAGAAGCAGATGCTGGCTGAGAAGGAGGAGGAGATTGGACGGCTGAAGAAAAGGAATGAGGCGGGCAGAAGGGAGATAGAGGAGCTGGGACAGGAGCTGGAGGAGGTGCGCTGCCAGCTTCAGGAGGCCAGACAGGAGGCTGAGGAGCGTGAGAGCCGCTCCGGGGAGGAGGACTGGGCACAGCTTCTTCCGCCTCCTGTGGCAAAGGAGGACATGCCTGTTGTGGATCTTGCGGCCGTTGTGCTTGAAGTTATGGAGGAGATGAAGCCTTTTGCCAGCCGGGCAGGCGTTGCTGTCCAGCTTTCCAGCGGCTCGGCTGCCGTTCCTGTGGCGGCGGAGCCGGGGCTTCTGCGGATCCTGTTTCACAATATTATCGACAATTCCATCCAATATATGCAGCGTCCGGGCCGTCTGGTGATCACCGTTTCCAACGTGGGCGGGGAGCTTTTTATCGTGGCAAAGGATAATGGCATGGGGCTTGACGCAGAAGAAACGGCGCGTATTTTTGAGCGGAACTATCAGGGCTCCAACCGGATGAGAGGAAACGGCCTGGGTCTGACGCAGGCCAGGGCCATTGTCCTGCGTTACGGGGGAACCATCTATGCCAGGAGCGGCATTGGTAACGGAATGGCCGTTTACATACAGCTTCCCTGCCTAAAATGAGAAGCAGGCGGCGGGAAATGGGAAAAAGACGCCCAAGCGGCGGAATGAGAGGAAATCATGAAACGAAGGATTGTTCTTACCGGGGTGACCGCAGTCTATCTGGTAACGGGAGCTGCTGCCTGTATACAGTTTGGGAAAATGGATGCTGCCTTTGCCGTATCCGGGGAAACGACCAATATAGAGCTGTCGGCCCCGGCTTACTCAGGCTTCCTTTCTGCGTCTGAAGCAGAAGATAATGAGGAGGCGGCAGAGACGGAGACGGCGGACGATGCCGCTCTGCCAAAGTCCGAAGAAGAGGGGGGATTTTCTGATCCCCAGGACGTTTCGTATTCCTTCACAGCCGTGCATGGGGAGGGAAGGCTGTTCGTGCGGCTGGAGCCTTCCATGAACGGGGAGATCATCGGCTTCCTGGCTCCGGGGGATGAGGGGGAGGTGCTGGAGCTGGGCTCAGATTGGGCGCTGATCCTGTCCGGCGACCTGACGGGCTATGTATCTGTCCGGTATCTGGAGCTTCAGGAGAAGGAAGGCGGGAGATAGCTTACAGCCCCTGTTCTCCTGTCTCCCATTCCATATTCATCCGGCAGCAGAATACTCCGTCCGCATATCGGAATTCTGAACTGCCATGATATTTTTTTACCGTGGCAATAACGCTTTTCAGGCCGATTCCGGCCCAGGGCTGGCGGCAGAGCTGCTCTCCGCTTATAAATTCTCCGCAGATTGTGGGGGCTTCCTTTGCGGTTCCCATGGCTGGGCTGCTGTTTTCCAGAATCATGGCCAGCACATTGTTTACCACTCCCATATAGAGCCGTATAAAACGGCCCTCTGCCACCTGCTCACAGGCGTGGATCGAATTTTCCAGAAGATTTCCCATTACCACCGTCATATCTGAGGTGTCCACACGGCAGTCCTTCACATCGATGTGAAGCTCCAGATGGATCTGCTTTTCCCTTGCCTCTCCCAGATAGTACTGGAGAAGGGCATTGAGAACGGGGTCTTTGCAGAAGCACTCCGTCTCCGGCAGGGAGCAGGAATTGGTGACCTCCTGCAGATAGCTCATGGCGTCCTCCTGCCTTCCCTCGTCCAGAAAGCGCTCCAGAACCCTCATATGGTGCCGGATGTCATGGCGTATCCGGGCCGCATTGTCAATATCGCTGCGGATGGCATTGTACTGGAACTGCTGGATCTCCAGCTGGTGCTGGAATTCGTTTTCCTTCATGTCCTGATCCGCCTCCCGGAAAATATACCAGTAGATGACGGCCAGGTTGATCAGTCCGAACAGGAAATCGCTGAGAAAGTGGAGCCGCAGCAGATGGGTCTGGTGATAGACCGTCTCATAGGCCGCCGTACTTCCCGCCACGAACAGGACGTGGAGAATGGTAAGGGCAGATACGATCAGCAGGCTTTTCTTCACCATCTTCCCGCT
Organism: uncultured Eisenbergiella sp.; assembly: GCA_963559585.1. Classification (GTDB taxonomy): domain Bacteria; phylum Bacillota; class Clostridia; order Lachnospirales; family Lachnospiraceae; genus Eisenbergiella. The sequence continues at coordinate 23,750 of CAUWLJ010000003.1, read as the reverse complement.
TCGCCCGCTCAGGTACTCCTTTACGATCCTGGCCATAAAGAAGCACATAAAAGGAAGGGCAGGGGCCTTGATGGCCAGAAACAGGAGCAGGATCTCAGGAGAGTAGAGCTCCGTATTAAAAATGTGGAAATAAATACGCAGAAGGAAGGTCAGGCTGTTTACCAGAATGTATTCCAGTATGGCATAGTCTGCTGTCAATATCAGGACAATCAGCTTTTTGCTGAAATCGTCTCTCACTGTATTCCAGTAAAACAGGATGAGCAGTACGGCGGTAAGCCCCATGTAGGCGTTGCCCACAGATGCCGGCCGGAGTTCTCTTAAGAAAATCTGTTTTCCATCCGCATGGTAGAACAGTCCTGTCATGATTGTGCCGAAAAGAAGGGAGACTGCCAGACAGATACCGGATACCGTCAGGATAAAGCGCTTTTTTCCATATGGAAAGTTTTCCCTTTCATACGGAAGGGTAAGCAGCACCATACAGGGAAGGATCTGCTGAAAGAAACCAAATACAAAACGGAGGAAATAGTCGAGCATGGCTTTAACTCCCTTCTTTTTTCACGATTCCGTAAATATATTCTTTATACCTGCTGCGTATTCCGGCTCTGTCCTTCCGGCTGAGGAGCACCCGCTCTCCGTTTTTTAAGAGGCAGGAGTCGGTGTCCATCTGCTGGATATAGTTCATGTTCACGTACATGCCCCGGCGTATGTTAAGAAAGCTTGCGGAAACCTGCTCTCCCATGGCGGACGTCTTTTCGCTGGAATGAAGGACGCCGCTGTCCATATAAATATCCGTTCCGCTGTTTTGGCTCTGCATATAATGGATCCGGCTGGTTTTTAATGTGAAAACTTCTCTCCCTACACGGATCTCCAGGCAGGCCGTTTCCTTTTTCCTGCGCTCGAATCTGGAAAAGGCTTCGTTGATCTGGCCGGAGGAGACGGGCTTGACCAGATAGTGAAGGGCATCCAGCTCAAAAGCGTGTACCGCGTGCTCCCGGCTCATGGTGACAAAAACGATTTCTGCCTCGGGAAGCAGTCTGCGTATGGTACGGGCCGCCTCCGTTCCCTCCATGTCGTTCATATAAATATCCAGAAAAATCAGGTCGTAGAGGATACCGCGCTCAATGACCCTCAGGAGACTTTCCGCGTTGGCATAGGTTTCTATTTTTTCCAGATCAGGGCGGCTTTGGCGTATCAGCTCGTTCAGCTCCTGTATATCCTCTGCCGCATCATCACATATCGCTATCCTTATTGTTTCCATCTAAGTCCTCATTCTGAAGCGCAGCTGCCGTTCCGGCTGTTTGCGAGGTTTCTGCACAAATAGCCGGCCGGCTCTGCCTGGCGGGAATGAACGTTCAAACACGCTCTGGCTTCGGAATTATTTCCATCCTGTAGTCTGCGCTTCTTCTTTTATTATATCATTCCGGACTGCCGGAGTGAAATGGGAAAAAGCATCCAGTCCAAAAACACATTTATGTATGCAGATGGCGGGAATGAATTTTCAAACACGCTCTAAGGATAAGGGATGGAAAGGGAAGGAAACAATGACCACTCGGCTGAAAAAGAAACCGTTCAGGGGAAATGGGTTTCTTTGGAGCGGCAGTCTGTTATATATTATCGTATATTGTCAATAAAAGTTGGACGAAAAGTGAAGGTCTTTGCTGCTCTACAGTAAGAAGACGGAAAGGATACCGGGCCAGTGAGAAATAATGAGTTGATCCCATTCGAGAGAAATCGGTACTATACCGGAAAGATGCTGACCTCCGCAGACTTTGAGGCAGAGCAGGCGTATCTGAATAATAAAAGGCGTTTTTTGAACCAGATGGTGACAGGGGCAGGGATCGTGTGCGGCCTGGGTGTGGTCAGCCTGGACGATCAGTCCCTGATGATTGAGAGCGGCATGGCTATCGACGATACGGGGCGCGAGATCGTGGTGGACAGCTCCGTGGTAAAGAAGCTGTCGGCCATTACAGGCTTTGAAGAGCTGACCTCCGATCATGTGAGCCTGTGCCTGAGGTACCGGGAGGAGCCTGTCCACGCGGTCTATGCGGTCAACAGGCAGGACGGTGAGAAGGAGTATGAATATAACCGGATCAAAGAGGGCTATGAGCTCTTTGTGAGCGATACGGCAGGGCTTGTGGAAAATTATGAGGCGGACACGGAGTTCTATACGGGAGGCCGCCTGTTTGAGAACCAGGATTATGTGATCCGTCTGCGGATGCCTGCCGTGGTCTGCGCAGGCCATTATGTGAAGCTGGAGGTGGAGGCGGAGAAGCTGTCTGACAGGAGCGTGAAGCTTTATTATGAAGGCGTCCTGCAGGCTCCTGCCCTCTCTGCCTCGGACGGGGAACAGGAGCTTAAGATTTTTCTGGATAATATCCAGCTTTCCAGAGGGAAAAAGGCGGTGCGGGAATACTGGATGCTGGCCCAGGAGGATGAGCTGGAGGATACCAGTGTGCTTCTGCGCCCGGGAAGCGGCAGGGCTGTTATTGGGGGCGTTGAGACGCCTGCGGATTTTGAACTGGGCTGCAGGGTATCCGTGAGCGGAAGGAAGCCGGAGGAGCTGGCGCTTACGGAGAGCGGCAGGGTGAGCATGGAGCTGCGCAGCATGGGCAGGCGGGCGGATTATATCCGTCTGGCCGATCTGGAGCTGGTCCGCACAGAGGCGGCTTATCTGATTGAGAAGGTTGCGGAGACCGGGAGAGGAGCCTATCTTCCCACAATGCGGGAGGAGCGGCAGAGACGGGAATTTGAGGGCTTTTTCAGCAGACGTCTGCCTTTCTATGAGAAGAAAGACAGGGCGCAGATCAGGCCGGATACCGGAGCCGTGCAGGCGGCAGCGGAAGGGAAAATGCCCAGGATCGAGACGGGGATCGTGGAGATTCCCCTGGGAGGCAGCGCCAGACGGGGCGACATCTGCTATTCCGGTGAGATCATGCACGGCCTTGGCAGAGGAAACGTGTATGTGGAGGTAGGATACGAATATCTGGAGGAGGATCCTGCCCTGAAGCAGGATACCAGGGTCACTGTGTACGGGAACCCGGAGCTGTTCCCCTCCGCCCGGATGCGGCAGGTTTCCGCAGAGGCAGCAGTGAAGGTGCTGAACGATAAGGGAAGCTTCGTGGTGGCTGTGCGCCTCTTACAGGATGTGGATTACCTGATGCTCACCTACCGCTGGGTGGCTGTGCGCTATGACGGTCAGGAGGAAGACCGGAGCGTGGAATATGCCAGCGGCAGGAGCATCAGCGCCGTGACACCTACTGTGGTATTGGGAACGAAGGAGAGCTATTACTTCCAGGTAAGGTTCAATAACATGAAGAACTGCTCTCTTTCCTATGAGATGACGGAGCCGGAAAGCGGCGAAGTGACTCCGGACGGAGTATATACGGCTCCTGCCAGAGAAGGGGTGTATGAGCTGAGGATCTACTGCACGGACATGCCTCTGATCTGTACTTATGCTTATGCGATTGTGAAGAAGAAGACAATGGAAGAAGAAGCGGTGTGACAAAACGATATGGGTGGACCGTTAAAAAATAGATAAGGATGGGCCGTGTATGAAATACCAGTCGGAGAACCTGGCGCTGCGGAAGGTCAGGGAAGTGTATCGGGGAAGGGTAAATGATATAGCCATCTGCGAGGACAGAAATACAGGGGTCTGCTTTACCGTCCTTACCGTAAAGGATCACGCTGTGGTGCGGGAGCTTCTGGAGGTGTTTGAGCGCGGGAGGCACGGCACGGAGGGCTGTGCGGCGATGTTTGCCCGGGGCCAGGGCTTCTGTGTGGCCTTTGCATACAGCAGGGAGCGGTTCCTGTGGGATTTTTATATGGGAGAGAGCATCGCCCCTGCCGTCCGTGACGAGATCTGCCGGAACCTGATTCTGGCCTGTATGGCGTCCATGCTGCCCTATCCCCTTCTCTATCTTGCTCTTGCCCAGCGGCAGATCCATCTGAACAAGGACGGAAGCGTGAGCATAAACTGTGCCATTGATCTGGAGGAGATGGATAAAAACTGCGCGGAGAGCCAGTGTGCGACGGAATGTGCGCTGATCGTCAGACGGCTTCTGGAGGAAGCGGGAGGAAGCAGGACTGTGGGGTACAGGCTGCTGCAGAAGAAGCTGCTGAGGCAGGGCTATCAGAGCTTTCGGGAGCTGTATACGGATCTGAGACTGTCTGCCCCCAGGCCTGCCAAGCGGGGGATCCGGGTATTTTTTCAGGATCTGCTGTACAAGAATCAGGGGCCGGTTTTCCGGTTCCTGCTGATCTGCAGCACCATCCTGCTGCTGCTGGTTCTGATCATGATCGTATCCGGCCTGATCTGGGGAGACGTGCCGCTGTTCCGCCTGTTTTTCAATACGTTTAAGCAGATAGGAACGGAATCGTTAGTAAAATAGAGGGAGAGTAGCATGAATGTTGTTGTGATCATAAGCCTTGTCATCGTCCTGCTCCTGTTCCTGATCCTGCTGGCAGGCCGTTCCCAGGCGTTACAGAGGTTTGCGGTGATGGAGCTGATTCTGGCAGTGACCGTTGCGGGGGGCGCGGCCTGGGGCTATAGGAAGGCGGAAACCTTTTCCCTGGAGCAGTACCTGAGCCTGTTCGGCGTGTACCTGCAGCAGTCCTCGGCCTGGCTGGAGGCGGCGGAGGAGAAGGAGCTGACGGGGAGCGTGCGGGAGCGGGAGGAGCTTGGCGGAATGCTGGAAGCCATTCTTCCGGTTACAACGGTGGGAGAGATAAGCTATACGTATCTGAATGCGGCGGTCTTAAACCGGGATGTGGATACCTACAGCGTGCTGTTTACCGTGAACGGGGCACAGACGGATGGAGCGCAGGCGGATGGAGCACAGCAGTCATCCGGAGGCGCTGCGGTTTTTCCGGACGACTGGATGGAGGAGGCGTCGCTTCTGGCATCGGAATCCCTCAGAGAGCACACCACCGCCTACCGGATCGCGGAGAAGCCGGATGGAAGCCGGACAGGACTTCTGGCGGCGACGGCTCCTGACCGGATCGCGCCGAAAAAGGCGCTTCTGGTGGAGATCTCCCTGGCGCCCATGGAAGCAAGGCTTCAGAGGCTTTTGGAGGATTATGTGAGCGCAGGCAGCGCCGTTCTTCTGATCGGCACGGTCCTTCTGGCGTCGGTGGTCATCCTGCAGGGGGCGGAGCTTAGACGTATGGTACGGGTGATGAACCGGGTGGGAGAGGGAAAGGAGGAATGGGACTGGGAAGCGGGAGGGCTTCAGAAGAAGCGTTACCGTATCCGCAGCAGGGAAATGCGTTCTCTCTGGAACAGCCTGGGGCAGATCGTGATGGGGGTGGCCCGGATCAATTATGACAGATACCGGACGCTGCAGACATATTACCGCTTCGCCCCTAAGAGGATAGAGGAGCTTCTGAACAAAAATTCCATTCTGGATGTGGCGGCCGGCGACAGCGTACATACATCGGGTGTGCTGGCTCTGGTGTCCATGCCGGGGGCGGGAAGGATGGAGGAAAAGGAGTACATTGGCCGGATGAACGTCCGCTATTCGGCGCTGTGCCGGGTGTGGAAGGAATACGGCGGGATTTTCCTGGCCGGAGGACGGGATCTGACGATGCTGGAGCTGATGTTCACGGAGCAGACGCAGAAGGCGCTGAATTTCGGAGTGGATGCGGTTTCCGCCTGTATGCGGGAGCGCCTTCCGGGTGAGGACGGAATCTTCATCCTGCTTCACAGGACCGGCTTCGTCTACGGTGTAGCAGGTGATGAGGAACAGGCCTCCGCCTTTGTCCTGTCGGATGAGATGAAGTTTCTGGAAAAATATACGGACCGTATGCGCGATGCAGGCATCCGCATGGCAGTGACGGACACCGTGTACCAGGTGGTAGAGAAAGAAGCGGACTGCCGTTATATCGGTTTTATCGAGGGAGAAGGCCGCAGCTTCAAGCTGTATGAGATCCTGGATGCCTGCCCCATGAAGGAGAGACGGCGCAGGCTGGCGGCGGACGCCAGGTTCCAGGAGGGGCTGTCCCTGTATTATCAGGATGATTTTTACCTGGCCAGAAGCGTTTTTACGGAGGTTCTGAAGGAATGCCCCTCCGACGAGGTGGCGAAATGGTACGTGTTTGCCTGTGAGAGGTGTCTGAATCAGACGGGAAATGGAATCGTTTCCCATGGATTCCTTGCTGACGGAGTGGGATAAAGAATGAACGATCTGTTTAATGTACTGATAAGCACCATCAAAGCTAAAATAACGCCGCTCTGGACGAAGCTGAAATACTGGACGAGCTGGAGCTACATCCATTCCCGCATCCTGACCAAAGCCAGGCAGCTGCTCAGCGGCCTGTTCAGCATCAAGCCCAGGAATAAGCACGACTATTTTCCGATACTGGGATTTCTGGTCAGCAGAAAGCTGGCGTTTTCCGTAGTGATTATAGTGGGGCTGCTGTGCCTGTATTATCTTTTTTTCATCAATCCGCCCTCCAGGCTGGTGTCTGGAATGGCAGACGGGCTGCGCGTTTACGACTATGATTCCATCCCCCTGCGCTTTGTGAACGATCGGGTGCGGATCCGGGCAAAATCCGGTTATACTGCCTACGAGGGGGCTGTGGAGCGGGGATATGCTTCCGGCTATGGAACCCTGTACAGCCAGGACGGGCAGAGGGTTTATGAAGGGCAGTTTGCACAGAACAAGTATGAGGGAACCGGGACACTGTACTATCCGTCAGGGCAGCCTCAGTATAAGGGAGCCTTTTCGGAGAATCTTTTTGAGGGAGAAGGGATCCTGTACCGGGAAAACGGGACGAAGCAGTATGCCGGAACGTTTCTGAACGGGGAGGAGGAGGGCGCGGGCACGCTCTACGACGGAGCGGAGAGCCCGGTGTTTTCGGGAAGCTTCCATCTGGGGGATATTGTGTACTCCCAGCTTCTGGGGCTGGGGGCGGATGAGATCGCGGCCATGTATACGGGGGAAAGGACGCTTTACCAGCTTGAGGGCGAGACGGCGGTTATGCTGGAGGAGATAGACGCTTACTATATGTCCGGGGCTGCAGAGGACAGCATTGAGGATACCCTTACGGCGGATAGAGTCTATGTCTGCCGGGATTCGTTCCGTTATGGGGATCAGGTGATCGATACCATAAACGGCCTGACGGAGGCCCTGGGCCTCCCCTCCTTTGAGGGAAACAGCTATCTGACCTTCCCGGAGGCGGTGGGGATTTCCTGGCAGCAGGAGCAGGGGAAGCGTCTGGAGACGGAGAGCGGCCTGTCCGCGCAGGCTCCCTATAAGGAGGTGCGGGAGGTGGACGGCTTCAACGAGTCGGGGCTGCTGTACCTGTACGTGTACCAGAAGGACGACCTGACCTATACTTTTTTCTGTGAAGATAAGGACGGAGGCTTTTTCCTGTACCTGATAGAATGATGGCAGCCGCGGAAGGCCCGGAAGGGGCGTTTTGTGGAGCCGCCTGCTAGTGCTCCGTGGGTGCGGGCTGAGCTGTTGCGAATGATGAGAGGATTGCTTTTTGAGAAGATACGGCGAGAAAAGAGGGAAAACAACATATAAGGCCGGAAAAAGGCTGTTGAGCCTGCTTCTGGCCGTGACCCTTCTGCCTGTGGCGGCCCTCCTTCCGAAAGGGCAGGTACAGGCGGCTCCCAGGACGTTCAAGCTGGAGCAGGCCAAAGTGCTGGCCCTTGCCGGGAGCAGGGACTACACCGCGCTGGAGAGCAAGCTGTCCCTGGCGGAGGTGCAGTACGTCCAGTCGGTGAAGTCCATTGCGCTGAAAAAGAAGAACCAGAGCACCTTCCGGTGGTCTCCCCTGCTGAACTTTAAGCTTCCGGAGAAGCCGGATCTGTCGGACGAATTTGAATATACCTATAAGCCTCTGGAGCTTCAGTCCGAGATCGACAGCCTGAAGCATGAGAGGGACAGTCTTGTATACAGTATTTATGAGGAGGTGTCCCTCACCTTCCTGAAGGTGTATATGCTGCAGGAGAAGACTGCGTTCGAGGAGGAGCGGCTGGAAGCCTATGAGGAAACGCTGAAAAAGAATAAAGCCAGGCTGGCGGCCGGGCAGGCGAAGCAGTCGGATATTGAGGCCATTGAGAAGAAGCTGGATACCATAGAAACCTCTCTTGCTTCCAATAAGCGCAGTCTGGAGGCGGAAAAGGAGAAGCTGTCTGATCTGACCGGGCTGGATGTGAGCGTATCCTACCGTTTTCAAAGCCCCTTCGTGGAGGCGGACATCGACCGGGACAGCCTGCAGGCTATCATCGATTATACGCTTGAAAATGACCATTCCCTTTATCTGGCGCAGACGGCGGCGGCCAACGCGCTTCTGGCTATGAATACCAATTATGACCTGATGCGCAGTCAGTACGGCTCTAAGATGAACCGGATCGACAGCTTTATCAGCCAGGCCAGGCGGGGAGAAAAGCTGGACTCCGCCGCCTTCCGCAGAAAGTACGATGAGCTTTTGCAGGATGTGGACGCTCCCTGGCAGGGCTCCTACCGGATTCTTTTCATCAAAATTCCAAAGGAGTGGATGAAGGGGCAGATCGACGGGATCCGCTATGTGGAGGACGAGCCCTATGTGCTCTATGAGACAGCCCTGGAGTATCAGGATCTGCGCCTGGAGGAGGAGGCGGTGAGAAGGGAGCTGGAGGCTCAGGTGAAGGAAGGCTTTGAGAACTATATTTCCACCAGAAATGCCTGGGAGGCGCTGGTAAAGCAGACGGAGCAGAAGAAGGAGGAGCTGAAGGAGGCCGGTATATTAAACAGCCTGGGTGAGATGACCTATGAAGAATACGCCGCAGTGCAGGAGGAATATGAAGACCTGCAGATGGACGAGATGGACGCCCTGTCTCTGTACAGCGAGACGCTGTATGCCTTTGACAGGCTGACCTGCGGGGCGGTGAGCCGTCTGCTGGAGGGCACGTCCGCAGATCTGCAGACGGCTCAGGGCGGGGAGAGCTACATCGTGGAGGAGGAAGGAGCGGACGGGGTCTATTACTATATTCACTCCATGGCGGAGGGAAACGTGTTCGAGCTGGGGATCAGCGTGCCAGACGACTATGAGACCGCCATTACCGATTTTGAGCTGTGGGTGAACGGACAGCAGGCAGGGCAGAGGACGGCGCAGGATAAGGCTTTGAGACATCTGGCTCTGGATCTTGAGAATGTGGAGCGCAGCTTTATCCGGCTGTATGCAGACGGGGAGTTTGTGGACGACTGTGACATCGACCCGTCGGCCTATTCCGGAAAGCTTTCCATCACGAAGGGCTACCGGATCGAGAGGGAGGAAGATACGCAGGTTGCTTCCTATGAGGTAGAACGGATGGAGAAAACGGGGCTGGTGGAGATTTCCATTACCCCAGAGCCGGATCAGGGGATTGCCTCCTACAGCGTGCGCACCGAAGAGGGAAGCGCGCTTCTGGGAGAGACTCCGGTGGAGATTGACAGGCCGTTCCGGTATCTGCAGGCGGCGGAAAACAGTCTGGAGGAGCTGAAGATAAGCTTTTACGATGAGGCGGGAAGCCTTCTGTATGAGGCGGTACTGCGCACATCGGATCAGACGATTCACAGGACAGAAGGGTAGGAGGAGCGGTATGAAAATGATAAAGAAAAAAAATCAGGCCAGAATACTGGCGCTCCTCACGGCTCTCCTGCTGTGTGCCGGCCAGGCGGGAAGCGGCCTGACGGCAAATGCGGCCCTGGAGAACGAGCGGTCGGACGAGGTGCGTTCGGTGCATGTATCGGATGGGGAGATTGAGGAATCCACTCTGGCAATCGGCTCCCACCTGATCTATCTGGGTGCGATGACGGACGAGCTGTACGAGACCGCCGTGGAATCGGAGGCGCAGTTCAACCAGTATGATATGTACTATAAGTCGGAGCTGGCAGGAGGAAGCTGGTACGAAATATCCTCCGCTTCATCGATTGAAGATATTACATCCTCGGGCACCCCGGTGAACAAATCGGTGATCGAGGAGCTGGAATTCACCCACCATACCAAATCGGATGGGGTCACCTATGATCTGCGAACCGGGAATGCCGTGTCTGCCTTTGACATCAAACCGCCATACGATCTGGAGGCCATGGAGGAGCTGGAGCCGCTGCGCCTGCAGTATCAGATGCTTCAGGAGAAGGACGAGGATTCCAGAACGGATTCCGACCTGGTCTACATGGACATGATCGGTGAGTTTTTCCAGAACAGCATACGGGATGAGATTACGGACGGCTGTGACCAGGCGCTCCGCGGCCTGCATGGCTATAAGCTGGCATTGACGGCTGCTGACGCAGAGACGGCAATGACCGATACGGTGGACAGCGTCATGGGAAAGGTGGACGCCCAGAGGCGTGTACAGTCTCTGACTGCGCTGGGAGAGCTTCTGGATGTGCTGGAGCTGCATGCCGGAGGCATGAACACGGAGGAAGAGGAAGAAGAAAAGGCCCGTAAGAAGGAGCTTGCCGCCGCCGCAAGACAGGACGCAGAGAGGTATATGGACAGCAGGGAGTATGACCGGGCTGTGGAACGGCTGCAGCAGGCCTTTGACGAAACAGGACTTCCCCAGCTGGAGGAGGAGCTGAAGGACGCCCGCGTGGAGCGGGAGCTGTATGAGGCGGATCAGGCCAGGGAACGTCTGGAGGAGGAAATCAAGGGCTGGAGGAAGGAGTACAGCGAGAAGGAGGAGCAGGCGGCGCGGCTGGAGGGGACGATAGACGGGCTGACGGAGGAGATCGGCGGCCTGGAGGAAGAACTGGAGAAGGCGCAGGGCAGCGGAGACCAGGAGGAGATCGACCGGCTGGAGCAGGAGCTGGAGGATAAGAAAAAAGAGAGAGCCGAGGCGGAGTCCGAATATGAGAGCGCCAGAGAACGGGTGAAGGAGCTTAAGGAGCAGCTGCAGGAGGATAATCTGGAAAAGATAACGGAGGAACGTCTTAAAGAAACGGTGGAGAGCCTTACCGCATTGTACGAAGAACTGAAGGATGCCAGGCTGTACAACAAGATCGTGGAGCTGGGAGAGACTACGGATTTCCTGAAGGAGGACCCGGAAAAGGATCTGACCTTTACGGTGAACGCGGATGTGGTGGCGGCCATCGGTGAAAGCATCCGGAATGTGCAGGAAAGCATCAGCAAATATACGGCAAAACAGCTGTCCGAGGGCAGTACGCTGATCTCCCGGCTGGAATACCGATACAGCAATGAGCTGATCGAGAACGGGAAGCAGGAGAACCATGCCGCGTGTGACGGTCCCACGGAAAACCTGATCGACCTTGGCAATATTGTGGAAGGAAAAGTGGTAAACCGGGAGCGGGAGCTGGAGCTTCTGGACGCATCCATCATACCGGAGGGGTATCAGACCTATCGGCAGGCTCTTGGAGCAGGCGTTTCCCGGGAATACCAGGACGCCCTTTCAGACAATTCCTCAAAGGTAGTATTGACCCGCCTGCTGGAGCAGCAGCAGAGCGATACGGATTCCCTGCGGCTGGAGTATCAGACCTTCCTGGATGCAAAGACTGCGCGGATGGAGAACGCGGCTGCCGGTGAGTATCTGCTTACCCTGATCGACGGGATAGGGGAGCTGGAGGACGCGGTGAATCAGGACGCTTCAGAGGCCTATCAGAAACAGACCGTATCGGAGCATCTGGACTGGCTGAAGAAGGAATATGCAGATCTGGCGGCGGAGAGCGGGGACGATGGCGGTATGTCCGCTCTGCAGCAGGAAAAGGATGAGCTGCAGGAGGCCCTGCAGGACGCTCTGGATCAAAACGACCTGGCGGAGGCGGCCAGACAGGAAGCCATGCTTGCGGCAAAGCAGCAGGATATTGACGCTCTGGAGGCCTCCCTGTCGGCATCCCTGCATTCCGATTCCGCCACCCGGTCGGATCAGGCCAGGGCGGAGGCGGCTTTGGGAGAGGGAAGCTCCGCTTACAGCTTAAATAAAATCGCCTCCGACGCGGCGGCAGATATACGGGACGGCAGTACGGAGGGCCTTGCAGGCAAAATAGCGGCCATAGAGGCTATGGGAGCGATGGACAATGCTTCCGCACAGGACGCCCTCTCCCAGGTGGAGGAGGCGCTTCGGGACGCGCTTGCCATGGATTCGGAAAATGTGGATAAAGAGGCGCTTGAGAAGCTTTCCGAGCAGACCCGGGAGCTGGGAGAGAAGCTTTCCGGGGAGGCAGGAGCCGCCGGCCTGGCCGGAGGCGCGGGATCAGCCGCAGGAGCAGGCGGAGCCGGAGAGGTTCCGTCCGCGCAGGAGCTGGCCGCCCTTCTGGAAAGCCTGCTGGGAGGGCCCTTTGACAGCCTTTCCAGTGAAGAACAGGCAGCCTGCCTTCTGGCAGTGGAGCAGTATGGAGAGCAGACGCTGAGCGGACAGATCGCCGATCTGGCGGCCGGGTATGCAAGGGAGATGGAAAAGACGGGCAATCCCTTCCTTTATCCCCAATACAAGCAGGAAATCAGGGAATACGCCTCCCTTCAGGCGGTGGGAAGGGTTCTTGGATACCGTTATATTTTTGATGATCCCCAGCGGACAGTGACGCTGCAGAAGGGAAAGGCTTACTATCAGTTTGAAGCGGGAGAAAAGAGCTTCCTGACTGCGGAGGAGGAAAAGGCAAGGCTGTCCCGGGAGGCAGCGCTTCAGGGTACAGTCTATATCGCAGAGGAGGACTGTAAGAAGCTGTTCTCCTGTGAGGCTGAATACATCGGCAGAACCGGCCTGGGACTTCTGGTTCCTCCGGCTGCGGCGGCCAGGGCAGAGGAGATCTACAGCAGTCTGACGGAAGGAGGAAGGCAGGATGGCTGATTATACCATAATATCGGATGTAAGCTCCTTTATTGTACGCACTCTTCGGGAAAAGATGTGCCCGGAGCCGGTACCGTCCCCAAATAATATCGAGATTTCTTCTCCGGCCTCTCAGGATGTGGATTATATCGTAGGACTGTATCTGTACGATATCAGGGAAGAAACCCAGATCGCCAGTCCGCCTATGGTGGAGCGGGGCAAGATACAGCTGGCAAAACCGCCTAAACCATACAGTCTATACTATATGGTTTTTATCAACGGCTCGTCCCAGATGGGACTGAAAGCGCCGGATATACAGAAAATAGTGGGAAGGGTGGCGCAGATCGTCAATGACAACAGCTCTGTGCGCCCGGAGCAGCTTCAGCCATGGCTGGATGCATCGGAGCCTCCTATCGTGCTGTCTCAGGCGAAGATTGCACTGGAGGAGAAGGTGAGGGTGTGGCAGGCGATCAATAAGCCTTATGAGATCAGCCTGTTCTATAAGGCGGCGCCCGTCTTTCTGTCCAGCGAAATCGTGGTGGAGCCTCCCCGCGTCAGCGAGGCCAGCTTTGGGCTGAATATCATGGGAAAAGAAGGGGGGCGTGACCGCTAAATGGCGGATGCAGGGATACAATACCGGCTGGATCTTATCGTCCGGCTGGTGGATACCACAACCGGAGAACCGATCCCGGAGCGTCAGACCGTTTTTATGGAAAACGGCGGGGTGGTTTCCTTCCTGGAACGGGGGATGGGGGTCTATATCCTCCTGAACCACGGGCGGCAGGATACCCGGTTCCAGGTGAAAACTGCCGGATTCGAGCCGGAAAGCTTCCCGGTATGCTACGGGGAGCTGGACAGCCGCCTCCCCACGGTCACTCTCTATCTGATGCCCGTGATGAAGCAGACGGGCTTCGTGGATGTTTTGAACCTGGAAGGAAGGCTGGATGGAATCACAAGGCTGGAGGCGGCGGATCTGAACCGCCCGGCGGCCGTCATCCAGGGATACCACCCCCGGAAGCAGACGCTGAACCTGATGGAAAGCAGACTGCTGGAGGAGGAGGCCTATGCCATGGTGCATCCGGGAGCGGGCCGCTGGGAACGGTTCCGGATTAAAAAGCAGCCGGACAGGCTCAGGCTGCAGCTGGCCAGCCCTCTTGAGGAGGCCTGTGAGGCCCAGGAGCCGGTGGCGCGGATCATCCGGGGAAAGGTATATCCGGACGGCAGATACCTGCTGCGGATACGCGCACAGGGCGGCAGGGCGGATTATCTGATCCGCTATGAGGTGAAGGGAGAGGTCAGGTTTATGCAGATCGACTTTTACAGCATGGAAGAAAGGAGACTGGAATGAGATGGGATTACTGGCAGTGACAGGAGCGCAGTGTACATGTCCGTTTGGATCGGTTCCCGGCAGTCTGACGGTTGCATCACAGACCGCCTGCCTCGTGGAAGGCAAGCCTGCGGCAACGATCCAGGACATGCAGCCGAATACCAACCTGACGCCGTTCGGGATGTGTATGTCCCTGGCGAACCCGGCGGTGGCCTCGGCCACAGCGGCTGCACTGGGGGTGCTTACTCCCCAGCCGTGTACGATGATACCCGCAGGCTGCTGGATCACATCGGCCCCCAAGGTACTGCTTGGCGGAAAGCCCTGCCTGACCATGGAGTCCACCCTGACCTGCGCCATGGGAGCCGGAACCATTAAGATCATTTCACCGGGACAGTTTAAGGTAACGGTGTAGATGTCCAGATAAAAGAAAGGAGACAAAAAATGGCAGAATATTTTTCACCGGGCGTATATGTGGAGGAATATGACAATTCGCCCCGTTCGATCGAAGGAGTAGGAACGTCCACAGCAGGCTTTGTGGGCTTTGCGGAAAAGGGACAGACGGTGGGTGCGCCCCTTCTGGTGACCAGCTACAGAAGCTTCGTCAAGCAGTTCGGAGGCCCGTTAAGCGAGTTCGCTTATGGGGAATACCGTTATCTGGCCCCCAGCGTGGAGCAGTTCTTTGCAAACGGAGGAACCCGCTGCTACGTATCCCGCGTGATCCCGCCGGATGCGAAGAAGGCAGCCGTTAAGAAGGGGATCCTGAGCCTGGAAGCGGTGGACGAGGGAAAATGGGGAAACAAGATCCAGATCACCTTAAACTGCGTGACCAGAAGAAAAATGCAGCTGGTGGGCAGAAACGGGGAAGCCTACGTGGCCAAGAGCGTGGATGGCTTCCGCGAGGGAGACCTGGTGGTATGCAGAGAGGAGTACAACCGCATCAAGGCTGTTTTTGACAACAGCGTGATCTTTGAAAAGGAATTTGAAAACGAGGTAGTGGATACGGCGATCATCCCCAAGACACTGCTTTATCTGGTAGAGACGGATATGAGCGTCCGCTACGGCGAGGATGTGGAGAACTACGGGGGACTGAGCTTCAACACGGCAAGCCCCAGCTACATCGCTTATAAGCTGGCAAACAGCGAGCTGGTGAAGATCTCCGTGGAGCCTCATGACAAGCTGGAAAACCCTGTGGAGGCCATTCTGGGAGAGGGCAGCCAGGGAGGGATCATCACGCTGGAGGGCGGACAGGACGGATCCGTCGGCAGGGTGACGGCCGGCACCTTCATCGGAGAGGACAACGGGCCCGGAAAGCGTACCGGTCTGGCTTCCTTTGTGGAAAACAGCACCGTGAGCATGATGGCGGTTCCCGGGGTGACGATCCCTGAGGTGGTGGTATCCCTGGTGGGACACTGCGAGAACCTGAAAAGCCGCTTTGCAGTGCTGGATATGCCCAAAGAGATGTACAAGACCAGGGATCTTCTCCAGTACCGGGAGATGATTGACAGCACCTACGCGGCTATGTACCATCCCTGGATCCAGGTATTCGACCGCTCCTCCAATCAGCCCGGCTTCATTCCGCCCTCCGGGGCCGTGATGGGCGTCTACTCCAGAACGGACATCAACCGGGGCGTACATAAGGCTCCCGCAAACGAAACCGTATTCTGTACGGGGCTTCATGTAAACTATACCAAGGCGGAGCAGGATATTCTGAATCCTGCCGGGGTCAACCTGATCAGGGCGCTGCCGGGCCAGGGCATCCGCGTATGGGGAGCCAGAACGGCCAGCAGCAACAGCAGCTTCAAGTATGTGAACGTAAGACGTCTGTTCATCTACGTGGAGGAAAGCATCAAGGCGAACACCAACTGGGTGGTATTTGAGCCGAACGACAGTACGCTGTGGCAGAGGGTGCATCTGACCATCTCCAGCTTCCTGGACAGCATGTGGAGAAATGGAATGCTGGCGGGCGCCACCGCATCGGAGGCGTTTTTCGTGGAAATCGGTTCCTCCACCATGAGCAGGGACGACATTATGAACGGACGGCTGATCTGCAACATCGGCATTGCGCCGTCCAGGCCTGCCGAATTCGTGATCTTCCGTGTCACCCAGCACACGGCGGAAGCGGGCGGAGAGGCTCAGGCAGAGTAGCACACGGAACGGCAGAATGCAGATAAGCAGGAGAGATTAACGAAGGAGTAGATAGTGTGAAAATAAGCCTGATGGCTTATTTTTCACACGGCTATTTGTGCCGGAGCGTCACAAATAGCTTTGGCGGCAGACAAGAAACCGCATTCGCGGTTTCCTGCCGCTCCGTTGCGCACGCTCCGGAATGGAGATAAATATGGCAGAAGCAGGAGCAACAACATATCAAAACGGAAAAGGGCTTGCCTATCCTTTGACAAAGATGAATTTTCTTGTCCAGGTGGCGGGCGTGGAAGGAACGGCCGCTTTTAGCGAGGTGACAGGGATCGAGGCCACTGTGGACGTGATTGAATTCCGCCAGGGAAACGCCAACAGCCTTGCCCCGGTGAAAATACCCGGACTGGTGAAGCACGGCAACGTGACGCTGAAGATGGGATACACCCTGGACAGCGCGTTCAAAACCTGGATCCAGGAATGCGTCAGCGAGGTGAGAGGCCAGATGCCCAGGAACGACGTGCAGATCGAGATGATCGACATCAACGGCGGATCCCCCCAGACGATGGCAACCGCGGTTACGGGAACCAGAGTGTGGCTTTTGACCAACGCATGGGTAACCAAATATACGGCTCCCGATCTGAACGCTCTTCAGAGCGAGGTGGCGATCGAGACGGTGGAGCTGGCTTATGAGGAGCTGATCATACCCAACTAAAAGAGGCGCGTCCCTCCTTCCCTTCGCTTCTTTGGGGTGAAGGGGGGAACGTACTGCCTGAGACGTTTTTTGTATGGAGGAGAAGATGGAAACGGTATATGATTTTACACTGCCGAAGGGGTATATGGACGGGGCCGGACAGATACACAGGAAGGGAAGGATGAGGCTGGCCACCGCTGCGGACGAGATCAGCGCCACCAGAGATCCCAGAGTTCTGAGCAACCCCTCCTACCTCACCATCGTGGTGCTGGGAAAGGTGGTGACGGAGCTGGAGGGGGTTCCCATGGTAACCGCCAACGTGATCGAGAAGCTGTTTACCGCTGATCTGGCCTTTCTGCAGGATATGTACCAGAGGATCAACGATGTGGAACCGCCCGTGGTGCGCGCCGTCTGCCCCCACTGCGGACAGACGGTGGAGATCCCGGTAAATTTTACCGTGGAGGGATAAAACTCTATCCCCAGGACGAAATGTACCGGGAAATGTCCTTCCTGTCCTACTATTTCCACTGGAGCAGCGGGGACGTGATGGGGCTGGATCATGCCAGCCGCCGCAGATGGTGCAGGGAGGTCTCGGAGATCAACAGGAAGCTGAATCCCTCCGAAAAGAAAAAGGAAAAGAGCATCCTTGAGATGCAGCCCACCAGGCGGGGATAACCGCCGGGAAAAGGGATGGGGCAGACGGAAAAAATGGGCGGAGAAGAAACAGATGGTCAGACGGAGGTGAAGATTGAAAATAAGCCTGATGGCTGATTTTCAATCAACAGTTTTGTGCCGGAGCGTCACAAAACTGTGTGGATCGCAGGGGAGAAAACACATACGTGTTTTCTCGACGCGGCCGAAGCGAAAACGCTCCGGTACGGAGGTAAGCATGGCAGAAGAAACCGCGACAGAAGGCGTGAATACGAATACCACAGCCGATTTATACAAGGACGGATATACGGAGGATGCGGGCAGCAGTCCAAAGGATCTGCCGCTGGTGCGTAACTATGGCCTGGAGCCCGTCATCAATTTCTCCTTCATGCTGAGAGTGGAGGGGATCTATGACCTGCCGTGCAGATCCATTAAGAGCTTTCACCGTGAGAATGAATTTGAATATATACAGGAGGGAGGGCTGAACGATTATGTGCATCTTCGCAGAAAGCCCATCACCAAACCGTTCACCTTTCAGGTGGAACGCTACGTGGGAGTGGACTGGATCGATCCTCTGCCCATGGGAGCGGAGCTCATCCTGCCAGTCCTCCTGTTCGTGAATAAATACCGCTTCAGCAACGCTTCCTTTAAGCCTGCCCGCACCTACGCCTTCACAGGCTGTACCGTGACTGCCAAGGATTACGGGGAGCTGGACGCGGAGCACAGCGGTCTGCTGACGGAGATTACCACCATTGCCTACCGGGAGATGATCTGTGTGGACATGCCCTCGCAGGCCGGCTTTATGGATATGGAAGCCTGGGAGTTTGACGGAAAGGCAAGAGAGGGGAAGAATACCCGCTATTATAACCGGAGCAGCGTAAATTCAGCCTGGGAGAAAGGAACGGTCTCCAAAGAGAACATGGAGAAGGCGGCCAGGCTGTGGAAATTTGAGAAGGACAGCAAGAAAGGAGCAGGAAAGCCGAGCGCAAGGTACCACAAGGATGAGGCTTCCGAATCCGCAATGTCGGACAGGGCGCGCAGCGGCGGAGCGGTGCAGGGAACGCAGGACTGGGCCAAAACGCCTGCCGGCCGTCTCTGGCCGTCTTATCAGAGCGCGAAGCGGATTACGGAATTTCTGGATAAGTAACAGGAGAACACATGTTAAAGATCAAAGCGCCCCTCCCCCTTGTATGCAGGACGTCCGTCCTGAGGCTGACGGATAATTTCTGCCAAAGGGTGACAGGGAATTATCAGATACTCACAGCCTCTCTGAACGCGGAGGAGCTGCTGCACCTGGTGACGGCCCCTCCGGAGGTTTATCTGGCGGAGGGCGGCATGACCACCCTGGTGGATGCTTCCAGCACGCAGGTGAAGCAGGACATCAGGCTGGATATGATAAATAATGTGCTGAACCGTATCCTGGTGTCGGACACGTACCGCATGACCTATCAGGACCAGGTGTTTGTCAATTCCATCCTGCGCAGGATGGGAGTGGAGAATGTGCAGGGGTTTCTGCATCAGGTATCCGTCCTGCGAAAGGAGAGCCGCAGCCGCAGGGAGCTGACTCAGATTTACTGGAGCCATCTGGAACAGCTTCAGGAGTGGAGAGAGCTTCTGCTTGGGCAGAGGCAGAAGGAGAAGGAAGCAGAGGCGGAGACGGAAAAGATGGAAAAGGAGCCGTTCTGGCTTCATCAGGCGATTTTCAACCGTCTGAAAACAGGGGCTGTGTATCAGGAGATACAGAACTTCGTCTCCTCCTTCCATGGCGGCGCATCCTGGATTCAGGATACGGAGGTGCAGGTGGCACAGCAGTGGGTGACGGCCCAGAATATTCTGCTGAACCGGCTGAAAAACGCGGCCGGGGCGGAACCCGTTCCGCTGGAATACCATCATGTCAACGTCTTTGAGCTGGGGGACGGAGAGAACGCAGGGGCGGCCGGAGAAGACCTGAAAGCCGGTTTGGTGCAGGCGGTTCTTCTGAATGCTCTGGATCAGATGTATACCCTGCGTCTGGAACAGCTCCTGAACGGGAAGGAGCTGTGGTATCAGCTGGCGGGAGCGGTGTATCAGTCGGTTTCCAATACTCTGGAACGGTGGGAGGCCTATCACATCAGCCGTTCCTCACAGCTCATCCATCAGCCGGAACGCTATATGGAGACGGTAAACCGTTATCAGAACAGGGAGATCGAGATGCTTTACAGGCTCCTGGACAGGAGCAGCCAGGCCTTCCGGGAGAGACTCGTTTCAGAGCATAGGGACAGCCGGGAGCAGCTTTTGGAGAAAGCAGGCCCGGCGGAGATGATCTACGGGGAGGAAAGACGCCTGGCAGAGGAGCTTTCCAGGGAAAACCTGAGGGAGACGGAGAGGCGGCGGGAGGAAACCAGGGAAACCCACAGGGAAGAAGGGCAGCTGTGGAGGGAGCTGGAGCGGATCCGCAGGATAGAGCATACGGCGGACATGGCGATGCCTGCCGTACAGGCCCAGGCTTCTCTGCCGGGGGAGCTTCATTACCGGAAGGATCATGAGGAACGGGAGAGCCATGAGGAGCGGCTGCAGATTCAGGAGAGCCGGGTGGAGGCTGTGAGCCGGGAGATAACCAGGCTTCGTGACAGACAGCAGAAGCCGGAAATTGACAAGCTGCGGGAGGAAACAAAGGAAACTTACAGGGAAGAGGGGGAGCTGTGGCGGGAGCTGGAGCGGATCAACCAGAGAAACCTGATGAATCAGGAGAAGGTGCGTCTGCTGGAGAACCGTCTGCCCGCCCCTTCCCCCTCGTCCATCGACCGGGAACGGGCCAGAAGGGATGGGCTGAGAGCGATTGAGAATCCCCGGGATGTGCTTCTGGAATATCTGAGCATGGAAACTCAGACCGACCGGCAGCAGAGGGTGAAGGAGGAGCTCCGGGATCAGCTTTTTTCCCGGGAGACAAGAAGGATCCTGGAGACGCTGGAGCAGCTCCGCAGGACGCCGCAGGCATCTGACCCGGAGACGCTCACCATGCAGGCACAGGCGTCTCTGATGAGGGATATTCATTACCGGAAGGATTATGAGGAGCGGGAGAGCCATGAGGAGCGGCTGCAGGTTCAGGAGAGCCATGCGGAGACGGTCAGCCGCCATGTGACCCGGCTTCGTGACAGGCAGCAGAAATCGGAGGAGACGGTGCAGGAGCTTCTGCAGCCCGGCAGTCCTGTGGAGCTGATTCACAAGCGCACGGAAAACGGACTGGATGAGGAGACGCTGGAGGAGCTGAACATGCGGCTTCACCATATGCAGGAGAGCAGACAGACCGTGGAGGAGCGTTCTGTCAGAGAGGAAAAGGCGGAGCGGCAGAGCGTGCAGGAGATTCGCAGGCTGCAGGTGGAGAGAACCGAGGAGATCGCCGAGCTGGTACGGCGCAATCTGCAGCAGCAGATCGGATTTCTGTCCGATCAGATCTATGGAAGGATGGAAAAAAGGCTGGATGGGGAACGCAGGCGCAGAGGCTTATGAGAAGGATGCCTGAAACGCTTCTCTGTCAGGTTCCTGAGAGGAGGCAGGATTGAAAATAAGTCTGACGGCTTATTTTCGATCAACAGCTTTGTGCGGGGCGTCACAAAACTGCGGAACCGCAGGCGGGAAAACAGTACGCGTTTTCCCGCCGCGGCCGAAGCGAAGACGCTCCGGCGTGGAGGAAAAGATGACGGCAGGAAAAGGGATTGGGAATGCGATAAAAAGCGGCTTAAGCGGGATAGGCGGAGGGATTGCCTATGCCACGATCACCTTCCCTTCCTCCGGCAGCCAGGCGGGTGAGCCTCAGAGAACAGAGGTGGAGGCGCAGGCGGGAATGCTGGCCGGAGTGGGAAATGCCCTGAACCGGGCGCAGAGCGTGGGGCAGACCGTAACACAGGCTGTGGGAGCCGCGTCGGGAAGCGCGGCCCTGGGACAGCACATATTCCGGGTGCAGTACAATCCGTCCAGCCTGAAAATCTCGGCTGCCGGGGGCGGCTGCGTGCCCAAGACAAACTATAACAGCGAGGGGGGAGCAATCACCTACGGAACGATGGATCCCAGCATCAATCTGACGGTGACCCTGATTTTTGAGGCGGTGAATAATCAGGATGCGTTTATGTACGACAAATTCACCCTGAGCACCACCTCCATAGCCCGGGCGGCTGATACCGGAATCCGGCTTGCCAGGGGTAAGGCTTATTCCGTGCAGCCCCAGGTGGAGGGCTTTATCGGGGCGCTGCGCTGGCCGGAGAAACGCAGAAACGTGAAGTTTGCCTGGGGAAGCCTGTGCTATGAAGGGTATCTGAACAGCGTCAGCAGCAGATATACCATGTTCAGCCCCACCGGAAACCCCATCCGGGCAGAGGTGACGCTGAACCTTCTGACCACTGGGACGGAGGGGAATATGGAGGCGTGGAGGCAGAAGTATGCGGCTGTGGTTCCGCCGGGAAACCGGCAGAGCGGCGCGGCTGTGACCTCCGGCCTGTCAGGACAGCTTACGAATCTGTTCAACCTCTGACGGGATAGAGACGCTGGCAGGATAGAGGCTTTGGAAGGATGAAGGCTTTGGCAGGATAGAGGCGTTGACGGGATAGAGGCACTGTCAGGGCAGAGGCGCGGCCGGAGCAGCAGCCAGGCGAAGCGGTTTATGATCCGGAATACGGATTTGTATGGGACAGGAAAGGAGAGCGGCCCATGGCGATGTCACAGACGATGACCAATTTTTTATCTTCCGTTACAGGAAACGTGAACAAGGCTTATCTTCTGCTGAACAATAAGCCCAGTAAGCTGGGGCTTACGCCGCCGGCCCGGGCGGAAAGCTTTCAGGCTCAGCTGGCAAACGAGGCGCTGCGCCGGGAAAACGGACTTCTCAGGAACGCGGCGGCTTCCCTTCAGAATGCCTCGGGTCTGGCGGGCAGCAGCGGGAATACCTCCCTGTTCGGGACTTCTGCCAACGTGACGGCGAAGGCCAATCAGGCCGGCTTCCTGCCCATACAGGTACAGTACAATCCCTCCTCCATCAGCCTGGAATCGGCGGCAGGAACCACCATCCGGCAGAGCGTGGGCGGAGGAGGAGAGAATACCTACCAGCAGATGGAGATGCCGGAGGAGACGGTTCTGCGCATGGAGCTGATCTTTGACGATATGAATGTAAAAGATGCGTTTATGTGGGACAATCTCCGCCTGAGCGCAGGAGATATGCTGCAGGCGGGCAAAAGCCTGACGGCTGCGGCAAAGGGAGGCTGTTCGGTGCACACCACGGTGGAGGCCCTGGTGGGAGCCGTTTGCTGCGCTCAGTCCAGAATAGTGGGGGTGGTTTGGAATAAGATGTACTTCTGGGGAGAGCTGTTCAGCGTAAATGCAGAGTACACCATGTTCAACAGAATGGGAAACCCGGTGCGTGCAAGGGTTCAGATACAGATCCGGCAGGACGAGCCCGGAGGCAGAGGAAACACCGCCTCACGCGAAACGGATCAATACTGGAATAACGCCTACACCAATCTGTTCAAATCCGCATATCAGGGCGGAGGCGTAACGGAAACGGCGGCCGGCGTGAGAAACCTGCTGAACCTTTAGGAAAATGGTTCAGCAGATTAAAAAAGACAGAACCGGGAGAGCATATGGCAACCTTTGATTTTAATACGTTGAAAAACAAATACGAGGGCTTTCATCATCCGGTGGCGGTGATCGAGGTAAACGATGTGTCCATCGGATCGGCTCAGGCGGATATTCCCCTGTCGGATATTGATGTGGAGCTCACCTGCGGCTATGAGGCCTCGGCGGCGGAATTTTCCCTGTATGACGTCTATGACAAGGCCACGGGAAGCTTCCTGTACGACAAGGTGAAGAAGTACCTTTATCTGGGCTCCAGGGCGGAGATTTATCTGGGCTATGGAAAGCAGGTACGCAGCGTGTTCGTGGGTGTGATCACCCGGGTCAATTTCCTGTACGAAGCGCTGGAGATTCCCTGCATCAGGGTGACGGCTATGGATGTGAAGGGAATCATGATGGCCGGAAGCTATTCCAAACAGCTGAAGGCGGCCTGCTTTTCCGAGGCGGTGCGGGAGATACTGGGGAAGACGGCATATGAGAAGCTGCGCAGCAGCATGGTGATCAAAAGCATCCATGTGACGGACACGCCGGACAAGCAGCGTTTTGGTTCTGCCGGTACAGGAGCGTCCGGGTCAGCCAGTGCGGGAGCG
>CAUWLJ010000002.1:0-99997 GCA_963559585.1 uncultured Eisenbergiella sp. | reverse complement strand
CGCACATCTGGCAGAAAGCAATTTTCAAACACGCTCTAGAGCGTGTTTGAAAATTCATTCCCGCCATCTGCATGCCCCACTTCGCGGTATATTTGCCCCAAATTCGTTTCGCGTAGCCCACTACGCCGCACTCATTTGGGGCAAATCTCCCACAAAGTGGAACGCACATCTGGCAGAAAGCAGTTTTCAAACACATTTTAGAGAAAAGAAAACAGGAAACTGAGGCGGAAAAGACGCTGATGTGCCGGCAGGGAGGTAAGTATGAAATTTTTCCATCTGTCCGATCTTCATATCGGGAAACAGCTAAACGGATACAGTTTAAGAGTCAATCAGGAGCAGGTTTTGGGGCAGGTGGCTGCCTATGCGGGAGAGGAGCGGCCGGATGCCATTCTGATCTGTGGGGATATTTATGATAAATCCGCGCCGTCCGGGGAGGCGTACACCATATTTGACCGTTTTCTGAGCGAGCTGGCGGCGATCCGTCCGCAGATCCCGGTGCTCATTATCGCAGGGAATCATGATTCCCCGGAGAGGCTTTCTTACGCCTCCTCTTTTCTGGAGGCACACGGGATCTACCTGTCGGTTTTTCCGCCCAGGACGGAGGGGGAGAGACTGAAAAAGGTGGTGCTGGAGGATGGGTACGGGCCGGTGGCTTTTTATCTGCTTCCTTTTTTAAAGCCCGGCTATGTGAGGCCGCTGTTTGAGGAAGGGACGATAGACGGATATGAAAGCGCAGTGCGTGCAGTGCTTGACCGGGAGGAGATAGACGGGTCGATCAGGAACGTGATCCTTTCCCATCAGTTTTACGCAGGGGGCGGGACGGATCCGCAGGTCTGCGAGTCGGAGACGGCTATGGTGATGGCGGGCGGGCTTGACCGGGTGGACGTATCGGTTCTTGACCGCTTTGATTATGCGGCCCTTGGGCATCTGCACGGGGCGCAGAGGGTGGGGCGGGACAGTGCCCGCTACTGCGGTACGCCCTGCAAATATTCGGTGAGCGAGGAGCATCACCACAAGGGGGTGACGGTGGTGGAGCTTGGAGAAAAGGGGGAGGAACCCCGCATTTCCTTTCTGCCCCTCAAGAGCCCACAGGATGTGAGAAGGGTGAAGGGAAGCCTTGCTGAGGCGGCGGCCCAGGCGGGGGATGGGGTCTGCCATGATTTTGTGAGCGTCACCATTACCGACGAGGACGATTCTTACCGGATCAGGGAGCGTCTGGGCGAGGTTTACGATCATATGCTGGAGCTGAGGCTGGAGAACGGGCGTACCAGAAGGCGGCTGGAGGAGGATGGGGAGGAGATTCCCGTTCTGCAGCCCATGGAGGCCTTTCGCCAGTTCTTTCAGGCGGTTCGCCATGAACCGCTGTCGGAGGGAGAGGAGCGGATCATGGAAAGCCTGATCCAGGAAGCAAAGGAGGAAAATCAGTGAAGCCGTTGTCCGTTACCATATCTGCCTTCGGTTCCTATGCCGGGGAGGTGAAGGTGGATTTTACCAGGATCGATCACGGTATTTTTCTGATCACCGGGGACACCGGGGCGGGAAAAACCACCATTTTTGACGCGGTCTGCTTCGCCCTGTTCGGGGAGACCAGCGGCAGGAAGCGGGAGGGCGGCATGATGCGCAGCCATTACGCCCAGGAGAACAGGGAAACCTTTGTCACCCTTCGCTTTTCCCAGAAGGGGAGGGTGTATGAGGTGAGCCGCCAGCCCTCCTACAGCAGGATGAGCCGGAGGAAAAATAAGGATGGGGAGTACACCCCTGTGCAGGTACAGGCCAAGGCCAGGCTGATCCTGCCGGATGGGACGGAGTTCCCGGGCAATGTGCGGGATGTGAACCAGAAGCTTCTGGAGCTGATCGGTGTGGATTTCAGCCAGTTTTCCCAGATCGCCATGATTGCCCAGGGGGATTATCTGAGGCTGCTTCATGCGGGCAGCAGGGAGCGGAAGGAGATTTTTGCCCGTATCTTTGATACCGGTATTTACAGCAGGGTGCAGAGAAGGCTGAAGGAGGAGGACAGCCGCCTATACGGCAGGCTGGAGGACAACCGGAAGCTGACGGAGCATGAGCTGGGTCTGGTGGAAGGGGCGGACGGACAGGCCCGGGAGCAGTGGGAGGAGCTTCTGGGCTTCCGGGAGACGAGGCCGGCTCAGATCGGGGAGGCGCTGGATGAAATGCTTTTGCAGGAGCAGCGCTACATCGAGGAGCTTAGGAGGAAGAGAAAGGAAGCGGAGGAGAGGAACACCTTCTACATGGAACAGATCAGGAGGGCGGAGGAGGTGAACCGCCTTTTCAGGGACTGGGAACAGGAAAAGGCGGCGCTCCAGGATCTGCTGGAGCAGGAGCCGGAACAGAAAAAAAAGAAGGAAATGCTGGCGGCGGCCCTGAGAGCGGAGCGGGTGCGCCCTGCCCAGAGCAGGCTTT
This sequence comes from uncultured Eisenbergiella sp., assembly GCA_963559585.1. Taxonomy (GTDB): domain Bacteria; phylum Bacillota; class Clostridia; order Lachnospirales; family Lachnospiraceae; genus Eisenbergiella. Next base: position 97,576 of record CAUWLJ010000002.1, on the reverse strand, counting down.
TGGAGCGCAGGAGGGAGAGGGAGCGGTGGGAGAAGACCATCCTTTCCCTGGAAAAGGAGGCGGCGTGCCTGGAGGAGCGGCGCAGGGAGGCGGAGAAGGCCAGCGCCGCACAGGAAGAGCTGTGCCGGGAAAGACTGCCCCTTATGCAGGAGCAGATCCTGCGGATCCAGGACACTCTGCCGCTGTATGCGGACTGGAGGAGAGCGGAGGAAGCCAGCAGGAGAGCGGCCGCCCTGGAGGTGCAGGCGCAGAAGGAGGAGGAAGGCCTTCAGGAGCAGGTACAGTCCTGGAGCCGGAGTCTGGAGGAGCTGGACCGCCGTCAGGAGGAGCTGGCGGCCCAGGCTGAAGGGGCAGATTCCTGGAGGCAGCGTATGGAAGCCCTGGCGGAGCGCCGCCGGAGGCTGTTTGCTCTGGAAAAGACGGCCCAAGCCTGGGAAGCGGCAGAGGATACGCTTCGCGGGCGGCAGGCAGCGGCGGTGAAGGCTCAGAAGGGCTATGAGAGGGCGGAGGGAGAATACGGCAGACTGTACCGGGATTTTCTGGCAGCCCAGGCAGGGATTATGGCCAGGGAGCTGTCGGAGGGAAGCCCCTGCCCTGTGTGCGGGGCAACCCACCATCCGTCCAGGGCCAGCCTCCACCAGGGGGCCGCCACTCAGGCAGAGGTGGAGACGGCCAGAAAAAAGCGGGATCTGGCAGAGGAGCAGCGCTCTGCGGCAGCCGGTGAGGCGGTGCGTGCAGTGGATGAGTCCCGCAGGCTGTGGGAGAGGATCCAGGAGGAAGCAGGAGAACTGCTTGTGGACAAGGCTGCGGAAGGCCCGGATTTGGAAAAAGGAAGCAGTGGGTCTAAAACAGGCTCAGATGCACTGGATATTCCCGGCCTTTTATCAGTGGACCGAAGCCCCGCAGACCGGTCTGCCGCCCTTCGGGGGCAGCTGAGCCAGTCTCTGAAGGACTGCGGCCAGGCGTTGTCCCAGGCGCAGGCCGCTCTTTCCCGGTCGGTGAAGGCCAGGGAGGAGCTGGCAGGCTTCCGGGAGATCCGGCAGGCTGCGCGTCAAAGCATGGAGGAGGCACAGAGGGCCAGAGAACAGGCAGGAAAACGGCTGCAGGAGAGCCGGGTGAGGCTGGCGGAAAGCCGTGCCCGGGAGACGCAGCTTGCAGGGAGGCTTCCCGAGACAGGGGAGGAGGAGGCAAAACGCCTTCTGGCAGGGAAAAGGCGGGAAAAGGAGAAGCTGGAGGAGGAGCTTGCGCGGCTGAGGGAGGAGCGTGATGCCCTTATTTTTCAGGAAAAGGAGAAAAAAGGAGGATTGTCCGCACAGCAGGAGAATGGGCTTGGGATTAAGGAAGCGCTGTGCCGTGCCCAGGCTGATTATGAGGCGGGCCTTGCGGGAGAAGGCTTTTCGGACGAGGAGGAGTATACGGCTGCCCTTCAGCCCCAGGAGCTGCGGGAGCGGTGGGAGAGGGAGAGCCGGGAATACGAGGCCGGGCTTTTGAGGAGCCGCACCATAGACGCCCAGTTTGCCAGACAGGCGCAGGGAAAGGAGCGGATTGATACCACCGCCTGGCAGGAGCAGGCCGCCGCCCTTTCCAGAGAGCGGGAGGAGCTGGAGAGGGAGGAGGGCAGGCTTGGCGGGCTTCACAGCCGCAACGGACAGGCCCGGGAAAGCCTGGGCAGGCTGTGGAGAGAGAGGGAAGGGCTGGAGGAGGAATATGCCCGCATTCACAGGCTCTGCCAGACCGCCAACGGCAGGATCAACGGTCTGGCAGGACTGGATTTCCAGACCTACGTGCAGCGCCAGTATTTTAAGAGGATGATCCAGGCGGCCAACAGAAGGCTGAGAGTGATGACGGACAGCCAGTTCCTGCTGCAGTGCCGTGAGCTGGATGCCCTGGGACGCCAGGGAGAGGTGGGGCTGGATCTGGATGTGTACAGTCTGGCTGCCGACAGGGTGAGGGATGTGAAGACCCTTTCCGGAGGCGAATCCTTCCTTGCGGCTCTGGCCATGGCGCTTGGAATGGCGGATGTGATCCAGGAAACCGCCGGAAATATTGAAATGGACGCTATGTTCATCGACGAGGGCTTCGGCTCCCTTGACGAGGAAAGCCGCCTGCGTGCTATCCGCATTCTTCAGGAGCTGGCTCAGGGGCGGCGTTTAATCGGCATCATTTCCCATGTGCCGGAGCTGAAGGAACAGATAGACAGAAAGCTGCTCGTCAGCAGAGACGAGCAGGGAAGCCGGATCGAATGGAGGCTGGAGGGGCAGGATTAAGAATTTTTTTCGCTTTTTATCAGGGTTTATTTTGGGATTCTTTTTGGTTTATTCCTTGTATCTATTTGGCCGGTATTTTATAGTATGGCTATGGAACAGAAACAGAAGCCGTGGGGTTAAAATACCCACATGGAGGAAAGAATGAGTGATCAGCATGCAGACGGTGCGGGAATGGACGGCGTCAGATACGAATTTATGGAACGTCTGAGGGCGCTTTTGATGGATCTTCCCCAGTCCGTTCGGGAGGAGGCTCTGCAGTATTACAGGGATTATCTGGATGACGTGGGAAAAGAAAAGGAGAAGGCGGCATTGAAGGCTCTCGGCTCCCCGGAGCAGGCCGCGGAGGATATCCGGCGGGGGCTGGCTGAGACGGACAGCCCCCGGGGGCCGGACGATGGCGGCCGGAGGGAAGACGGTTTTCCTGCCGCATTATCCTGCGGCGGCCCTCCACCGTATGGAAATCAGACTTCTATCCGGCAGCAGCCTGGACGGAGGAGAGGCGCAGGCGGGATCGTTCTCATGGTTCTTGCACTGCTTTTATTCCTGCCGGTTCTGCTTCCCATAGCTCTGACGGCGGTGGTGATTGCAGCGGCAGCGGTATTCAGCGTGCTCGTGGCTCTTTTCTGCATCCTTGTTGCCGGAGCTGTGGTTTTCTGCGTGGGAATCGGGCTGAGTATAGCCGCTTTCATGAAGATGGCAGTAGTGCCCTCGGCGGCGGTTTACATGCTGGGAGGCGGACTGATCTGTGCCGGAGTCGGGCTTGCCATGACCGTTTTTATGGTATGGGTATGCTTCCATGTGATTCCGCCCATGCTCCGCGGCCTGGTGAAGCTGTGCCGCATGCCTTTTCGGAAAATGGAAAAAAGGAGGCTGGAGGGTGTCCGATAACAGCACCCTGCCAGATGCGTGTCCTGCCCTGCGGCAGACCCGCCCCGCCGCTTACGCTTTGAAATGGGGAATTCATATGAAGAAAATATACAGAATCTCTCTGCTCCTGTCTTTGATTCTGGCAGCGGCTGGCATGGCAGTCGCCGCTGTGGGAAGATGTATGGGGGGAAGGGAGCAGATGGATGAGTTGATCGGCAGCCTGGTAAAGCCCCGGTTTTACGGCAGTGAGGGTGGTGAAATGGTAGAGTTTAACGGCGGATACCCGGTGCTGGGAGGAGATTTTACAAAAGAGCTGGAGGATGTGCAGATCCACAGTCTGAACGCCTCCCTGACGGACGCAGACTTTCGGGTTTTGGCTTCTGATGATGAAGAAGCCAGACTGGAGAGCCGCCATATTCAGAGGCTGCAGTGCTACGTGGAGGATGGCTGCCTGTATATCAGGGCCAGGACGGAGGCGGACGCAGAGGCAGGAAAGGGGGAGCTTACCCTGTATCTTCCCGGTGAAATTCTGCTGTCAGATTTTTTCCTTGAAATGGGTGCGGGAAGACTTGAGGTACATGGGGTGAAAACCCATTCTCTTTTCTCAAGCCTTGGCGCCGGAGAGATCAGCGTGGACGGGCTGGAGGCGGATGAGGCAGAGTGGAACCTGGGCATGGGGGAAATTCAGATTTCCGATTCCAGAATGCAGGAGATGTATTTTCACGTAGGAACGGGAAACCTGTACTATGGTGGGGAGATTTCCGGAAATCTGGCCGGGGACTGCAGCATGGGGGACATCAGTCTGGCGCTGGAGGAGCACAGGGAAGCGTACAATTACAGAATAAACACCGATATGGGAACGATAAGGGTGGACGGTATGGACGGGAAGCCGGGGATGCTGTCTCTGGAACAGGATAATGGGGCGGACAGAGAGATTGACCTGAACTGCTCCATAGGCAATGTGGAAATCTCCTTTACAAATGAGAACTGATATTGGATAATAAAGCTGAAAGAGCTTACAGCAGGCAGCCGCGCAGGCGGCAGAATGGAAGGAAAATATGAGTGGATACAATGACGGTCAATACAATACCGACAGCAGCGCAGGCCAGAACGGTGGTTTCGATCAAAACGGGTGGAGCTGCGGAGGCGGAGACCTTGGAGGCCAGAATGGCCAGGGACAGAATTATCAGAACCAAAACTATCAGGATCAAAGCTGCGGACAGGGCTATGACGGGCAGTATTACAACAATAACGGATACGGCAGTGCAGGACGGACTCCCGGAAGAAGGCTGTACAAGTCCCGCACCAACAGAATGATCTGCGGCGTGTGCGCCGGGATTGCGGAATATTTTGGCTGGGATCCCACGCTGGTGCGCCTGCTCTGGATCGGCGCGAGCCTCCTTCTGGGAGCGGGGATTATGGGGCTGGTGGTGTACTTCATCGTGGCCGTGGTGATGCCTGAGGGAATGTAAGCGGCGGCATTTACTGTCCGCTGCCGGGACGGCAGACAATAACGGCGGCGTTCCCCATATGACGGAGGCAGACATGCGGACGAAGGCTTTTTCACACGCAAGGCTCACGGGAAAGGACATGGCTGTAACAGCCGGTCTCCTTTCCGCGGCGACCCTTGCGGCTTTTCTGTATATGCAGATAACGGACAGGAGCGTGAACGTGATCATGTTTTATACGTTGGCGCTGCTTTTGATTTCCCGGGTGACGCAGGGGTATCTTCCGGGGATTATCGGCGCCATGGTGAGCGTGGTGTGCATCAATTACCTGTTTACTTACCCCTATTTTCAGATCAATTTTACACTGGACGGGTATCCGGTGACGTTTTTGTGTATGCTGGTGGTCTCCATCCTGACCAGCGCTTCCGCCTCCCATATGAAAAAAACCTCGGCCAAGCTGGCGGAGAGGGAGAAGCTTCTGGCGGACGCGGAGAAGGAGAAAATGCGGGCCAACCTTCTGCGGGCGGTGTCCCACGATCTGCGCACGCCTCTGACCGGAATCATCGGAGCCAGCAGCTCCTATCTGGAAAACGAGGAGATGCTTGACGCCGGGGAGCGCCGGGATCTGGTCAGCCATATCAGGGAGGACGCCAACTGGCTTCTGAACATGGTGGAAAACCTGCTGGCTGTGACCCGGATCCGGGAAGGCTCCGCCAGCGTGAACAAATCCATGGAGCCGGTGGAGGAAGTGATGAGTGAGGCTGTGTTCCGCCTGAAAAAGAGGCTTCCCCAGGCGAAGATACGGGTTCTGCTTCCCGATGAATTTGTGATGATCCCCATGGACGCCACCCTGATCGAGCAGGTGCTGATGAATCTGATGGAAAATGCGGTTTACCATGCGGGGAGCACGGATCCGGTGGAATGCCGGGCAGGCATCGGGGAGGATCAGGTAACTTTTTATGTGACGGATCACGGAGTGGGGATTGCGCCGGAAAGGCTGGAGACCATTTTCGACGGGACGGGCCAGACGGAGAGCGAGAGCGCTGACGGACACAAGGGAATGGGGATCGGACTTTCCATCTGCAAGACCATTATCGCCGCCCACGGAGGCAGCATCAGTGCCAGAAATCTGGAAAAGGGGGCGCAGTTCAGCTTTACCCTGCCGAGAGAGGAGACGGAGCATGCAGGCTAAAATGACCATTCTGATCATTGAGGATGAGAAAAATATCTGTGATTTTATGGCTACAACGCTGAAAGCGCAGGGCTATAAGACCATCACCACAGGTCTGGGGAGGGAGGGACTGTCCCTGACCGCCTCCCAGTGTCCCGAGCTGATCCTGCTGGATCTGGGACTGCCGGATATTGACGGCATGGAGGTGATCCGAAGGGTGCGGGACTATACCTCCATTCCTATCATCGTGATTTCAGCCAGAACCCAGGAGAAGGAAAAGGTGACTGCCCTGGATCTGGGGGCGGATGATTACATCACCAAGCCATTTGGTTCGTCGGAGCTGATGGCCAGGATCCGCACCGCCCTGCGCCATGGCAGCAGGATGGCCCTGGGAGCTGCGGCGGATCGACCCTACCGTGCGGGAGGGCTCTGCGTGGATTATGAGCGAAGACTGGTGACGGTGGAGGGGGAGCCGGTGCACCTGACCCAGGTGGAATATAAGATCGTTTCCTTCCTGTCCCGTCATTCAGGCCGGGTGATGACCTATGATTCCATCATTTCCCATGTGTGGGGGCCTTATGCGGATGACAATAACCGGATTCTGCGGGTCAATATGGCCAACATCCGCAGAAAGCTGGAAAAAAATCCGGCGGAACCCCAGCTGATCCTGACGGAGATCGGTGTGGGATACCGGATGGCGGAGGATAAGGCAGGGGGAGGTCAGGCTTCCCGGTAGGCTGTGGGCCACCGGGAAGCCTGGCCTCATTTCGTTCTTGCGCTATTCTTTTGGACATGCTAAAATAAAGATAAATTTGATTGTTTGTTTTTATTGTGCATGGCTGATGCGTGTTTTTAATCCTGCGCCATGAAGCCGAGGGAGGTATTTTACGTTATTATCACTGTCCTCAAACGTTCACCGTTTGAGGCGCAAATGGGGAGGAGATGCAAAAGGATGCCAAAGGTGGCTTATTCGGAGGAGCAGAGGGAGAACATCAGGGCTTCGCTTGTTATGGCCGGGCTTGAGCTGATGGCAAAGCAGGGGATACAGCATACAACCGTGGAGCAGATCTACAAGAGAGTGGGAATATCGCGTACCTTCTTCTATTCCTTCTTTCCAACGAAGGAGGATCTGGTGGTTGAGACACTGTACCTGCAGCAGCCTAAAATCATTGCGTATGTGCAGAAGCTGATGGCCGATCCGGCTTTAAACTGGCGGGACGCTGTGAAACAGTTCCTTTACGCCTGCTGTTATGGAGAGCAGAACGGGATCGCCGTTTTGACGATTGAAGAACAGCAGATGCTTTTCAGGCGTCTGTCGGAGGAAAGCTGTCGGGAGTTCCGCCGGAAGCAGCGCCGCCTTTTTGGAGAGATTCTGGAGAATTTTGGAATCAGGGCGGATACAGAGAGGATTAACCTGTTTACGAATCTGAGCCTGACGGCGATAGTGATCCGCAGGGCGATTCCTGATTCGCTTCCCTTGTTTGTTTCCGAGGCTGCTGATGAGACGGTTGATTTTCAGCTTGATGCGATCGTGGACGCTCTGGAGAAGCTGAAAGCCGGCAGTAATGGTTCCAAGCAGCCTTAAACGGAAGGTATGTGAGCGCAGGAACGGACTTCGGCAAATCTATCTGAATGAGAGATTGCGGGCATAGGCTGAAAGCCTGTTGCTTCGGTGTTCTGTTCAGATTGTTTCTTTTCAGGAAAAATAAAAACAAATATTTAAATTTGCCCTTATTATGGGCGGCTTCGTTTATGATGCTGCGGGCACTGCCCGGCCTGGCTTCATATAGAAACACAGAAAGAGCAGGAGGAAAAGAGAATGGGATTTTTAAGTAAACTGTTCAGGGGACCCCAGATTGACATGGAAAAGAGCAGAGCAAACGCACAGAAAATGCGTGTCCTGTTTAATCAGGTGGTGGAGAACGGAGACGATTACAGGCTGATTTTCGGATATACCGAGGATGTGGGCCGCTTCAACTATGGCTTTGTCCATGGAAGCAAAACGAAAATCGGGAATTTAATCGTGGGATGGAAGGAGGCCGATCAGACGATCGTTGTGGTTCCCACGGTGCCTGAGCTTTCCGGCTGCGGCGATCCCGTATACTACCGCCGTTCTGAAATTTTGAAGGCATATCGGAATAAGTACCCTACGGATGCTTTTATCATTTACCCGGACAAAAAAAGCTATATCGGTATCAACGCCTATGACTGGCTGGAGGATGAAAAGCTGTATGTTTATGTGGCGCAGGAGGAAGAACTGGCGGCTTTCACCGAGTTCTTTCTGAATCGTTTTGCGAAAAAATAAGAAAAGACTGTCCGAAGCTTCGTATTGTGGCAGGACAAAAGGGGAAGAGCGCAGGGGAGGGGCCGCGTGGCGGCGTCTCCCCTGCGGCAGAGGTCAGGAGCGTGTTTGAAAATGCTCCGGAAGGGAGAGAAGGATGGGTATTGGAGAAGCGGGAGCGTTTCTGCTGTTTCTGGCGGTTGTGTTTCTGGCAGGCAGCTTATGGTTTCATTTCATAGAAGGGATATTGGGGCGGATCAAAAAGCTGTTCACACGTGGCAGAAAGCCTCCGGCATGGCATCCGCTGCCGCAGGATCGGGAGGAGTGACACGCTCTAGGTAAAATCCGTAGCCTGGAAATCTGTCTCTTCATTTTCCGCAGGCGGAGCCATCGTCCGAACATTCACTCCGTTTACCTCAACGTGATCGTTCACCGTGATCACCAGGCACTGCTTCCCGTCTATGATCCGAGTCTCGATCAGATCCGTCCGTTCCGGGTTCACCTTGATCACCACGTCTGGGGTTTCGATACTGAATGTGCGCCCGCTGGCGATATTGGAGGCCAGCAGCTCCGCCTTTTCCCCTGCGGAGGCTGTAAAGGCCTGATCGAAGTGCTCCATTTTTTCCTCGGAGACCCCGCTCAGCTCGAACAGGCGCTTCACGTCGGGCTGGGTGAGCACCACCGGGTCGGGGGAATCCTTGGCTTCTTCCAACAGCTCCGTCAGGTGCTCGTGGATATTTCTCACCGTCTCGTAGTCCGCCTCCTCACCCAGCGTATCCTCGATGAGCAGGTTGAAGGACTCCTTCTGGGTTTTGGCGGTGAGAGGCAGGACGGCACCGAACATCTTTTCCATGAAATCAGGCTGCAGCTCCTCGGCGGATTTGGAGAAATACAGCATACTGTGGATGTCGCTGCTTCTGTCGTTGAAGGCCGGGAACAGGAAGCCCTTCACCGGAGGGTCCACCACCCAGTCGCGGATCCGGTTTTCGATCTGATTGTGCTCCATATTGTAGAAAAGGCCGGGCTTGGACAGCTTCACCGGGCAGAGGCTGCACAGGAGGTATTCGTATACCTCGTCGGAGGCGTCAAACATTTCCTCTCCGTCCAGGGACTTGCCGGGAATATCGTAGGCTGCATAGATCAGGATGATGTAATAATTTTCCGGGAAATAATAATTCTCAATGATCCGGTTATAAAACTCCTCCAGCAGCGTATCGTCCTTCAGCTGGCTGTCCCTAAGCTGAAGCAGAAATTCCTGGGGGCCGCCGGGATTTTCAGCCTCCAGAGGGAACTCCAGGTTCAGCAGGTTTTTGCCCAGCGTGCCGGACAGGGTCTGCTTGAAAATGTTGAAATACTTGAAGGTCTCCTCCTCGGGAAGGGAGAGGAAGGCCTCGCGCATGGTGGTTTTTATATTTTTCTCTCCATCCACGTAGCAGCCGCAGATGCGCAGGATGGAGCATTTCTCGTGTGTGTACTGCTTTCTGATTTCCAGAACTTCTTTTTTATTCATGATCGATCCTTTCAAACTGGGATTTGGGTACAGCTTCCATAGATATTATGTGTCAGCATCCCCAGGAAATTTTCAAAGCACACTCCGTCCGTCTCAGGGATGCCCAGCTGGATGGAGGCGCTGATGCAGGTGCGGACGAAGGAGGCCGCCTTTTCCACGGATTTGGAGAAGGAAACCTGATTCAGGGCATCCGCCGCGATGATGGAGGCGAAAATATCTCCGGTTCCGTGCCAGGAATGCCCGGCGGAGTGGGTGCGGAGCAGTTCGCTGCAGGAGGAGGCGTCCTCCTGGCAGGAAATAAAGTTCAGATAATCCTGCCCCTCTCTCAGCCCGGTAATGACGATCCGGGCGGGTCCCATGGCGTGGAGCTGTCCGGCAAGCCGGCGAAGCTCCTGGGCAGTCCATCTGCTTTCCCTGTAGGGAACGCCGGTGAGGAGGCAGGCCTCCGTGATGTTGGGGGTGATGATGTCTGCGCCCGCAAGCAGCTCCTTCATTTCAGCGCAGTGCTCCGGCGTGACGGTGCGGTAGGCCTTCCCGTGATCCCCCATCACCGGATCCAGAATGAAAAGAGCTTCAGGGTGGAGAGAGCGAAACTCCTGCACGATCCCGATCTGGGCTGCGCTTCCCAGAAATCCGCAGTAGATACCGTCAAAGGACAGGCCAAGCTCCTCCCAGGCATGCAGGTAATCCGGCAGATATGGCGTACAGTCGTGCATAAAATGCAGCGGAAAACCGGTGTGGTTGGAGAAAAGGGAGGTGGGAACCAGGCAGGCCTGGACGCCCATGGCGCTGATGATGGGAAGCGCTTCCGTGGTGGAGCAGCGCCCGTATCCGGCAACGTCGTTGAACATGGCCAGCTTTTTGGGTATGGAAAGGGGACGGTCGTATGTTTTCATGTGAGATACCTGTTCCTTATCTGTGTCTGGTGGGGCAAAACGGGATTTGGTTACGGTGAAAAAGGCGTGCGGATTCAGGAAAAGCCGGAAGCCTGTCTGACACACTTTCAGTATTATACCAAAAGGGAAGCGGATATGCCAGACCTGATAAGCGGCTGTTACGAAAAAAAGGTAACAGTTCAGCCCGCGCCCATTCGCAAAACGCCCCTACGGGGCTTTCCGCTGCTACGCAGCTCCTTTTGCTCATAGACGGGCGCTCAGCTCATATCGGTGTGCACGGTCAAAACCATGCAAGCATGGTTTTGACCGAACAAACCGATATGGCTGAACTGTTACAAAAAAAGGCCGCCAGCCCTGCTGCCTGAATCCGGCAGAGGGGTGGCAGCCTTTTGTTATACGGCAGAAAAGGAGCTTTCCTGTGTGGATGAGCACACGGCTATTCTCTCATGGGTTTCATACCCCGCTGCCTGCAGCGATCCGGAGAAAGAAACCAGGAGGGGGGGTCATTTCACAGTGGCTCCTTTTCCAACCTGGAAGAACAGTCCTGTCCGTTTCAGGGCGGGGCGGAGGGCCATATAGACCAGGACGGATACGATGGTGGAGAGCACGGCGTTGATGGAGGTGGAAGCAATGTTCCAGGCCAGGGTAATGTCAGCCGCAGGCTTGCCCAGGATCAGAAGCTTATAGAAATAACCTACCAGGGGATCCGCTGCCACATTGAAGGCAAGCCCTCCTATGGCAGCCAGGAGCGTCCAGAGGAACACTTTTTTCTGATCCTGTTCTCTGGTGATCCTGCCGATGCGGTGGGCGATCAGGCCGGTGATCAGGCCGATGCACAGCTTCAGGATGAAGGTTTTGGGCGCATAGACTACATATACAGGATCAAACAGATCCCCGATGGTCATGCCCAGCGCACCGCCGATGCCGCCGTACAGGCCGCCCAGGATAAGCGCGCCCAGCACGCAGACAGCGTTGCCTAAGTGGATGGAGGTGGCGTCGCCTCCGGGAAGAGTAATTTTAATCTGAAGAAAGGTGAATACTACATAGGAAAGTGCGGCGAAAACGCCGGTCATCACTAATTTCTGGATCTTTTCATTTCTCATGGGATACCTCCTGCCTCTGTATGAGGCGCTCATTTTTTGATCTTATTTCGTCTCAGCATGCTTATAGCTTATTATACACAGAAGTGGCATGATGGTAAGTTCCATTTTGTGTATTTTTTGACATGCCAGTTTGCTGCGGAGGAAGAAAGAAGGATGGGAGGATAGGAGCGCAAATCAGGCTGCAAGGCACGGGTTTTGTTTTAACAAAACAAAAAAATGCGTTTTCTTTGGTTTTCAAAACCTAATTTGTATCAGGCCGCAAATGTTATGATACATATCAATACATATACAGCAACCGGGAAAACGACAGACATTTGGAGAAGATCAATGATAGACGCATTGCTGGCCAGAAAATTTATTGAAAGAATCACCCAATATACGGAGTACAATGTCAATATTATGGACGAAAAGGGAATCATTATTGCAAGCAAAAATGCGTCCCGGATCGGTACCTTTCATGAGGTGGCGCTGCAGATCATCCAGGGAGATCGGGATACCATCATTGTGGACAATGAAAATACGCAGTTCGGAGTAAAAAAAGGTGTGAACATGGCCATCTATTATGGAAAAAGGAAGGAAGGAGTTATTGGAATTACAGGAGAGCCGGATCAGGTCATGCCTATCGCCCTGGTCATAAAGATGTCCGTGGAGGTGATGCTGGAGCATGAGCTGTTCAAGTATGAGAAGATGCAGAGACGGAATCTGAAGGAACAGCTGTTAAATATCGTGCTTTATAATGAGGATCTGCGAAAGGAGGACTGGGAACGCTTTATAGAGCCGCTGAAGCTGAGGGCCGATATGATCAGGATACCGGTTCTGATCAGTATACACAGCGGAAGGGAGCTGACCGAAAATGTTCTGAGCGCCTTCAGAAACGGGAGGGAGCATTCGTCGCAGGATCTGACAGGGCTGACCAGGGAAGGGGATATTCTCCTTTATAAGGCGCTGAATTATCCGCTGCCGGAATTGATGAAAAATTATAAGTATGTGGTGGGGGAGGCCATCGGGGATGGACTGAAGTACATGAGGAGCGCGGACTGTGATTTTACCGTTTATGTGGGATCCTTTCAGAATGATCTGATGAATTACAGAATGGGATATGGCCATTGCAGATGGCTGAAAAAGAATATGGGAAGGGGAGGAAGCTTTTATTTCTACGACCAGTGCAGCATGTATTTCATGTCGGTACTTCCTCTGACGGAGCTGGCAGTGGCTTACTCGGCTATCGAAAAAAATTTCGGGGACAGATTTGTGGAAAATTTTAAGGAGATCATGGAAGTGCTCCGCATGGCGAACTTCAATCTGAACGATGCCAGCAGACTTCTGCATGTACACAAGAATACACTGATCTACCGTCTGGATAAGATCCGGGAGGCCATGAATGTGGATCCCTTGGGAAACAATAAGGACAGAGAGTTTGTCACCGGCTTCTATTATTTCCTGAAACGAAAAGAGCAGATCTATCAGGTATAGAAGCAAAAAAATTGAGGGAAGCGGCGTGGCGCAGTAGAAGGAGGACGGGATGCCTTTTGTTTTTTTGGTATGGTAATACAAAAACAAAAGGCATCTTTGTTTGAACAAACATGGGAAAGGAGGCCCTGTTTTTTTATAATGATAACACAATCACAGTTACAGATAATCCAAATGAACGGGAGGGTATGGTATGAAAAACTACAAAAAGGTTCTTGCGATGCTCCTTGGTACGGTGATGACGCTGTCTATGACCGCCGGCTGTGGCAGCAGCAGCCAGACGGAGGCTCCGGCTGAAAATGCGCAGACCGTACAGGAGACAGCGGCAGAAAGCACGGAGGCATCTGCACAGACAGAGGGCTCTGAGCAAACGGCAGAGGGCGGAACGGATTTCAGCGGAACGCTGAAACTATACGGCCCCGGCCTTTTCACCACAGTGGGAGAAGAGGGAAGTACGGATATTGTTACCGGAATTTCCAAGCCGGGCTATAACGTGGTGATTGACAGATGGAAGGAGCTGTATCCTGATGTGGAGCTTCAGATCGAGACGATTCCCTGGGATAACTGGAAGGCAGCCTGCCAGACGGCGGCTCTGTCAGGGGATGTGGACATCATTCTGCATGGTGCTTCCATCGTTCCGATCTGCGAGCCTTTGACAGAGTATCTGGAAAAGGATCCTGAGGTAAAGGATGCGGTAGGAATGATGGCCATGAGAAAGAACTCCGACATCGCGCCCCTTGCAGAGTATGTGCCCTATGGACTTACTGTGAACGTGAATCCGGTCATGGTTGTGATCGACAAGGAGATCCTGGGGCATTACGGAGTGGAGCTGCCGGACTATGAGAACTGGACGCTTCAGGATGTGCTGGACATTGCAAAGGCCACAACAGGAACCGACCCGGTGACCGGACAGCAGACCTACGGCATGAGCATGATTGCGGCGGCCAGCGCAAACAAAAACTATATCTGGGCTTCCCGCGCAGTGAACAACGCTATATATGAGTGGGGAGACAGCCTGAAGAACACGAAGGTCAACTTTGTTAACGATAAGACCAAAGAGGTGTTCAACTATCTGACGGAGCTGGCCGGCTGTGCAAGTCCTGACTATATGGAAGGGCTGGATATGGCAAATGCTTATACGCAGGACAACAATCTTGCTATGTTCATTATCGAGGATGTTTACAGTGCGTACAATACCATAAAGACGGCAGGCCTGGAGGATAAATATATGCTGGCGGCGCTTCCCAAGATTACAGACGGGGAATTTAAGGGCATCACCTCCAGCCATATGGGAGACTGGAACATGGCGATCTGCAACACCAGCAAACAGAAGGATCTGGCCTGGGAGTTCATGAAATTCATGGTGACGGACGAGGTGGTGCAGCAGTGGATTCTGGATACCTACTGTATCCCTGCCAATAAGGAGGCCGGCGCAAGGCTTGGCGAGTACATGCCTGCGGAGTATGCAGACCCCATCTCTTATGTGGTGGGCACCAGCCCGCTGGAGTTCAGCGCCTCCGCCAATAACTGCTACGACAGCAGCAACTTCGGAACCTTCGCCAATGACCTGACTACCGTTCTGAACGAAATGTTCCAGGGCAACATGGATGCAGACGAGGCTATGGAGTATGTAAAGAAGAACCTTGACGATTATATGAGTACATTAAATTAAGTGAAGGCGATCTGGCCGGGGCCCGGAGAAGCAGCTGCTTTTCCGGGCCTGCTTCATAAAAGGAGTTTGTTCAATGAAAGACAGACAGGCGTTAAGAGCAAAAATTAAGAAGCAGCTTGTGTGGTATTCCTTTATCATCGTCAGTATCATCACCCTGATTGTGCTGACCTATATTCCCATGCTGACTTCCATTAAGTACAGCTTTCATGATATTCAGGTTCTGGGCTTTGGAGAAAACGAATTTATTGGTTTTCAGAACTATGAAAAGATCATGCACAATTCTTCCTTTGTAAAATCTATCGGAAATACGTTTCTCCTGGCGGCAATGAGCCTGGTATCCATTCCCATCGGCTTCATCCTGGCTTCCCTGATCAACAATGTGGGAAAGGGAAAGTGGCAGAGCTTTTTCAGGGTAGGCTATTATTTCCCCAATATTATCACGGGCGTCAGCGTAGTGCTGATCTTCCAGGTGGTATTGAAGGCGAACGGGGGACTTCTGAACAATGCGCTTTCTGCGCTGACCGGACAGGAGGTGGCGATAGGATGGCTTTCAGACTCCCACTATTCCAGATTCGGGGCTACGATTCTCAGTGTGTGGGGAAATATCGGCTATACCATGCTGATCAACCTGGCCAGCCTGCAGTCCATTCCAAGCGAGATCTATGAGGCGGCGGAGGTGGACGGTGCAAACGGACTGAAGCAGTGGTGGTACATTACGATCCCTCAGATGACTTCCTGCTTTGCCTTCCTGTTCATCACCTCCATCATCAACGGTCTGGCCAGATTTTCCGATCTGTTCATCATCGGAGGCAATACCTCCGCAGGCCGTCCCGGCGGCACCCTGCAGACGATTCTGATGTACATTTATCAGTTCAGCTTTGAAAGCCCTCAGTACGGCATTGCATCTGCTGGGGCCATGATACTTTTCATCCTGACCTTTGTAATTACGCTGATCAATCTGAAAATGACAGGATTCTTTAAAAAGAAGGAAGCCTAAAAGGAGCATCTATGAGAGCAAAGAAAATGAGGAGAATTTTACTGATCGCCATACTGCTGCTGGTGCTGGTGGTGATCCTGATACCGCTTGTATGGTGTATCGTGCTTTCTTTTGACAGGAAGGCCCTGACTACTCTGCCGGAATTTTCACTGATCCCGCATGAGTTCTCCCTGTTTAATTATGAGGTGGCATTCAAAACGATTCCTCTTGTCCGGTATTATATCAATACAACTTATGTTACGGTGGTACATACTTTTCTGGCCGTGTTTTTCGCGCTGATGTGCGGCTACGCCTTTGCAAAGGGAAAATTCGTGGGAAAACAGTTCTGGTTCATTTTCATGCTGGCCGTTATGATGATCCCTTTTGAGTCCAGAATGGTTCCTCTGTATTTACAGTACAAGAGCTGGGGGCTTCTGGATACCTATGCCCCCCTGCTTATGGGAGCCTGTGCATACGTGTACGGCATCTTTTTCGCAAGGCAGAATATTGAGGCGATCCCGGATTCCCTGAGAGAATCCGCCTACATTGACGGAGCGAGCGAGTGGAGGATTTTTCTCCAGATTATTATTCCCCTTTCCAAGCCTTTGATTGCTACCCTGTCTATTCTGCAGATCCTGAGCAACTGGAACAATTATCTGTGGCCTCTGGTGGTGATCAGAAGCTCTGAAAAACAGCTGATTTCTGTGGGAGTTTCCGTTTTCAACGCGCAGCAGGATTCCATTTACTATGGACCTAGAATGGCGGTGGCTGTGATCAGTGCCATTCCCCTGAGCATTATGTTCCTGTTCCTTCAGAAGTACATTGTGCAGAGCGTGGCGGTGAGCGGAATCAAGCAGTAAACGCGGGAAAAGGAAGAAAGACATGAAGGCGGAAACAGAAAAAGAGTGGTGGCGCAGGGATGTGCGCGTTATCCAATATAATCTTCAAATACAGGACACAGGACGGATGCAGCCGGAAGGGATTGCGGAGGAACTCTGCGGCACAGGAGCAAATGCGGTGGTGCTGAATGCGGGCGGTATTTATGCCTGGTATCCCAGCCGGATTCCCTTCCATCATGTGAATGAATATCTGCCGGAGACGGGAAAGCTGCTGGAGGAGCTGATCCGCTGCTGCCATGAAAAAGGGATCCGGGTGATCGGAAGGTTCGATTTCAGCAAGGCAGACGATGTGGTCTATCTCCAGCATCCGGAATGGTTTGTAAAGGATCGGGAAGGGAAACCGGTGTGTTACGGAAGCGGGCGTATGGGCCAATGGTCTCTGCTCATGTCCACCTGTATCAATGGGGGATACAGGAACGGCGATTTCGCGGTGAAGGTAATGGAGGAGGCGCTGGACAGCCTGAGGCTGGATGGGATCTTCTACAATGCCCCTCATATGGAGCCCTGTTACTGTGAAAACTGCAGGCGGAAATATCGCTCCATGTATGGAAGAAAACTTCCCGACAGCCGGGAGGAATGGGAGGCGGACTGGCAGAGCGGATGTCTGCGGGACAATATGAAGCTTTTGCACAGGACGGTAAAGGAGCGCAGAAGGGATATTCCCGTCATTCTCTACTATGGAACATACAGAGAGGATGGAACCGGACAGCCGGAAAACCTGGATCTTCGCTATGAGACGGCAGATCTGGTATGTACGGAGGCACAGGATATTCTGTCTGCCGGAAAGAAAAAGCTGCCGTATGCCTGGAAGCCCACATTGAATATGAAACTGGGTCAGTGCATTCCGGATCAGCCCAGGCCATTCGGTATCATTCATTCCTGCCCGGGGATGGACTGGAGGCATACCGGCCTGCCGGCAGCGGAGTATGAATTCTGGTTGAGCCAGGTTCCTGCTGCAAACGGTCAGCTGTGGCATTCTCTCACCGGATTCCCGGCGGTGATTCCGGACAGGCGCATGCTTGAGGTGATGGAGCGGGTGACCCATAAAGCGGAGCGCTCAGACCGCCTGATGGAGGGGGCCGTATCGGCAGCAGACACCCTTCTTCTCTGGAATGCCGGAATCTGTGAGCTTGGAATGGTACAGGGAATGATGGACTGCCATATTCCCTTCGATGTGATGGACGTGTGGCATCTGGATCTGCGGCGAATGGGAAAGTATGCAGCGATCCTGCTCCCGGACGGCTTCCCGGTGGACGAGGCTCTGGAGGAGACGCTGACAGTGTATGTGCAGGAGGGCGGAGCTGTCTTTGCTCAGAGAACGGATGGAGAGATAGGAAAGGGACTGGCCGCACTGCTGGGAATTTCGCCGGAAGCATGTGCGTGACATGAGCTGTCGGCCTGCTACGGCGTACTGGAGCCGGAGGGCAGAGCGCTGGAAAGGGGCTTGGAAAAGACCCGGTATCTTCCCATAAAAGGGGAAGCGCTCTACACAAAGCCTCAGAAGGAGGCACGGACGCTGATGACGCTGATTCCGCCGTTTGCGCCGCCGGATGGGGTGGGAGCGCCGCCGGAGCGGGCAAGTCTTCCGGTAAAGCATACACAGATCCCGCTTCTTCTTGACAGAAGGATTGGAAGGGGAAGGGTGCTTACCGCATTTTTTGACCTGTCACGGCTGCTTCTGGAGATCGGACTGGAGGATCAAAAGCTGCTTTTTGAAAATTGCATTTCCTGGCTGAACGGTGAAAGGGCGGCGTTTGACGGCAGAGAGCTGCCGGAGGGAGTTTTTTCCTATCCCTACAGAGCCGGAGAGAGGCTTCTGGTACATCTGGTGAACGGTATTGGAAGCCGTCCGCTTAAAAGCTGCATTCCCTGCGGGCCGCTGTCTTTTTCCGTCAGAGCATGGAAAAAAGAAAGAATATCCCGCGTTTATTCTGCATTGGACGCAGGGGCCGTGTCATGGGAAGAAAGTGGAAATTCTATTCGGATCCGATTGGAAAGCCTTCAGGTTTGGGATATAATTGTGCTGGAATAAAAGCATCGGGGGATGGAGGAAAAGTATGAGCTGGTGGGAAGAAAAAAGATACCGGATGATTCAGAATAATCTGAGGGATGTGGACGCGGGAATGGATGTGGACAGCTATGTGGAAACGCTGAAGGAGTTTGGGGCGGATGTGTGCATGGCAGGCTGCGGCGGGATCACTGCTTTTTATCCCACAAAGCTGGAATGCCAGAAGGTAAGCCCTTATCTGCAGGATGATTTTTTCGGAAAGCTTCTGCAGCGCTGCCATGAGGAAGGAATAAGGGTGATCGCCAGATTTGATTTTTCCAAAACCAACAGCCTTTTTCTGGAAACACATCCTGAATGGTTCAGCAGATCCGTGGAGGGGGAGCCGGTCTGCTTCAACGATACGGCGGCCGCCTGTGTGAACGGGCCTTATCAGCAGGAATGCTCTTTTCAGATTCTGGAGGAGGTGCTGCGAACCTATCCGGTGGACGGCGTATTCTTCAATATGTTCGGCTATCAGACGAGGGACTACAGCGGAAGATATACCGGGATCTGCCAGTGCGAAAGCTGCAGAAAACGGTTCGCGGATTTCAGCGGCATGGAGCTTCCTCAGAAGGAGGATGAGCAGGATCCTGTATACCGGAAATATCAGGAATTCAGAGCCTATACCACCCAAGAGCTTCTGGGGCGGATCTACAGGAGGGTGAAGGAGCTGAAGCCTGAGGTGGCTGTGTGCACCTACAGCAGCGCAGACGTGGATCTGACAAGAAGCGAGTCCAATTCGGCGCTGGACAGACCGCTTCCCTTCTGGGCTATGGCAAGTGAAAACAATGTGGCGCTGGTACAGGAAACCTTTGACCATCGTTTTTCCAGCAACTGCGTCATCAATGCGATGGATATTTTTTACCGTTTTATGGGAGTGTCTCCGTATCTGAACGAGCTGCGCCTGTATGGGAGCATGGCGGCGGGAGGAAATCTGGACTGGTGTATCATTGGAGGGTTTGAAACCTATCCAGACAGGATGAACTTTGAAGGAACCAAAAGGGTATTTGCTTTTCATAAGAAGTACGAGGATCTGTTCAGCAGAATCCAGCCCTGCGCCCGTATTCTTCTGGTGTATCCGGCAGGAGAAGGGGAGAAGGCACAGAAGGAGTATTTTGGTATCTTTAAAATGCTGAAGGAAGATCACCTGATGTTTGAAGTGACAGACGGCAGAGAAACACGGCTTCTGGAGGAAAAGGCGGCTTCCTATCGAGTGATTATCCTGCCGGGGGTCAGAAGGCTGCCCATCTCTACTGTGCAGGCCCTTATGGAGAGCCGGGCGGTGATTGTGGGAACAGGGCTTGCCATGAGAGAGGAACCGCAGCTTCTGAATAGGTTGTTTTCTGTGACTCTGAAGGAACAGCTTGATCAGGTGAGGGGAAGCTACATGCTGACGGAGCCCAAAAGCGTGTTTCCCCATTTTCAGGAAAGGGACTGGGTCTATCTGGATCAGGAATACCGTTTCATGGAGCCGGAGGAAGGGAACAGGAACTATATGCCCCTGGTGGCTTCCAGCATGTACGGCCCTCCGGAACGCTGCTTCGGGCACGAGGTGACGGAGCAGAGCTGCATTTCCGTCCGGGAAGGCAGATCCATCTATTTCCCATGGATGCCGGGACTTCTGTATTACTCCCAGGGCTATGAGGAT
The DNA here is from genome assembly GCA_963559585.1 of uncultured Eisenbergiella sp. GTDB lineage: Bacteria > Bacillota > Clostridia > Lachnospirales > Lachnospiraceae > Eisenbergiella. The sequence goes on along the minus strand of CAUWLJ010000002.1, from coordinate 77,321 downwards.
TTTAAGGATCTGTTTCTGGATGTGCTGCGCGCTGACGGCCTGCAGGGACAGGCAGAGCTGATGGAGGCGGACGCGCCCTCCTGCGCGGAGGTGCTCCTGCATCGTTTGGAGGATGACCGTTATCTGGTTCAGATTCTGAACTATTCCGGCTTCAACGGCATGACCTTTACCCGGCCTCTGCCTTTAAAGGTGAAGCTTTCTTTTCCGGGGCTTAAAGTCGGCAGGGCTCAGGTACTGGAACAGAGCGGAAAACGCAGGCTTGCCTGTGCTGCTGACGGAAGCTTTTCCGTCAGCGTGAAGGGATTGTATCAGGCGGTGCTTGTGACGGCGAAGGAGAGAGAAGGATGAAACCCTGGTATCAACGGACTTTTTTATGGGGGCAGGTGAATCTGACAGAGGATGATCCTGCTGCATGTGATCTGGAATTCTGGAAGGATTACTGGAGAAAAACGGGTGTGGAGGGCGTGATCATCAACTGTGGGTGGATCGTCAGCTATTACCGGAGCCGTTTTGCCGGCCAGTACAGAGCGAATGGACTGGGAGAGCAGGATTATTTCGGAGTATGGAACAGGGCGGCGCGTGAGGCGGGGCTTTCGGTGATTGCCAGAATGGACATCAACTGCACTACAGAAGAAATGTATCGTATGCACCCGGAGTGGTACTGCCGGGACAGGGAGGGAAAACCGATCCTGAGCCAGGGAAGGTATATGGCCTGCGTCAACGGCGGTTATTATCAGGAGTTTATCCCGGAGATTTTCAGAGAGGTTATTGAGCGGTATCATCCTGACGGCTTTGCCGACAACAGCTGGGCTGGGCCGGGAAACAAAACCATATGTTACTGTGACAGCTGCAGGGAACGGTTCCTGGAAGAATGCGGGCTTGAACTTCCTGAAAAGGCGGACTGGCAGGATCCGGTCTACCGCAGATGGATCAAATGGAGCTATGGTGTGAGGGTAAGGAACTGGAAGTTCTTTAATCAGGTAACCTCCTCCTGGGGAGGGCCGGACTGCAAGTGGTTTGGTATGCTGAATGCGGATCCTTTCTCCACAGGCGGCCGGTTCTACGACATCAAAAAGCTGGTGAGGGATGCCCCTTTCCTTTTCTGCGATCATCAGTCACGGGATCATGCCGGCGGTTTTGAACAGAATTCCCTGAATGGTGCGCTTCTGAGGCTGGCGGCGGATGAAACTATCGTCGTGGCGGAGAGCATGGCCCACTATTATAAAGGAGAGCGTACCTTCCGCCTATCCTCGGCACAGCCCCAGGAGGTAAGGAAATGGATGATGACGGGGCTGAGCGGAGGGATTGCGCCCTGGTTCCATTTTGTGGGAGGGGGAACCCAGGATAAGAGAAAGTTCTCCATCTCCCAGGATCTGTACCGTTTCATCGGAGCCAATAAGGGATGGTTTGCAGACCGCAGGGCACTGGCAAATGTGGGAGTGGTATGGAATCAGGAAAGCGCCGTCTATTATGGACGTGACCGGGCGGAGGAAAGGAGCGGGGCCAGCTTTAGAGGAATGACGGAAAGCCTGTCCAGGGCAGGGATCCCCTTCCTTCCTATTCATGCGGATGATATACGCCGGTATGGGGACCGTCTGGAGCTTCTGATCCTGCCAAATGTGGCTGTTTTGAGTGAGGAACAGGAGGAAGCCATTGTGCAGTGGCTGCGCCGGGGAAAGGATCTGATCCTGACCTCGGATACGGGGCTGTATGATTGGGAAGGAGAATGGAAGGGGCCGGGAAGGCTGTATGAAGCCATGGGTATCCGGGTCAGGCGGGAGGAGGAGGGCTGTGAGGACAGCCAGGAGAGCTGGATGGTGCATGACAGCCACACCTATCTGGAGATCCGGGATCCGAAGCATCCTTTGTTCCGCCTGACGCCCGATACAGAGCTTTTACCCTTCGGGGGAAGGCTGAGAGCGGCGGAGAGTATGGGAAAATTGAAGCCCTTATGCACGTTCCTTCCGGCTTTTCCCATCTATCCTCCTGAATTTTCCTGGATCCGGGAAAGGAGCAGCCAGGCGGCGGTATTTGCCGGAGAGCTGGAGAGCGGCTCAAGAGTGGTATATCTGGCGGCGGATATTGACCGCTGTTACGCCAGGTATCATGTTCCGGATCACCGAAGGCTGCTGGAGGGCGCTGTCAGATGGGCGGCCGGAGAGAGGTTTCCCGTCAGCGTCCAGGCCCGTGCCCATGTGAACTGTAATGCTTATATCTGCCATGGAAAAGAGACGGAGGGGCATCTTCTGATCCATCTGGTCAATCTTGCCGGATGCAACGCCCCCCTTGGGGCCCTGGAAGAAAACCTTCCCATCGATCGGGTACGCATCAGGCTGGGACTGGCGGAGACGGGAGGGGAGGCGGTGAGCCTGGTTTCGGGAAAAAGCTTTCCGGTGACAGAAGAAAACGGGGAGCGGGTAATCCTTCTTTCCAGGCTGGAGGAACAGGAGATCCTGACGGTTGCCACAACAAAAAAGTCAAAAACCACGCTGCAGACAGCGGGGCATCAAGCTGGCAGCGCTGCAGAGCAGCGGGAGATTTGACCCTCGCGGCGGTCGTCAAACAGCCGCGCAGGCATGGCTGCAGGGCTCGCTGCCCGCGGGAATAAACGGCGCACAGTGCGCAGACAGGAGAGAATGAAAATGAAGATCGTATTATTAGAAGCCCTTGGAATCCCTGCAGAGGAGCTGCAGAAGTATGCGGAAAAGCTGGAAGCGGCAGGCCATACCTTCCAGGCTTATGAGAAGAATACGGATCCGCAGATTCAGACGGAGCGGGCGAAGGATGCGGACGTGATCATGCTGGCCAACATGCCGCTGAGCGGGGAAGTGATCAGAAGCTGCCCTTCCCTCAAATTCATAGACGTGGCCTTTACCGGTGTGGATCATGTGGACTTGGAGGCGGCCAGGGAGAGAAGGATTGCGGTGAGCAATGCCTCCGGCTATTCCAACGAATCCGTGGCGGAGCTGGTGCTGGGAATGGCAATCGATCTGTTCCGCAACATTCCACAAGTGGAAAAGCGGTGCAGACAGCAGGGAACCAAGGACGGTCTGGTGGGCCGGGAGCTGAAGGGCCATACAGTGGGCATCATCGGATATGGAGCCATCGGAAGCCGTGCGGCGGAGCTGTTCCACGCCATGGGCTGCCGTATCCTGGCTTATTCCCGCCACAGAAAGGAGAACGTGCCGGAGTATGTGACCTATGTGACACTGGAGGAGCTGCTGGAGCAATCGGATCTGGTATCCCTGCACTGTCCGCTCACGTCTGAGACGAAGGGGCTGATTGACCGGGAGAGAATCGTCAGGATGAAGAAAAGCGCTGTGCTGATCAATGCAGCCCGCGGCCCGGTGGTGGATTCCCAGGCCCTGGCGGACGCGCTGAACGAGGGAAGAATCGCAGGCGCAGGCGTGGATGTGTTTGAGATGGAGCCTCCGGTTCCCGCGGATCACCCGCTGCTGAATGCCAAAAACTGTCTGGTGACGCCTCATGTGGCCTTTGCCTCGGAGGAATCCATGAAGCTGAGAGCGGATATTGTCTTTGACAGCCTGGACAAATGGCTGGAGGGAGGACAGATCAATACAGTGCTTCCCCGGTAGTAAAATATTGGGGACGGACAGGAGTTGAGAATATGAGCAGATACTGGTATCAGGAGCAGCTGAGAATCCTGCAGACCGTCCTGCGGGAAAAAGATGCGGCACAGTATGACGCGCAAGCAGTGGTGCGCTATATGAAGGAGACCGGAAGCAACTGTCTGGTGGTCAATGGGGGAGGGGTGGTGGATTTCTTCTCAGGGGATAACTTCTCAGGGGATATTATCCCCGTGGATAATATCCCCGTGGATACGAACCCCGCAGAGGTGGAAATGGACAGACCATGCCGTTTCCTGAATGGGCAGGATATTCTGGGTAAGCTGGTGAAGGCGTGTCACGCCAGTCAGATCCGTGTGATAGCACGTGTGGATTTCCGGGGAGTGGAGAAGGAACGCTATGAGAGAAAGCCTCACTGGTTCGGTCAGAATGAGGACGGCTCGCCTCTGATGGGGTGGAATGACCGCATTCATCGGCCATGCTATACCGGAATCTATGGAAACAGCCACGCGGAGAAATTTGTGCGCAGGCTGATGGAACGATATGATCTGGACGGAATATGGGAAAACTGCGTAACCTTCGGCTATGGAGCCTGCTACTGTCCTTCCTGCCGGGAAAGCTACCGTGCCTGCAGCGGGAAGGAGATCCCCACCGGCCAGCCCTACACCTCAGAGGCATTCCGGGAATATCGGGAGTGGAAGTCCATACATGCAAAGGCCCATATGGAGCGGATGCGCCAAACGGTGAAAAGCTTTGGGGAGGAGAAAGCATATGTGTCGGAGATCTTTGGTATGTACCATGTGTCCACCTCCCTTAATTCAGGAATCGACCTGTATGACGCCAAGGATGGGTTCGATTTTCTGGTCAGCCCTCTTTTCCTGGACGGAAGCGCACAGCCGGAGAGAAAGTATGAGGATTACAGCCACGCTGCATCCGGCGTGCGCTTTCTGAAGGCGATTGCGCCCGAAAAGCAGTGTGTGGCCTTGTCTGGAGGAAATGGAACCAAATGGCGCTACGTGACGGCTCCCCGGCTGGAAAACCGGATTTGGCTCTGGGAGGCTGTGAGCGCAGGCGGAAATCTGTGGAACAATTATTTTAATGGGCAGTACCCGGCAAAGGCTGTGGATAGAAGAGCTGCGGGAGCAGAGAAGGAAATCTATCAATATTTAAAAGAACATGCAGAATTTTTGGATGGTCAGATCCCGGATGGGGAAACAGGCGTGTTCTATTCCAGAGCCACCAGAGATGTGTGGGGAAGGGACAGCATGAAGGAGGACGGATACGGAACCGCCATCCGTGGTGTGGAACGGGTATTATTTGACTGCCATATCCCTTACCGCTTCGTTACGGATCTGGAGCTGTCGGAGGAGCAGTTAAAGGGACTGAAGGTGCTGATCCTGCCTAATGCCGCCTGTCTCAGCGAAGAGCATATGGAGGTGATACGCCGCTTCGTAAGGAACGGGGGCGGGCTTGTGGCCTCCTTCCGTACCTCCCTTTATGATGAAAAAGGACGCAGGAGGCCGGATTTTGGCCTGAAGGATGTATTCGGCTGTTCGTTTACCGGAATTGTCAGAGATACCCGCCAGGACAGCTATCAGAAGGTGAGACTGCCCCGGCATCCTGTGCTGAAAGGAATGGATGCAGACAGGACAGAAATGATCATGAACGAGGAGGAAACCCTTCTGTGCACCAGGCAGAATCAGGACTATCGTATGGTGGCCTCTTTCGTCCCCATGATTTACAACCAGCCCCCGGAATACGCCTGGATACCGGAGGAGGAGACGGAATATCCCACCATCCTGGCAGGACAATATGGGAAGGGCCGGGTGGTCTATTTTGCCAATCAGACGGATAAGGCCTGCTTCACGAACGGACACGAGGATTTTATCAACAGCTTTCACAACGCAGTGGAATGGGCGTCAGGAGGATTCTCCTTCCAGGCGCAGCTTCCCGAGAGCGTCCACGCTGCCCTGACCTGCGGCCGGGAGAGGCCGGGCAGGAAGGTGGTTTCTTTCGTAAATACCACGTCAGGGCCCTTCCGTCCCATCAGAAGCCTGCTTCCCATCTATGGCCTGGAGGTAAGGCTTGCCGGACTTTCTCTGAAGGAGGCCCGGATTCTGAGGGGCGAGAGTGAAATAGAAGTGTTGGAGCAGCAGGGAGCGGAAAAACAGATTGTAATCAGGATTCCCTGCCTGCGGGAGTTTTCATCCGTATATCTGGATACGGAGGAAGGAAGTAGTAGATGAAGGAAAGTATAGAAACGTATTTTCAGGTAGGAACCATTCTCTGGATGAGCTATCCGCCTGCCATGTATGGGCAGTCCTTCGGCGGCTATGAGGAGTCTCTGCTGAAGGTTCTGCGGGACGATTTTTTCAGCTGTATTGAGTTGACGCAGATTAAGGATGACAGACTGCGGGAGAGGGTGAAGCAGCTTCTGGCCCAGTCCCATATGAAGGTGTGCTACGGCGCGCAGCCAAGGCTTCTGTCCACAGGCCTGAACCCGAATGATATAGATGAGGAAGGGCGCAGGAGAGCGGAGCAGACTCTGCTGGAGGGGATCGATGAGGCCCACTATCTGGGGGCGAAGGGAATCGCCTTTCTGGCAGGAAAGTGGCAGGAGGAGACGAAGGAGGAGGCGTACAGCCAGCTTTTGAAAACTGCCACGGCCCTGTGCAGGCATGCGCAGAGCAGGGGGATGTATGTGAACCTGGAGGTGTTCGACTACGACTGCGACAAGGCGGCGCTGATCGGTCCGGCTCCTCTGGCGGCGCGTTTTGCGGCAGATATGCGAAGCCGGGTTTCCAATTTCGGTCTGCTGGCGGATCTGTCCCACTTCCCCACTACCTATGAGACCAGCCGCTTTGTGATTCAGACCATGCGGCCCTATATTACCCATCTGCATATTGGAAATGCAGTGATGAAGCCGGGCTGCGATGCGTATGGGGACAAGCATCCCAGGTTCGGTTATCCTGACAGCGCCAACGATACCATGGAGCTGGTGGATTTTTTCAGGGTGCTGAGAGAAGAAGGTTTTTTCAGGAAGGAGGAGCCCCTGGCACTGTCCATGGAGGTTTCCCCCAGGCCGGGTGAGGATGCGGACATTGTGCTTGCCAATACCAAAAGGGTGATCAGGCGGGCGTGGGCGCTGTTGGAGGATTGAGTGGATGAAAATTGTGATTTTGGATGGCTACACGGAAAATCCCGGAGATTTAAGCTGGGAAGGGATGGAGGAATACGGGGAACTGACCGTTTATGACAGGACGCCTCCTGAGCTTGCGGAGAAGCGGATGGAAGGAGCGGAGGCCGTGTTTACCAATAAGACGCCGATTACCGCTTCCCTGATGGAGAAATGCCCTAAGCTGAGATTCATCGGCGTTCTGGCAACGGGGGTCAATGTGGTGGATCTAAAGGCGGCTTCCCGTCTGGGGATCGTGGTTTCCAACGTGCCTGCCTATGGAACCGCTTCTGTTGCCCAGTTTACCATGGCGCTTCTGCTGGAGCTCTGCCACCATGTGGGAGACCATTCACAGGCGGTAAAGGCGGGAGCATGGGGCCGCTGTCCTGATTTTTGTTTTTGGAATTACCCCCTTATAGAGCTTTCAGGAAAAACAATGGGAATTATTGGTTTTGGAAACGTGGGACGCGCTGTTGCCCGTCTGGCGTCCGCGTTCGGAATGAGCGTTTTGGCCTACAGCCATCACCCGATCCCTGAGGAATACCTGACGGACGGGATAAGAAGTGTGGAACTGGAGGAATTGTACCGGGAGGCGGATGTGATCTCCCTGCACTGTCCTTTGTCGGAAGAAAATAAGGGGATGATGAATCGGGAGTCCATTGCAAAGATGAAGGACGGTGTGCTTCTGATCAACACGGCAAGGGGGCCTTTGATCTGCGAGGAGGATCTGTGTGATGCGCTGGAGAGCGGTAAGGTGGCAGGGGCTGCGGCGGATGTGCTGTCCCGGGAGCCTGCGGCAGCGGATAATCCTCTGCTGAAAGCGCCAAACATGATCATCACACCGCATATTGCCTGGGCTCCCAGAGAGGCCAGACAGAGGCTTATGGATATCAGTGTGGCAAATCTGAAGGCATACACGCAGGGAAAGCCGATTCATGTGGTAAATCTGTAGATGGATAAGAATTGTTTTTATACGGGTTTTGCGCCAAAGCGCTGTAAATAGCCCGGAATGGAGGAAAAGGTTGAATATGAAAATCGGATTTATAGGACTGGGAATTATGGGGAAACCCATGTGCCGGAACCTGCTGAAAGCAGGACATACTTGCGCCGTATACGATATTGTGGAGGCTGCGGCTGAGGAGATGGAGGCAGAAGGAGCCAGAAAGTGCCGGAGCGCGGCGGAAGCAGCTTCCGGCAGAGAACTGGTAATTACCATGCTGCCCAATTCACCCCAGGTAAAGGAAGTCGTGCTGGGAGAAAAGGGAATCGCAGATGCAATGGACCAGGGCTGTATTTATGTGGACATGAGTTCCATTGCTCCCCTGGCTTCTCAGGAAGTGGGGGCAGCTTTGGCAGACAGAGGGATTGAAATGCTGGATGCTCCTGTGTCGGGAGGAGAACCCAAGGCGGTGGATGGAAGTCTTTCCATTATGGTGGGTGGAAAGAAGGAGATCTATGAAACGGTGAAGGATGTGCTTCTTGGAATGGGCAGCAGCGCAGTCTACTGTGGGGATCTGGGTGCAGGAAACACGACAAAGCTGGCCAATCAGGTTGTGGTGGCTTTGAATATTGCCGCCTGTGCGGAGGCATTTACTCTGTCAAAGAAGGCAGGAGTGGATCCAGAGCTGGTTTATCAGGCGATTAGAGGTGGGCTGGCAGGATCCACGGTGATGGATGCTAAGGTTCCTATGATGCTGGATGGTAATGACAGACCGGGCTTCAAGATTGACCTGCATATAAAGGATTTGAATAATGCACTGCAGACAGGTCACAGCATGGGTATGGGAATGCCCCTGACTTCGCAGGTGATGGAGATGCTTCAGCAGCTTGCCGCGGATGGTCTGGGAGGAAGGGATCATTCCGCTCTGGTCAGATATTATGAGAAAATGACAGGAGAATCCATCAAACGCTGACAAACAGGGGGCAAAAAATATGCAGCGAGGAAAAGGGTATGCGTGAGGATGCTTTTCAGATTATAAACAAAACAATAGCCGACTGTCTGCCGGACAGAGCGGTGAGGGATTCCCTTCAGAAGCTGGCTTTTACAGGAAGAGTTTATGTGGCGGCTATAGGAAAGGCGGCATGGATCATGGCAGAGACGGCCGCAGAGTTCCTGGGCAGCCGTCTGGAAAAGGGGGTTATTGTAACCAAATATCAGCATTCCCAGGGAGAACTGGAGCGTTTTGAGATTCTGGAAGCGGGCCATCCCACACCCGATGAAAATTCCGTCCGGGGAGCGGAGAAAGTGCTGAAACTGGTGCAGGAGGCGTCAGAGGGAGACACCGTTCTGCTGCTTCTGTCAGGCGGCGGCTCCTCCCTGGTGGAGCTTCCCATGCCGGGGCTTACTCTGGCGGATATTCAGGAGGTGACCCGGAAGCTTCTGTTCTGCGGCGCAGGAATCACGGAGATCAATGTGCTGCGTAAAAAGCTGTCGGCCATAAAGGGAGGAAAGCTGGCCGGCTGTCTGAAGGGCGCGAAAGCATACTCCATCATCCTTTCCGACATCATTGGCGATCATGACGATATGATTGCCTCCGGCCTGACCTATCCCGATGATTCCACTGTACAGGAGGTCAGAGCCATCCTTGAGAAATATCAGCTGAGCCTGGATGAAAGGGTGGAAAAGATCTTGTTGGGTAGCAGTCCCTGCCAGGAGCTGTGTATTGAAAATCATGTGGTGGGGAGCGTTAAGGATCTGTGCCGGTCTGCGGCGGAGCATGCCAGGGAGCTGGGATATGCACCCCACATTCTGACCACCTCAATGCAGTGCGAGGCCAGGGAGGCTGGAAAGTGGCTGGCCTCTTATGCGGATTCTGATTATCGGAAACCCTTTGCCGTTATCGCCGGAGGAGAGACGGTGGTGAAGGTCACAGGAAAGGGACTGGGCGGCAGGAATCAGGAGCTGGCCCTGAGCGGCGCCGGAAGGCTGAGCGGCAGAAGGGATGTGGTGCTGTTTTCTCTGGGATCGGATGGAACCGACGGCCCCACCGATGCGGCGGGCGGAATCGTGGATGGGGATACGGCTTCCAGCCTGGAAAGGCTGGGGTTGAAGGTGGATCAGGTTCTGGAAGACAATGATTCCTACCATGCCCTGGAGCGGGTGGACGGCCTGATTATGACGGGAGCTACCGGAACGAATGTGAACGATGTGGCCGTCCTGCTGTGCAGGTAAGCGCCGGAATGCTCCTGACAGGATAAGAAAATGGCTGTAAACAGGCAGAAAAAGCGGAATAACGGAAGAAGGAAAGGCGGGGGATCTGAGAATACAGATCCTCCGCTTTGACCGTGGCGTGCCATTAGAAGAGACAGGAGAGTGGGCAGAGAATGGGACACAAGGTATCCTTGCCTTTTCTTCCAATCTTTCCGTTTTATAAGGCAGAAAAGTATATTTTCATATTCTTTGCGTTGTCGTATAATGGGGGTAACGATCATGGAAAGATCTGCTCTGCTGTTGTGGGATGAGTCATATTCAGTCAGTATAGGAGGGCAGAAACAAACGGGGGAAGAAGTGTGAAAGTAAGCCCGAGTGCTGATTTTCAATCAACAGTTTTGTGCAGGAGCGTCACAAAACTGTCAGGATTTCAGATGAGAAACCGCAAGTGTGTTTTCTCATTGCATCCGGAGGCAAAAACGCTCCGGTATGGAGGGAAGCATGTACAAGGTATTGCTGGCAGAGGACGAGCTGTTGGTGAGGATCGGACTGAAAAATTCAATCGACTGGCGCAGGTTCGGCATGGAGATTGCGGCGGAGGAGGAAAGCGGAAGCCTGGCGTTTTCCAGATATGAGGAGCTGAAGCCGGATGTGGTGATCACGGATATCAGGATGCCGGGGATGAGCGGGCTGGAGCTGATAGAGAAAATCAGAGAGAGGGACAGGCGGTGCGCAATCATCGTCATATCCTGTCTGAATGATTTTGAACTGCTGCAAAAGCTGATCCGATGGGATGTGCTGGGGTATGTGCTGAAGGCGAGCATGACGATACCGGAGGTGGAGGAGCTGCTTGGCCGGGCTCAGAAGCGGCTGGATGAAAGCGGCGGAGGCGGGGAAAGCCGGGAGACGGAAGACTGTTCCCGGGAGGAGCTGCTGGAAGCGTTTGTGCTGAAGAGGCAGATCGGAGAGAAGGAGTTCCGGGAAAGGTGGAAAAAGGCGGGATACGGGGAACCGCTCTATCGCTCCATGACGGTATTCCGCATCATTTCCCCCGGCGGCAGACCATTAAACGAGATGGGAGCGGCATTCGTAAAGAGCGTGCTTCATGACAATCTGCGAGGAAGCGATATTGTGTGGAGCGGACAGGAGGCGGCGGCCTTTCATTCAGAGGCTGTTTCCTGTACAGACAGCCGGTTCGGGCGGATTTCCCAGATGATACAGTCTCTTCTGGAGGGGAGCTTCAGCCAGGTGACACAGCAGATCAGCGGGGAGCTTTCCGCCCTGCCCGCAGAAACGCAGATGCTTCTGAAGCTGTGCGGCGGCAGGGGGATGGAGCAGGACCGGATCGTGTTCCGGGCGGTGGACTACATACTGAACCATTACAGGGAAAACGTGACGCTGGCGGAGATCTCGGCAGAGGTGGGGCTGAGTCCCAACTATTTTTCCACCCTGTTTAAAAAGGAAACGGGGATTTCCTTTGTGAATTATCTGAACGATATCAGGATCGAGAAGGCAAAGCTCCTGCTTTCCAATACGGAGGAATATCTGTATCGGATTGCGGAGGAAACGGGCTTTCATACGGTGGAGCATTTCAGCCAGACCTTCAAACAGAAGGAGGGCATGAACCCGGGAGACTACAGGAGGAAGCAGAGGGCGGGAGGGCATTCCTTTGCGGGCAGGGATGGAGGCAGGTGACCATTCCGTCTGCGCCCTCAGGAGGTAAGCTGTCTGGCAGACGGCTTCTTGAAAAAGGAATTCTGTGGGCGTCCTGCCATCATGGGGCTTCTTAGGTGGATGAGAGGAAGGGGAAGAAAAGATTGAAGATAAGCCTGATGGCTGATTTTCAATCAACAGTTTTGTGCCGGAGCGTCACAAAACTGTGTGGATCGCAAGTGAAGCTAAAACGCTCCGGCATGGAGGAAAAAATGGGAGAGGTTCAGAAAAGGAAAGCGCTGTCCTGGCGGCTGCGTCTGCTGCGGATCATCCTTCTGGGGGCGGCGATCCTGCTTTCCGTCAGCTCCTGGGGGGCGTATAAGGTATTCATCAAAAGGCTGGAGGATACCAACCTGAAGGCCACAACCTTGACCTTTGAACAGACGGAGCGCAATATCAACCGCAAGTTGCAGCAGGCGGCGGACAATGCCAACAGGCTGCTGGACGAAGATGCGGTGCTGGACTATCTGGAGGGCGGAGCGGAGCTTCCTGTACAGCGCAGCAGGGAGGATATGCGGGTTGTGGAGGCGCTGACAGAGATCATGAACTACAATCCCGACCTGTCGGGGGTGGCGGTAATCAATGAAGAGGGCCGGGCGCTGGGGATCACAGACTGGGGGAGGACGATTGTGGCAGACTTTTCCCAGAAGGGAGAGGCGGCTGGATTTTTGAAGCGGTCGGAGTCCAGGTATCCCTTCTATCTTTGGTCCGGGGCGGAGGAAATGAGAGAGCAGTTTCGGGAAAAGCATGATTTTGCCAGCTTTTTTGAGGGGCGCGGCAGTGTGGCAATGAAAATGCTGGTGGGGGTCAGGACGATAGCCTTTGGGGAAGGCGGAACCTCCTATCTCATCGTGTCCGTAGGGGACATGGGATTGAGAGAGTGCTATTCTCAGGTTCTGTACAATGAAAATACGGCACTGCTGCTGGACGGGGAGAAACGGATCATTTCACGGACAGACGATGGGGAGAGAAGCGGAAGGCCAGAGTATGCGCAGCTTCTTCCCGACGGCTCCCCGGTGGGGGAATTCAGCTTCCGAAAGGAGAGCGGGGAGGCGTATCAGATCATTTATTATGAGCTTCCCCAGTACGGCTGGACGCTGGTGAACGAGATACCCAAAAGGGTCTATCAGCAGCAGGCCAATGAGCTGAGGATGGTTCTTCTGTTCCTGTGGTTTTTTACCCTGAGCCTGATGTGCGCCTTTTTCATCGCATGGATCGGAAAGTATACCAAACCGGTGGAGCGGATTATACAGGGAATGAAACGGGTGCAGGAGGGGAATCTGGAGCCGGTCTGCTTTCCGCCCAGCGGGATTGCGGAAATGGATGCGCTGGGAGAGCAGTTCGGCACCACGGTGGATACGATCAGGGCTCTGATCGGCCGGGTGAGGAGCATGGATCAGGAAATGGCGGCGGAGGAACTGAAAACACTGCAATACCAGATTAACCCCCATTTCCTTTATAATTCCCTCAACTCGATCCGGTGGATGGCGGTGATGAACAACAATCCCAAGGTGGCGGACGCCCTGCTTCTGCTGGCCAGGATTATGGAACCCATTCTGCGTTCCCCCTCTTCCTTCTGGACAGTGGGGGAGGAACTGGATTTTCTGGACAGCTATGTGAAAATGCTCACCCTGCGGTTCGGCGGCGCGCTGGAATATCATGCGGACTGCGGCGAAGGTCTGGAGGCGTGCCAATTTCCCAGATTTACCCTGCAGCCGATCCTGGAAAACTGCTTCACCCACGGTATGATCCCAGGGGACACCATGCGGATACGGATTGGAATTAGAAAAAGGGACGGGATGCTGGAAGCGACTGTGAGGAATACGGGGAACCGGATTGAGAGGAGTGTGCTGGAAGGGCTGAACGAGGCGCTGGAGCGCCGCCGGGAGCCGGACGCCGCCGCCGGGAGCATCGGCCTTTTGAACGTGAACAAAAGGCTGTTCCTTCTGTACGGCATGGAAGCGGGGATGGGCGTCTTTTCAGAGGAAGAGGAAACGGCGGTGATTGTGAAAATTCCTGGAAAGTTTTCCGGGAAAGATGAGGAAATCGGTAAATGCCATAAAGAATCGTAACATATCGGAGACAACCGTAAAATATCCAGGAAAATCGTAAAATATCCGGGAAAATCGTAAAATATCCGGGAAAAGCGTAACATACCAGGGGATACAGAAAAAAAGGACGGGTAAATATCCGGGAATGTTGGAAGATCCTTTCTTGAACAATGTGTATAGAAAAATGTAAAATAAACCCATGAAGAAGAGCAAAGTACACATACAAAATGAAAAGGGGAAGAAAGAATGAGAAAAAGAAAGGCAACGGCATTCCTATGTGCGGCGGCTCTGCTGGTTTCCGGGCTGGCCGGCTGCGGACAAAAGACGGAGAGCGCTCCTGAAAGCCAGGAGGAGACAAAAGAGGTCTCCGGCGATACCTCTGAGAAAATCGAGCTGGTGGTAGGAGGGATAGACCGGGGAAATTCGGCGGATAACCAGTGGTGGCCCACGGAGATCGTGCAGCAGATCAATGAAAAACTGAATATTGAACTGAAGCTGGTTAATTACGATCAGCAGAAGCTGGGGCTGGATCTGGCCAGCGGAGAGCTTCCCGATGTAATGCTGATTTACCGCGGAAACGTGGAAAGCGTGGTGAAGGGCAAGCATGCGGTTGCGCTGAACGAATATTTTGATACCATCGGAAAGAATCTTGCCAGTGAAAGGTTCGATTTCAGGAACAAGGTGATGGCCCAGTATCAGAGCGGCGGCGATGGAAACGTTTATTTTACTACGCCCTATGTGTCAGAAAAGGGCGGAGGGGAAGCGGCCCAGGCGCTTGGTCTTGGCTATGTGGTACGCTGGGATCTGTACAAGGAGATCGGCGCGCCGGAGATCAATACGCCGGATGATTATATTGCGGCCATGAAAAAGATGCAGGAGCTTTACCCCAAAACACCGGAAGGGCTTCCCACCTACGCCATGGGCATGTACAACGATGTGGGAATGCACACCTGGTCGATTCATGGGATCTTTGATTCCAATTATACGAACCTGGACAGCAACCTGATGTACCTGCTGGATAAGGAAACTTATGAGGTGTCCCACAATGTGGTGAGCGAAAGCTTTGATACCCCGTTCTGGAACGACATGCGTTTCTATAACAAGATGTGGAAGGAAGGCCTTCTGGACCCCGACTGCTTCATCACCAAGGGAGAGGATCTGACGGCTAAATATACGAAGGGACAGTATCTGGGCGGCATCAACAACTGGTACTATGGAGAATACAACCAGAACGTACTGAAGGACACCTCCTCCATCGCCGGAATGGAGATCCTGCCCGCCTATAATACCTGGCAGGGCGGCTATTCTCAGGTGGGCTGGAACGACAAGCTGCTGTTCGTTTCCGCGCACAGCAAGAATGTGGAGCGCGCAGTGATGTTCCTGGACTATATCAACAGCGAGGAATTTGCCCGTCTGCAGTATTCCGGTGTGAAGGGAGAGCACTGGGATGTGGGAGAGGATGGAAAGCCCTACCTTACCGACAAGGTGATCCAGATGAAGGAGGACCCTGCCCAGGCGGATGCGTGGAGCAAGCTTGCGCTTTCCTCCTGGAACAACTGGGGCGGTATCGGAGCATCCTCCGTTCTGTCTGACGGCGCGCCGGCTTCCCTGTGGAATACGCCGGAGATGCTCTCCAGAGGCCTGAGCGCCACGGATAAGGATATGTGCGAAACCCTGGGCGTTTCCTACCCGGCGGAGTACGCCAGAAAACGGGTGGAGGCAGGGATCTGCATTGACAACAGCACTTATGATCAGAGATTTTCTGCGGTGATGCCTTCCGTGCCCCAGGACGTTACCAGAATCGACGGAAACGTGAACGAGATCGTGATGAGCGCCCTTCCCGGTCTGGTGCAGGCGGCGGACGATGCGGCCTTTGAGGCGGCCAGGGATCAGCTGATTGCGGACGTGAAGGCGGCGAATATGGAGCAGTCTCTGAAATGGTGGCAGGACAGCGTAAAGACGGCGCTGGAGCAGGTAAAAGCAATGGAGTGATGCTTCGGGATCGGTAAACAGGGGCGGGGCTGGAGATCCAGCCCCGCTCATTTCATACAATAAAGGGGGCTTGCTTGTGAAAAAAAAGGTGCATACCAAAGGGAAACGCAGGTATAAACTGCTGTTTATGGCGCTTCCCTTCATGGTTCTGGTGCTGATGTTCAATTATCTTCCGGTGGTGGGCTGGCTGTATGCGTTTTTTGACTATATACCCGGCGTTCCGCTTACCGAGTGTGATTTCGTGGGACTGAAATATTTCAAAATGCTGTTTACAGATGTGAATACCTTCCGGGTGCTGAAGAATACGCTGATCTTCGGAGCCATCGGCATTCTGATATCGCCGCTTCCCATGCTGTTTGCGATTACGCTGAACGAGGTGAAATGCTCTCCTGTGCGCAGACTGGTGCAGACCTTTACCACTCTGCCGAACTTTATTTCCTGGGTGATCATTTTCTCCCTGGCCTTTGCGATTTTCTCCTCCGACGGCCTGATGAACGGCATCCTCCAGGCATTCGGAAAGGAAATCGACCCGGCGACCGCCTACAACGTAATGTCTGATGGAGATGCGGTGTACTGGTTCCAGTCCTGTCTGGGGCTGTGGAAAAGCCTGGGCTGGAGCTCCATTATCTATCTGGCGGCAATCGCCGGCATTGACCAGGAGCTTTACAGCGCGGCCATGGTGGACGGGGCAGGCCGGCTGCGCTGCGCCATCCATGTGACGCTGCCCGCCATGTCGGAAACCTATTTTGTGCTTCTGATCCTGTCCATCGGCAATTTCCTCAATACAGGCTTTGAACAGTACATGCTGTTTAAGAATCCCATGACAGGGCCCAACATTGAGGTGCTGGATCTGTACGTTTACAGGATCGGTCTGGAAATGTCGGACTATTCCTATGGTATTTCCATTGGCGTGATGAAATTTATCGTCAGTGCGGCGCTGCTCATTTTTGCAAACCTGCTGTCGAAGAAGATCCGCGGCAATTCGATCTTGTGAGAAAGGAGAGGCTGATCTGATGAGAAAAATGAAGAAATCTCCGGCAGTGATTGCCTATCAGATTTTTAATTACACGTTTCTGCTGGCCCTGACCCTGATCTGCGTCTATCCGTTCTGGTACATGCTCATTTATACCCTGAGCGAACCGGCAGTGGCGGATATTAAAACGCCGATTCTGTGGCCTGTGCAGTTTACTTTGACCAATTATGTACAGATTTTTGAAATCAGCGGTTTTTTTCATGCACTTATGATCTCCGTTTTAAGGACGGTGATCGGCACGTCGGCCACGGTTTTTGCCTGTTCCTTTTTGGGCTACCTGTTTACGAAGGAGGAAATGCCGGCCCGGAAATTTCTGTACCGCGCCCTGGTGCTGACCATGTACATCAGCGGCGGGCTGATCCCCACCTTCCTGCTGATCCGTTCCTACGGACTGCTGAACAATTTCCTGGTCTACATTCTTCCGATGATGGTATCTGCTTACAATATTATCCTTATCAAGACCTATATTGAACAGCTGCCGCCCTCTCTGGAGGAATCGGCGGTGATGGACGGGGCGGGATATTTTACCGTATTCTGTAAGCTCATATTTCCGCTGTCGGCTCCCATCATTGCCACAGTGGCGGTTTTCGCGGCGGTGGGACACTGGAATGCCTGGTTCGACAATTATATCTATGCGGGAAACAATGAAAATTTGAAAACGCTCCAGTATCTTCTGTACAACTATCTGAATCAGGCCCAGCAGATGGCCAATCAGATCAAAAATTCCATTGCAGGAGGCGGGACGGTGGATGCGGCAGCAACGGCGATCTCCCCCAAGGGTGTGCGGATGACCATTACGGTGCTGGCGTCCCTGCCGATCTTCGTGGTATATCCTTTTATGCAGAAATTCTTTGTAAAGGGGATCATGCTGGGAGCCGTGAAGGGATAGGAGAAACAGTTTTGTGCCAAAGCGTCGCAAGGCTGTGGGTATCGCAGGTGGGAAACCGCACTGGCGTTTTCTCATCACAGCCGGAACAAAAGGCGTTCCGGCAAGGAGGAAAAAATGGCTGACAAAATCAAAAACGGAGTACACGATTACACAGATGAAAGCAAGTATGTCTACCCGGAATCCCCGGCAGTCCGGGAGCATCTGGAATGGTTCCGGGGGCTGAAGCTGGGGCTGATGATGCACTGGATGCCCAGCTGCCAGTTTAGCTCCTTTGAATCCTGGCCGCTTTCGGAGGATTCGGTGGCATGGTCGAGAAAGGATATCGACTGGACGGACGATATGAAGCTGGCCATGCAGCAGTATAAGGACTGTAACAAAACTTTTAATCCGTTCAAATTCCGGCCGGATCAGTGGGCCAGGCTTGCCAGGGAATGCGGGTTCAAATACCTGCTGTTTACAACGAAGCATCACGATGGTTTCTGTATGTACGACAGTAACTATTCGGATTATAAGATCACTGCGCCGGACTGCCCCTTCCACACCTCGGAGCGGGCGGATATTGTGAAAAGTATGTTTGACGCTTTTCGGAAGGAGGGACTGGCCATATCCGCCTATTTTTCCAAGCCGGACTGGCACAGCCCCTATTACTGGTCGCCGGATTTCCCGGAGCCGCAGGACCGTAACGTGAACTACAGCATTGCAGAGCACCCGGAGATCTGGGAAAAATTTACGGAGTACACCCACAATCAGCTCACAGAGCTGTGCAGCAACTATGGAAAGGTGGATGTGCTGTGGCTGGACGGCGGACAGGTGAGGCCGGACAACAGGGGACAGGACATCCGGCTGGGAGAGGTGGTGGAAAAAATACGCGCTTCCTCCCAGCCCCATCTGATTGTATGCGACAGAACCGTGGGAGGGCCGTATGAGAACATCATCACCCCGGAGGGCGGCGTTCCGGCAGAAGCGATGGACGTACCCTGGGAGGCCTGCATCCCCATAGGAGGCTATTTCGCTTTTCACTATGACGACCGATGCAGAGAGCCGCGGGAGCTGGTACACCTGTTTTTGGAGATCATTTCCAAGGGCGGAAGCCTGGCTCTGAATGTGACGCCCCGGCCGGATGGGAAACTGCCTGCGGATCAGATTCACGCCATGAGATGTATGGGACGGTTCCTGAATACGAATGCCGAAGGGATCTATGGGACGAAGATTGCGCCCTGCAGACCGGAGCGGGAATACCGGTACACGGCAAAGGGAAACTGCATTTATCTGTTCTATCAGTATCAGGAGTATCCCTATCTGCCTCCCCGTCTCTATCCTGACGTTGCCGGCAGAGTCAGAAGGGTAACGCTTCTGCGGACCGGACAGGAAATCCCCTTCTGCCGCGAAAGGGGGGCGCTGCTTCTGGATACTTCAGGGGCGGATCGGAACGGGGCAGAGTATGCAGACTGCTTCCGCATTGAGCTGGAGGAAGAAGCGTAGAAGAGAAACAAATCGGACAGGCTGACAGAGAAAGGACGAAGCAGGAAGAGAAAGCCGGATCGGAAGCAGAAGGCGCGGGCAGACAAAAAGACGGGGGAAGCAGCCCCCGTCTTTTCAGCCGATTTTTCAAGGAAACATTTTTTTAATGAACCATTCTTTATTGCATAAAAAATGGGTTATTTTGCAGCAGTCACAGAAATAATATGGGGATTCACGCCCTCATACCAGTACAGATAACCTTCCAGATCGATCACATCGTCGATTTTCAGGTTCTTTACTGCATTGTACACATCGGTGGTATTGTCGCACAGATAGGATTCCACCACGAAGGTGTAGGTATTTCCGTTGCTGGAAACGTTGAAATACAGGTCGTCGCCGTCCGTGCCGGAGCCGTCCCAGTTGTACAGGAAAGCCACGTCATTTCCACTTTCATCCTGTCCGGCAGCTTCCACGGTCATGCCCTTGAAGGACACATACTGGTTCTGAAGGTCGATCAGCTCATCGGTTCCCAGAAGCTCGGTTACATCCTTGACAGGAGCCACATAGGTGTCTCCGCCCTCCACAAACTCAAAGGTGGCGTCCATCAGCTCGATCTCCCCGGACCACTCAGCCTTGTAGCCGGTTACCTTGATCTTGGTTCCGGGAACCAGCTTCTCATAATCCTCCTGGGAGCAGGCCATGTCATACAGGAAGTATGCGCCGTCCTGATCCTGGGTGTATACGGTAGCCTTGTCCTCCCACCAGGACTGCTTTGCCTGAACATAAGTCTCAATTACAACCTCAGAATCCAGCTCGGCGGCCATGTACTCTTCGTAGGTCATCACGCCCTCGGATTTCACAGCGGCCTGGGCGGCTGTCTCGGTTTCCGTGGAAGTCTCGGCAGCCTCAGTAGTGGTTTCAGCGGCGGTTTCAGTCTCGGAAGCTGTCTCGGCGGCCTCGCTTACCGTCTCGGCGGGAGCCTCAGTGGCTGCCTGGGATACAGTTTCCGCAACACTTTCTGTTGCGGGAGCCTCTGTCTTGGCACAGCCTGTCATGGCCAGCACAAGAGAGAGAGTCAGGGACAGTGCAATCGCTTTTTTCATAACTTTCTCCTCATTTCTGCACGGCTTTCTCATCGGTATTTGAAGTAAAAGGATAGAACTGCGGCTGCCGTGCGGACACAGTCTTGTCCTTTGGTGGAGGGACGATTCCTGTCGCCGGCAGACCATGGAAGCCGGGCTGCGGCTGAAATATGCGCTCATCCCCCCGTTCCAGACAGGAACAAGGCCATTATATACCTGAAAAGGGTGGGAAGCAACAAGAATTTTGGCGGTGGAAAAGGTGTAAAATAGATGGGGATGCGGAGGGAAAAGGATTAGATGAAAAATGGAGAGACGAACCGGTTCGCCTCTCCTGAAAGTCCAATCAGTTTGAACGGTTACCTATTTTTTCCTTATATACCAGTTATAGCCTTCAAACAGCAGGGTTCTTCTCCTGTCATTGAAAATGGGATGAAGAGTGTCTGCCATCCAGTTTCTGGCTTCCTCGTAGGTGGTATCCACTGAGGAGGTATCCTCAGAGGACAAAACATTCTTTTCTATCTGTTCGTTCACATTGGACTGGATCATCATAAAATCTATAAATTCATCAAAAGAAAATTCATAGGTTAAATCATAGGTTACTCTGTTTTCCAGCCTGAAAGCAGCCGTTAAATCCTGCTGGCTCCAGACAGCTTCTTTTCTGTAGGGCTTTGGAAAACGGTTCAGATACTTTTTCTGATACCATTCCGTATATTCGGGGCTCTGTTCCATCCTGTCTGTGATCCAAAAATCATAAACCACGATCAGGCCATTGGCTGCGAGGATTTGTTCGGCGTTCTTCAAAAACAGCTCTCTGTCCACCCAATTCACAACGCCGGCTGCGGTGATGATATCGTATGGCTCCGCAGGCATTTCCGTTTCCTCAGCCCTGGAAACCGAGAAGGTGTAGGAAGGGTCCTGATACAGAGCCTTACACACTGCAATCATTTCCGGGGAAATATCGGTTCCTGTAACATGGTCGCAGAGCATTCTTAAAGCCTTTGTGGACAGCCCCGCTCCACATCCCACGTCAAGGCCGTTTTTTAACTGTTTGAGATTACAGTCCTTCCTGATCTGTTCCATTACTGTTTTGTGAAGCCAGGGCCGTCTGGCATAGCCTTCGGCGATTCTTTGGGAGTCGAATGAATTAGGGTTCATGGCTGGGATTCCTCCGTTTCCACGCCTGCACAGCCAGATAAAGCAGGATCAGCGCCCAGGCGATCCCCAGGGAGGATAACAGGGCAATGGCTTCCGGCGGCAGAGGCCCCAGCTCCGCTTTGCCGGAGGAGGGCCCGCATTCGTCCAGATGGTGGAGGGAGATCATGTCGCTGTAAAGGTTCTGGATAAATTCATCGTTGATCTCCTTCTTGCGGCGCACGCCCTTGGTAACCTCCTCGATAAGCTGCCCGGCGGCGTCCCGCAGGGAGGCGGAGCCGTTGAATACAGGGGTGACAAAGGTGTCCTCCACATGGTCAAGAAGCAGGCGGGAGGCCTTGATTTTCACATCATAGTAGGTCTCGTTGTCCTGGCCGCAGCGGGAGAGGTAGTCCTGATATTCCGGGCTGTTCTGGGCCTTGCTGGTGACGGGCACGTAGCCTTCTGTCTGGGCGTAGGCGATCTGAACCTCATTGGTGAGCAGGAACTGGGTGAAAAGCCAGCTTGCCGCCACCTCCTGGGGATCCTCCTTGTTGAAAATACAGACGGAAGGGCCCTGGGAGATCATCTGGGGATTGGCCGGATCGAACTGAGGGATCATACGCACCTCTGTTTCAAAATCCGTGAGAGCCTCCTCGCTGATGTCCACCAGGGGAGCGTGGGTTCCCATCCAGGTGGCTCCTGCGGTGGAGTCGATGGCGAAAATGCACTGCCCGGCGTTCAGAAAGTTGGCGGGGTAGCTGGAGATCTTGAAGGTGGAGAAGGCTCCTGTTTTTACATGATCCGCCACGGTGTGAAGGAGCTGGGCGGTGGTATCGTTGAACAGCTGGATTTCTCCTGCCTCCGTGGAGTAGCCGCTTCCCTTCTGACGGGTCATCTGGATCATCATGTTGTCTGTGGATTTGTAGATGAAGGGGATCATCACCTCCTGGCCGTTTACCAGATACCTTCCGTCCGGCCCCTTCTGCGCGGCGGCCTCGGCCACCTCCCAGACGAAATCCCAGGTAAGCACGTCGGGAAGGGTGTAGCCCAGCTTTTCCACATAGGTCTTATTGATGTAGCAGGCCTCCGTGGAGCGCATATAGGGCAGGGCGTAGATCTGGCCGTTCAGGGTGCATTCCTCCAGAAACTGGCTGATAATTTCCTCCTTTTCCGGGGAGTCAAAAGCCAGAGCGCTTCCTCCCAGCCCGTAGGAGGGATGGGAGATCAGATCGTCCAGGGGAACCACGGTGTCCGTTCCCCCGGTGAGATAGGTGGCGATGTGATCCGGGTAGGTGATGCACACGTTGGGGGTGGTGCCGGTGGAAATGTTGGTGATTACATCGTTGTAGATTTTCCCATAATCCGTATACAGACGCAGATTTACCGTGATATTGGGATACAGCTTTTGAAAATCGGCGATGGCCTGCTTATAAATGTCGGTCTGGGTCTTGTTGGTGTCGTTTTTGGCCCAGAAGGTGATTTCATACTGCCTGGAGGTATTGAAGGCCTCCGGAGGTGTGAAGGCCTTCTGTCCGGCGGAGCCGTGGCAGCCCGCAAGCAGGAGACAGGGAAGGAGAAGGAGCAGAGGGAGGAGCCGCATCCGGAGCCTGCGGGGAATCGCAGAAGCCAGATCCTGTGTCCGGACAGAGGCCGGACTCAGGGCGGTGGAGGGATGCCCTTCGATTATCCTGTGAAAAGTATGCGGTAAGCTCATCCCTTCGTACCTCCTCTGGACACACCGGCCATGATTTTTTTGCGGAAAAGTAAAAACAGCAGAATCAGGGGAACCGAGATTACCACCACCGCGGCCATCATGGCCGGAATGTTTTCCCGGCCGAAGCCGTTTTCCCGGATTTCCTGGATTCCGTTGGACACCAGATAATAGCTGGGGTCGTCGGTGATCAGCCTGGGCCATACATAGGAGTTCCAGCACTCGATCATTTTCAGGATGGTGACGGTGACCAGGGTGGGCTTGCAGATGGGCAGCATCACCTTCCACAGATATTTGAAATCGGAGGTGCCGTCCACCTTGGCGGCCCGGTACAGCTCCTCCGGTACCAGTTCAAAATTCTCCTTCAGCAGGTAGAGGTAGAACACGGAGGTGACGGAGGGAAGGATCAGCCCCAGGAAGGTGTTGCGCAGATCCAGGCTGGTCACGGTGGCAAAATTGGTGATGACCACCAGCTCATTGGGAATCATCATCAGGGAAAGCAGCAGCGTGAAGGCCAGATTTTTGCCCCGAAACTGAAGCCTGGCAAAAGCATAGGCGGCCAGAACGATGACAAGCAGCATCAGCGCCGTGGTGGCCAGGGTAAAGATCAGGGTGTTGACCAGATACCCGGCCAGGGGAACGGCTGTGAAGGCGTCCCTGTAGTTCTGCAGAGTGGGGGAGAGGGTATAAAAGGAGGGAACATGCTCCGCGTTGTAGGAGGCATAGCTTTTTACCGAGGTTAAAAGCATCCAGTAAAAGGGGAACAGGACGATGAGCGCCCACAGGGTGAGTCCTGCGTAAATGAGTGCGCGGGTGACGCCTCCTTTGTGTTCCTTGCGTGTGTGTTTCATGGCAGTCTCCATTCCGGAGCGTATGCGGCGGGGCATCCGGGAAAGTGCAGATGCGGCTTCCCGAATACCCGGCGGCTGTTTGCGACGCTCCGGCACAAACAGCAGTGTGAGCAAAGGGCCAGGCAGTCATGCCTGAGCGGAGCTTTGATGTCTGCCGCGAGGGGCAGATACCCCGCTGCTCAGCAGCGCGGCAGGCCGTAGAATTGCTGTCTGCCGCAGAGTTTTGGCTTACCGGGGTTATGTGTAGTGTACATGCTTCCTGCTGACCAGGAGGTTGATGCAGGTGATGGTGAGGACGATGGCAAAAAGCAGGATGGCCGCCGCCGAGGCGTAGGAGGGGTAGCCGCCGCTGTCGCCGTAGAGCATGTCGTACACATAGCCCACGATGGTGTTCATGCCAGCCGCGTTTAGGTCGGTGCCAAAGAGGGCCACCGCGTCGCTGTAGGCCTTGAAGGCGCCGATAAAACCTGTGATGATCAGGTAAAAAAGCATGGGGGAGATCATGGGCAGGGTGATTTTCACAAATACGCGCAGCTTCGGCGTGCCGTCCACCTGGGCGGCCTTATAATATACCGGGTTTACGGAGGCCAGGGCGCTTGTGAGGATCAGGATCTTGAAGGGCATGACCACCCATATGGTGTACAGGCACAGAACCAGCAGCTTGGCCCAGTAGGGGCCGTCGATGAAGTCAACGGAGGGGCCGCCGAACCAGTTGATCAGCAGGTTCACAAGCCCGTCGGTGTAGGCCGTCTTTTTAAACAGGATCATGAAAACCAGGCCGACCGCCAGCGTATTGGTCACATAGGGCAGGAAATAAACGGTCTGAAAAAGCTCCTTTAACGCCCGGATGGAGCTTAGCCCCAGGGAGATCAGGAGGGAGAGCCCTGTGGACACAGGGACGGTGATGATGACCAGAAGGAAGGTATTTTTCAGAGCCTGCAGGAAATAGGGGTCATGCAGCACGTAGGAATAGTTGTAGAGCCCTGTTCCGAAGCTTTCCTGTGAGGCGAAGTTGTAGCCCTCCTCAAAGGAATAGATGAAAACATCAATCAGCGGATAGATCAGGAATGCTCCCAGAAAAAGGATGGCAGGCAGCAGGTAGAGCCATGCCTTCATGTTGTTTTTTTTCATGACAATCTCCATTCAGGAGCGTGAGCGGCGTGGCAGCACTGCCGTCACTGTTCTCCATTTTTGGGGCGTAAGCGGCAAAGCGGAGAGCGGGTGCGGAATGCACCCGGTATTTTGCCGCCGCTGCGCCTTATTCTGTATGCAGACAGGCGTGAGGGCCGGTCCGGCGGTTTTGCGGTTGACGGGAATGAATGTTTCAACACACTTCAGGAGCGGACTGCGCTCCTTCCGGCGGAAATGGAGATCCGTTCTCCTGTATGTTTATCAAAAAGAAAGACCTTACCGGGCTTTAAGGCAAAACGAACGGAAGCGGCAGAGGCGTCTGCGCTCTGTTCTGCGGCCACAATGGAACGGATGGCGTTCTGGGAACAGGCGGGGTGGCCGGAAAGGATGGTAACGTCGCGCCCCATCACCTCCACGCCCTGGAAGGCGCAGTGAAGCGGGCCGTCCTCACAGGGCAGGAAGCCCTCCGGGCGGATGCCCACGGTTACTTCCTGATCGGTTATACCGTCCGCCTCAAGCACATCATCCTCGCCCAGGAACAGGCGTCCCCCAGCCACCCTGCCCTTAAACAGGTTGATGGGCGGCGTCCCCAGGAACCTGGCTGCGAACAGGTTCACCGGATCGTCATAAACCTCCTGGGGCTTTCCCGTCTGCTGCACCACGCCGTCCTTCATCACTACGATCAGGTCGGAGATGCTCATGGCCTCGTCCTGGTCATGGGTGACGAAAATGGTGGTGATCTGCGTGGCACGCTGGATCTTGCGGATCTCCTCGCGGGTCTGAAGCCTGAGACGGGCGTCCAGGTTGGACAGAGGCTCGTCTAACAGGAGCACATCCGGCGTTTTCACCAGGGCGCGGGCGATTGCCACCCGCTGCTGCTGGCCGCCGGAAAGCTCGCCGGGCCTGCGCTCCAAAAGCTCCTGGATCTGAACCAGACGGGCGGCTTCCATGGCCCTGCGGTTCATTTCCTCTTTGGAAAGCTTATCCTTTCCCCGGAGGTTTTCCAGAGGGAACAGGATGTTCTGCAGTACGGACAGATGGGGGTAGAGCGCATAGTTCTGGAATACCATGCCCACTCCCCTGTGCTCCGGGGCAAGTTCGGTTACATCCTTTTCCCCGAAAAAGATCTTCCCTTCCGTTGGCTTTTCCAGCCCGCAGATCAGATTCAGCGTGGTGCTCTTGCCGCAGCCGGAGGGCCCCAGCAGGCCGATCAGCTTCCCGTCGGGGATCTCAAAGGTGAGATGATCCACCGCCGTCACCTCCCCCGCGGATTTCCGGCCCCGGCAGGGGAATTTTTTGGTGAGATTCTGTAATTGGATTTTCATAATGCTTTCGTTCCCTTTCCGTTCGGTTCCTGCTTGCTGTCAAAACGGTAAACAGGAATTCCTTTCCCTCCCTGCGCCTGCCGTGGGCAGAGCGCGGATATTGAGCGTGCAGCGCCCGCCCATCCTTTTGATATATAATTATATATAAGTACGGACTTAAACTGATTATAGCGTATCCTGCGGATTTTTCAAGAAACTTATCCAACGATCAGAGGCCGGAGCTATACTGTCTGCCGGCCTGCCGGTGAACATTAACTCCGGATCCGCCCGAACAGATTCAATACCTCATCCTCAAGAAGCTTTCCAAGCCTTTGTGCCGCAAAGGCGCTGTTTCCGGTTCCTGTATAATATAAGATCATTGCCGCCTCCATATTGAGTTTGAAACGTTTTTGTGATTTTCACTGCCTATTATAATGCACGATCCTGCGGCTGTCGATTCTTTTTGGGGAACTTAGAGGGAGAGAAGGCTTGTTACTGTTTGCAGCAGCCTTAAACGGCAGGCGTTTGAGGCGTGGGAAGGTGATTCAGGAGTGAGCGGGCCTCTTCCCGCGAAGCTAAAACCTTCAATAGGCCCGCGAAAGTCACTGTTCACTGGCAAGCCAGTGAGCAGTGACAGGTTATTGTGACAGCTCTTCCCCGCCGTCTGCGTATGCCAAAAGCGTCTGCTCCAGCCGGCGGGCCGCCGGGCCGGAAAGCGCCCCGCCGGGCTTCAGGAGACAGATATGCCGCTCAGGTACAGGCGGGACGGAGGCTGCGACCCGAAAGCGGCCGTCCTTCTCCCTTTTCAGGAAATCCACGGGGACGAAGCCGATCCCCAGTCCGCTTTCCACGATAGGCAGGATCTGATCGGTGGTGGAGACTTCTATATCCGGGGCAAAGGCCAGGCCGTTCTGGCGGAAGAAGCCGGAATAAAAGGAGAAGGACGCCGTCTGCTCATGCAGCCCGATCAGCGGGCAGGACGCCAGCTTTTCCAGCGGGGCAGGGCCGTCGAAGGAAAACGGAAAGGAGGCGCTGCACACGGCAGTTTCCTGAAAGCGGCGCAGGGTGCGGGAAAGAAAGCCGGAGGGCGGGGTGAAGGGCTCCGTAAGAACGGCAAGCTCCGCCTGACGGTTTTTCAGGGCCGTGATGGCCTGGGGCGAGGAATGGTTCAGGATCCTCACCCGGATCCCCGGATACTCCCTGCGGAAAATCCGGAGCGCCGGAAGGAGGACGAGACGGAGTGCGATCCCGCTGGAGGCCACCGTAACCATTCCCCGTTCCAGCCTCCGGTCCCCGGCAAGCTCCTCCTCGGCGGCAAGGAGATGCTCGAAGGCCGCCGATACATGGACATACAAACGCTCTCCCTCCGCGGTCAGACGGATCCCGTGCCGCTGCCGGATGAAAAGAGCGCAGCCCAGCTCCCCCTCCAGTTTCTTCACCATCCGCGTAATATTGGGCTGATTGTTCATCAAAGCCTCCGCCGCAGCGGTAAAGCTGCCGTACCGCGCCGCATAATAGAAAACCCTGTAGTGGTCATAGCTGATATTCATGACAATCTCCATTCCGGAGCGTAATCGGCGGGGCGGAAGAAAAACAGGAATGTAATGCTTCTTCCGCCATCACCATCCTCCATTTCTGAGGACGGACGATGGACTATGCCGTTTTACGCCTGCTCCGGCCTGCCGTTTTTTGCTGACAGGAAACGGGAAGATATATGAAAAACATATATCTGACTTTCAAAAACTACATTTTACATATGTACACAACCGCATTATAATCCACCGGACAGATAAAATGCAAATGCAAAAATGCAAAATCAAGGAGGAAGATATGAACAAGGATCTGACGACGGGAAATCCTCAAAAAGTCCTGTGGAGCTTCTGCCTGCCGCTGTTTGGAAGCATCATTTTCCAGCAGCTTTACAACATAGCGGACAGCTTTGTGGCGGGAAAATTTATCGGAGAGGATGCTCTTGCTGCGGTGGGGAACAGCTACGGCATCACCATGATCTTTCTGGCCTTTGCTTTTGGCTGCAATATGGGCTGCTCTGTGGTGGTTTCTCAGCTTTTCGGGGCAAAAGAATACGGAAGGATGAAAACGGCGGTGTATACGGCCATGGGCTCCAGCGGGATACTCTGTCTCATGCTCTGCGTGGCCGGCCTTGCGGGCAGCACCAGCCTTCTGGAGCTGATCCGAACCCCGGAAGAGCTGATGGAGGCCTCCAGACTGTATCTGGATGTTTATATCTGGGGGCTGCCCTTCCTTTTCTTCTATAATATTGCAACTGGTATTTTCTCCGCTCTGGGGGATTCCAGGACGCCTTTTCTGTTCCTTGCCGCTTCCTCCACCGCCAATATTTTTGTCGATGTGCTCTTTGTTGCCGCATTCCATATGGGAGTGGCCGGAGTGGCCTGGGCGACCTTCCTCTGCCAGGGAATCAGCTGCATCCTGGCTATGGCAGTGGTGATCAGGCGGCTTGCCGGGATCAGAACGGAAGAAAAACCGGCGCTTTTTTCCTGGCGTCTGCTGAAAAAGATGGCCATGATCGCCGTACCCACCACCCTTCAGCAGAGCTTTATTTCCGTTGGAAACATGGTGATACAGGGGCAGATCAACCGATTCGGGCCAGGCGTCATGGCCGGGTATTCTGCGGCGGTAAAGCTGAATAATCTGGTGATCACCTCCTTTACCACCCTGGGGAACGGACTGTCCAACTATACGGCCCAGAACCTGGGGGCAGGCCTTCCCGGCCGTGTGAGGGAGGGCTTCCGCGCCGGGGTGAAAATGGTCTGGCTTTTGTGCGTGCCCATCGTGCTTCTGTACACTGCGGCCAGCGGCTTTTTGATCCGGCTTTTTATGGACGCGCCCTCCGAGGCTGCGCTGACCTCCGGAGTGCTGTTTTTAAGGATGATACCGCCCTTTTACTTTGTGGTATCGGTGAAGCTGGTGACAGACGGGATTCTTCGGGGAGCAGAGCGGATGGGAGAATTTATGGCGGCTGCCTTCACCGATCTGCTTCTGCGGGTGGCGCTGGCTGTGATACTGGCGGGAAAACTGGGGTATGCGGGAATCTGGTGCTCCTGGCCGATTGGGTGGTGTATTGCTGCGGGGATGTCGATTTGGTTTTACCGGAGAGGGGGGAGCAGAGCTGTTTATGCCGAAGCATTGCAAACAGCCGTGAGGACGGAAGAAGCGCATTCGTGCTTTTTCGCCGTTCTGTCGATCATGCTCCTGAATAAGGATGAAAATGTGAATATGGAAAGCTCTCCGATGGAGCGGAAGAATCGTGTGGATCCTTCCGCTCCATCGACGTTAAAGGGAACGTCTGCATAAAGAAAACGCCTCAAAACCAAAATAATGTCAGAGCGTGTTTGAAAGCGGTTAAATAATAGGCGCAAATTAAATTAAATATGAAAAGAATATGGTTTATATTAAATTATATATAAAATAAAAAGATGTTTATTGAATGGATACAAAATATATATGCCAAAACTGTGCATTATAACGAATTTGTAATATATTAAACTTTATTTAATAATATGCGTTGACACACACCGCATAAAAGTGTAGTATGTGAATTACAGAAACAAAAGAA
The DNA here is from genome assembly GCA_963559585.1 of uncultured Eisenbergiella sp. Classification (GTDB taxonomy): domain Bacteria; phylum Bacillota; class Clostridia; order Lachnospirales; family Lachnospiraceae; genus Eisenbergiella. Next base: position 47,461 of record CAUWLJ010000002.1, on the reverse strand, counting down.
GGAAGACTTCTGAGAGAGATTGGAGGAAAGGACTATGAAAAAGAAGGCTTTGAGTTTGTTCGTGGCGGCTATGCTTGGGACAGGTCTTTTGGCCGGATGCGGGAAGACGCCCGGGGAAGAGGCGGCTCCTGCAGAGAGTGAGGCGTCAGAGCCTGCCGCAGAGGCTGCGCAGGAAAGCGCGGCTTCGGATACGGCGGACGGCGGAGAGAGAATTCAGCTGGAGCTGTGGGACTGGTGGGGAGATGAGCAGTACGGTCCTGTGATTGAAAAGCTTTGCAGTGATTTTAATGCTTCTCAGGATAAGTATGAAGTGGTTCATGTGAATTATCCCTGGGGAGATGTGTGGACCAAGGCGCTGGCGGCAACAGCGGCCGGAGATCCGCCGGATATTATCATACAGGATATCCGCACAGTGACCCACCGTGCACAAGCGAAGCAGGCGACGGAATTGACAGAATTTGTGGAAGCGGAAGGGGAAGGCTTCATGGATCAGTTCTATCCCCAGCTGGTAGAGGCGATGAAATATGACGGTGGTATTTACGGCCTTCCGTATGTGACGGATACACGTATCCTTTACTACGATAAGGATGCTTTTGCAGAAGCAGGCCTGGATCCGGAAACCCCTCCGCAGACCTGGGACGAGCTGGTGGAATATGCCAGAAAGCTGGACATTCAGAATGAGGATGGCAGCTATGAACGCCTTGGCTTCTTCCCCGGTACACTGGAGTGGAATGCGTGGGCCTTCAGTGCGGATGGAAAGGATTACACTGATGCAGAAGGGAACGTATACGTGAACACTCCTGAAAAAGTGGAGCTGTTTGAGAATATTTATCAGGATTTCTATGAATATTATGGAAAGAGAACACTGGATAATTTCTCTGCGGAATTTGGCAGCGGAATGACCAATCCCTTTGTGGCTGGAAAGGTTGCCATGTGGGTAAATACCCCTACTGAATTCACGAAGGTGCGGGATTATGCGCCTGATAAGAACTATGGAGTGGCTCTGATGCCGGCGCTGAAGGAGGGCGGCGAGCACTTTTCCTGGGGAGGCGGATTCTCTGTGGAGATTCCTTACGGTGCCAAGAATGTGGAAGGCTCCTGGGAGTTTGCAAAATTCCTTACGAGTAAGGAATCACAGATTTACTGGGCTTCTCAGGTATATGATACAGTGGCCAATCAGGAGGCCGGCGAGGATCCTTCTCTGCAGGAAATCCCTGTGTTCAAGACTGCTCTGGAGGCCATGCCCTCTACTGTGGTGACGCTTGACAGACTGACCGCTCCGGGCGCTTCCGATCTGGTATTGCCCTATCTGGATGAGATCATCCTTGGAAATAAAACGGTTCAGGAGGCTCTGGATGAGGCACAGCTTCAGGTAGAAAACCTGGTACAGGAAACGTCTGCAAAATAAAACAAAAAGCGCTGGTGCGTCCGGATTTGGAACTGCACTGACGGGTGGGAGGGCGGTATGAGTTCATCTGATGCCGCCCTTTCCATTGTGCGCGGGAAGGTTTCGGATAGACGGTATGGGCTGTGCTGCAAAAAAACAGGAGGGAAGCTTGGGATGAAGAACCCGAAACATAAAATGACGATACGGGAGAGGAAAGAAGCCCGTTCAGGCTATCTTTTTATCTGTCCCTGGATAATTGGTTTTGTCTGTCTGACGGGCGGGCCGCTTTTGTTTTCGTTATACGCATCATTTACCAATTATAACTTCACGTCGCAGATGGATTTTGTTGGACTGGAGAATTACATAAGAATGTTTTTCAAGGATCCTGTTTTCTGGAAAGCCCTTTGGAATACCCTTTATTATGTGATTCTGGCTGTTCCGCTTTCCTGCATCTGCGCCATTTTTCTGGCGTCCCTGCTCAATCAGAAGGTGAAGGGAACCGGTATATTCAGGATGCTTTTTTATCTGCCTACCGTTCTGTCCGGTGTGGCTGTCTATCAGCTGTGGATTCTGCTGCTGTCTCCGCAGAGCGGACTGATCAACTCGGTGCTGCGCCTGGTTGGAATAGAAGGGCCTGCCTGGCTCTCTGACCCGGCGTGGACGAAACCCTCGCTTGCATTGATGAGGATCTGGGCGCTGGGAACCAGCATGCTCCTGTATCTTTCGTCGATGAACTCGGTGCCAAAGGAATTGTATGAGGTTGCCGACATCGACGGAGCTTCTTTCATGCAGAAGTTTCGCAGGATCACGCTTCCCCAGATCTCCCCGATCATCTTTTTTGATCTGATCACCAGCATGACCGGCGCCTTCCAGGTATTTCAGGAAGCGCTTGTTATGAGCAAGAACGGGAAAGGGGATCCGGCGGGCTCGCTGCTTTTTTATAATCTCCATATTTATGAGGAGGCGTTTACGCATTACGATATGGGCTACGCCTGTGCAATGGCCTGGTTTTTGCTGGTTATTGTTTTGCTGATTACATTAATCAACCTGGTATGCTCCAAATACTGGGTTCACACAGAAGGAGGAGAGGTATGATGGGGATGAAGCGAAAGGGCGGCCTGGCCAGCAGGAAGAGACGGCAGAAGGCGGTAAAGGCAGTCTGTTTCTGCGTGCTCTGCCTGTGCTCTCTGACGGTGCTTCTGCCGCTGTGGTTTATGCTGTCTACGGCATTGAAGGGAATGGATGAGGTGTTTGCGTATCCGATTACCTGGTATCCTCATAATCCTGTCTGGTCCAATTTTATAAACGCCTGGAGGAGCGCAGATTTTTCAAGGTGGTTCCTGAACTCTACGTTTGTGGCGGCGTTTGCGGTGGCGGGCGGCGTTCTGGCCAATTCTCTGGTTGCGTATGGGTTTGCTAAAATCAGGTTTCCGGGGAAAAATATTTTATTTTCGGTTATTCTGGCGACTATGATGATCCCGGAGTTTGTGACTATGATCCCTCAGTATGTTTTTTATGCAAAGCTGGGATGGGTGGGAACGTTTCTTCCTTTGATTGTGCCGCAGTTTATGGGCACTGCATACTTTATATTCATGCTCAGGCAGTTTTATTCCGGGATTCCGAATTCCCTGATTGAATCTGCGCAGATGGACGGCGCTTCCCATTTCCGGATCTGGAGGAGCATTATGCTGCCCATGGCAAAACCGGCGATTATGACGGTGGCGGTGCTTTCCTTCAACTGGAGCTGGAACGATTTTATGAAGCCGCTTCTGTATCTGACGGACACGGACAGCTTTACCCTGCAGCTGGGCCTGAAGATCTTTGTCAGCCAGTCCAATACGCAGTGGAACTATCTCATGGCGGCATCTGTCATTGTGCTGCTTCCTATCATAGTGCTGTTTATGCTTCTGCAAAGGTACTTTACGGACGGGATGAATCTGGGCGGGGCTGTCAAAGGATGATGGTAACGGCTGCCTTTTGGGGCAAAGCTCGATTAAGCTGAAGAAATATTTGGAAATTTGGCGGAAATGGTATATAGTAAAAGTATCCTTTCCTGGCGGAGGATGGTTATTATAATGAAAAGTGGGTGGGGATACGATTGAAGGAACAGGATAAGCAGGTACAACTGAAAAATTATAACCGCAGGACCGTTTTGAATTATATCAGAAGGAATCAGACTGCCACGAAGGCGGGGCTGGCCTCTGTAACGGGGCTGACCTTTATGGCAATTAAAAAGATTCTGGAGGAACTGGAATCACTCAGGCTGATCAGGAGCGACCAGAAAGAAAACAGCGGGATGGGAAGGAAAGCGATCAGCTATGCTGTGAATGAAAATTATAAGTATGTGGTCGGGATCCACATCAATAAGTACAGCACCAGCGTTGCACTTTTGAACCTGAAGGGAAAGATCCTCCAGATTGAAAGACACCCCATGGAACAGGATTTTATCAATCAGAATAAGTTTGTAGAACTGATTGCGGCGTCGGTGGAGGGGGTGATGGAGCAGGGCGGTGTGAAAGCTGCTCAGGTGCTGGGGATCGGAGTGGGAGCGCCGGGGCCGGTGGACTGTGAGAATGGGATTATATTGACTCCGCCCAATATACCGGTGCTCAGCTATCTTCCGCTCAAGGAGATTCTGGAGGAAAAGACGGGGCTTCCGGTATATGTGAACAAGGATACAAATGTGATCGCCCTGGGGGAATATTGGTACGGCGGAGTGGGGGCCTGCAGGAATCTGGTCTACATAGATGTGGATATGGGAATTGGAAGCGGCCTGATTATAGACGGCAGAGTGAATATAGGGGCGAACAGTATTGCCGGGGAATTTGGGCATATTACGATTGATATGGACGGCCCTCTGTGCAACTGCGGAAACAGAGGCTGCCTGGAAGCGATGAGCTCGGGAATAGCCGTCCTGCGGGAAATGAAGGAGCAGCTGGAGAAAGAGAAGGAGCATCCGCTGTATGCCAAAAGAGATATGCTGGCCATGGAGGATGTATTTGAGATGGTGAACCGGAAGGATCTGCTTACGATCTCTATCCTGAACCAGTCGGCTTTCTATCTTGGAGTCGGAGTGAGCAGCCTGATCAATATTCTGGATCCGGAGATGATCGTGCTGGGCGGGATTTTAATACAGAACTATCCCCGCTATTTTTCGATTGTACAGGATGTGGCGAATGGGAGAAAGGTGAAAGGGGCGCGGGAAAACAGGATGGGGGTTTCTGCGCTGAAGGATCATGCGGGAGTGATTGGCGCGGCGGAGGTGGTGGCGGATCATTTCTTTCAGGAAGGTGTGAACGAGGTGTTCCTGAAGCCTGAGAAATAATGCCGGATAAAAAAGAATAAAACGACTAAAAACGGCGATGCGGAAAACGGCGGCAGCGCCGTTTTTTTTGAGGGAAAGGGGGACTGTGTGGTTCGTCTGGGTGAACAATGGAGGACGATGATATTTGTGGAAAACAGAGAAAAGAAAAAGAATTATTAAATTAAGTTTAATAATAGGTTGATTTAAAACGCCTATCGTGTATAATGAAAGAAAATGGATGTAGAAATACAGGGTGAAAAGCACGGAAAATATATTATATTATATTTAGTAAGTTGTTTTGGATGGGAAAGAGATAAGAGGAGAGGCGGAAATGGAAAAAAGAAGAATTATCTTTGATAACGGGATGGATTTCTGGCTTGGCAGAGTGGAAAGGGAAGGGGAACAGGAATGGTCGGTGGATATGTGGGGAAGCTGTGCCGCCGTCCGTTTCAGGGGAGGGCTTAAACCGCAGACTCCATTGTTTGGAGAGCAGAAATATCTGGATGGAGCAATAGGCCTGGAATATGAGCTGAAGCTTCCCCGGACGGATCGTCTTCTTGCTGTCTATCAGCACAAGGAATGGTGGATCCGTCCTGCTTTTCCAAAGAGTGTGGAAGAAATCCCGGCCAGGACACAGCTCCTTCTTGGAGGAAGGGGGAAGGAATACTACGCTGTGCTTGCTGTTTGCGGAGATCTGTGCAGGAGCGATCTGCGCGGAGAAAAAGATGCAATAAGGATTGGAATGAGCTCCAATGCGGCAGGATTGCAGAAGATGGAGGATCTGAGCCTGGTCATTGCCGTGGGGGAGAATCCGTATCTGTGCTGCCGGAGCGCAGTTCTGGAGGCGCTGGAGATCCTGCAAAGACCTGGAATGGCAAGAGAGAAACGGGAATATCCGAAGCTTCTGGAATATTTCGGATGGTGTACCTGGGATGCCTTTTACCATGAGGTTTCAGAACAGAAAATAATGGAGAAGCTGGAGGAGTTTAAAGAAAAAGGAATCCCCCTGGGCTGGGTCCTGATTGACGACGGATGGCTGGACGCGGACTATACCAAACAGAAGCTGACCGGTCTGGACGGGAGAAAGGATGCTTTTCCGGGGAGGCTTTCCGGCTGTGTGAGACGGATCAGGGAGGAATTTGGGATCCGGAATGTGGGAGTATGGCATGCGGTGATGGGATACTGGAACGGGCTGCAGAAAGGAAGCGAAGCCTGGGAAGCGCTTGGGGCATATACCCGGACGCTCCCGGACGGAAGGATTCTTCCGGCCCCGGAAGCCGGAAAAGCGTTTGGCTTTTATGATACATGGCATTCGTTCCTGAAAAACCGGTGCGGGATAGACTTCGTAAAGGTGGATGGGCAGAGCTCCGTTTCGCTGGCATACTGCGGAAGGGAAACCTATGGGGAAGCATGCGGGGCTGTTCAGAAGGGGCTGAATGCGTCTGCAGCGCTTCATTTTCATAATTCAATGATTAACTGCATGGGTATGGCCCCTCAGGATATGTGGAACAGGCCGGGCAGCTCGGTGTCCAGAAGCAGCGATGATTTTGTGCCTGAGGTGGAAGGAAGCTTTCAGGAGCACGCCATACAGAATAGCTTTAATTCACTTCTTCAGGGACAGTTTTTCTGGGGAGACTGGGATATGTTTTGGAGCAGTCATGCAGACAGCCGGCAGAACGCCATGCTGCGGGCGGTGAGCGGAGGACCGGTCTATGTAAGCGATCCGTTAGGCAGGACGGATCCGGCCTGCATCTGGCCGCTGATCCGCCGGGACGGACGGGTGATCCGCTGTCAGCAGCCGGGTGTGCCGTCTCTGGACTGCCTGTTTGAGGATCCGGCAGAGGGGAGAAAGGGACTGAAGATTATAAATTCATATGAAGACGCCTGTGTGATGGGGATTTTTGCCATGAACCAGGGCGGCTGTCAGGGCGAAATAAAGCCGTCTGACTTTGGCGGGGAGGAGAAGGAGTATCTGGTTTACCGCTGGCTGGAGGGCAGGCTGTTCTATATGAAGCAGGATGTTCCGGTACGGTACGCTTTGGAAGAGGAGAAAAGTGATATTTTTATCATTCTGCCCAGAATCAGCGGTCATCGGATTCTTGGTATTCTGGAGAAGTATATCCCTATGGGGGGTATGGAGGTGCTGTGGGATGACGGGGAAAGAAGCTGTGTGCGGATTTTGGAGACGGGAACTCTGGCATTCTGGACAGAGCGGCCGCCGGCAGAGATATGTGTGAATGGAAACAGGGAGGAGCTGCGGCCGGCTGATAATGGGCTGTACCGGCTCTGCTGTGAGGGAAAGAAGCCTGTGCTTGTTGAGATCAAATGGAGGAGGGATAAATGAGAGCGCTGGGAATTGATATTGGGACTACGTCTATTTGTGTGGTTTTGTATGACAGAGAGGGGAGAAGGCTCCTGCTGAATAAAAGCGTCAGAAACGAATTCCTTTCTCAGGGAGGATTTCTGCAGGATGCGGACAAAATCACGGAGAAGGTAAAAGGACTGGTACAGGGAATAGCGCCGGACGATTTCGATGCGGTAGGAATATCCAGCCAGATGCACGGTATCGTGTATGTGGACGAAAATGCCAGAGCGGTGACACCCTTTTATACCTGGAAGGAAGAAAGCGGCAGACAGAGATACCGGGGCGATCTCAGCTATGAAGCGTATCTCTCCAGGGAAACAGGGTATCCCATGTATTCAGGATATGGAAGCGTCACTCATTTTTACCTGAAGGAGCGGAAGGAGCTGCCGGGACAGGCGAAAGGCTTTACGGATATTGGAGATTTTCTGGCGATGCAGCTGACCGGAAGCAGGCGGATTGCCGTAAATGAGAGTATGGGCGCCAGCTTTGGAGGCTTTGATCTGACAAGGGGGAGGTTTGACCTGGCAGGTCTGGAAAAAGCAGGTGTGGATGTGGAGAGCTACCCCTCCATATGTCCATACCGGACGCCGGCAGGACTATGGAAGGGAAAACCGGTGTTTTCGGCAGTGGGAGATAATCAGGCCAGCTTTCTGGGGGCTGTCAGAGAACCGGAAAGCGGAATCGGGGTCAATGTGGGAACGGGATCCCAGGTGTCCGTCTACTTTCCCAGGCTTTGCGAAACAGCTGGCCGGGACAGTGTGGAAATCCGCCCTTTTCCGGGAGGCGGCTATCTATATGTGGGAGCGTCCCTGAACGGAGGAAAGGTGTACGAAAGGCTTGCCGCCTTTTTTGAAGAAATCTGTGAACAGTTTACAGGGATCAGGCCTGATGTGTACGAAAAAATGTGTGAGATCGGTGAACAGAAAAAAAATACGGATCTTCAGGCGTTTCCCAATCTGTACGGGATGCGTGGAGGAGAAAAGGGAAGGTCGGGGCTTTCCGGTCTTACAGAGGAAAATTTTCATCCGGCAGATCTGATCAGAAGCTATGTGAGAGGTATGGCGGAGGAGCTGGGAGCCTTATACGGAGGCTTTCCGGAAGAGACGAAAAGGGGGAGAAAGACGTTGACCGTATCAGGAAATGGTCTGCGGAAAAATCCCATGCTGTGCAGGGCAGTGGAAGAGGTTTTCATGCTTCCTCTGGTATTTTCAGAATTTCAGGAAGAAGCGGCTGCGGGAGCGGCGGAATTTGCATGCAGGATGGCAGAAAAAACAGGCTGAAAGAGGGAGAAAAATGCATATCATAATTGGAATAGACATTGGCGGAACGAAATGTGCGGTATCCTTTGCGCGGGAGGAGGTGGATCATATTAAATTCCTGGATAAAGTAAGGGTTCCTACAGAAACGGAAAGCTTTCAGAAGGCAATAGAAAATCTGACTGGGATCATGGAGGCTAAGCTGAAGGAGCACCCGGAATGGGAGCTGTGCGCCATTGGAATATCCTGCGGAGGCCCCCTGGATGCGGAGAACGGAGTGATCCAGGCTCCTCCTAATCTTCCCAAATGGGTGGATGCGGATATTTTTACACCGTTAAAAAGGAAATTCGGCGTTCCTGTCATGATTCAGAACGATGCGGATGCCTGTGCCCTGGCAGAGTGGACGCTTGGTGCGGGGAGAGGCTGCCGGAACATGATCTTCCTGACCTTTGGAACCGGAATGGGGGCAGGGCTGATTCTGGATAACAGGCTGTATACCGGTACAACCGGAATGGCCGGAGAGGTGGGGCACATCCGGCTGGAAGCGACGGGGCCGTATGGTTACGGCAAACAGGGATCCTTTGAAGGCTTCTGCAGCGGAGGAGGGATTGCCAATCTGGGACGTGAAATGGCCAGGGAGGCTCTGCAGAAGGGGACTCCGCCTTTATTCTGCCGTTCGCAGGAGGAGCTGGAAGGGATAAACAGCAAAAAAATTGCAGACGCAATGGAGCAGGGGGATCAGCTTGCCCGGCAGATTTTTGATATTGTGGCCTGTCATCTGGGAAAAGGGCTTTCTGTATTGATCGACATTCTGAATCCTCAGGTGATCGTCATTGGAGGCATCTTTGCCAGGCAGCAGGATGTTCTGAGACAGCGGATGTGGGAGATGATCAGGCAGGAGGCGCTGCCGGCTTCAGGGAGAGCATGTCAGATTCTTCCGGCAAGCCTGGGGGAAATGATCGGAGACTATGCTGCGGTTACGGTGGGGATTAAGGCGTATCGGGATCTTTACAGATCCGAAGAAAAGGATCCGATTCCCCTGATACATGCGGGCTGAGAGAACAAGGAAACAGAGAAGAGAGGACGAAAGAGAATGAAAAACAAAATCATGCTGATTACGTATCCGGACAGCTTTGGAAAAAATCTGAAAGAGCTAAAGTATGCGGTGGATACCTATTTCAAACGGGAGATCCGTTCCATACATATTCTTCCCTTTTATCCATCCAGCGGAGACCGGGGATTTGCGCCAATGGATTACCGGAAGGTGGATCCGCAGTTCGGCGGATGGGATGACATAGAAAAACTGGCGCAAGACTATGAATTGATGTTTGATTTTATGATTAACCACCTGTCAAGAAGAAGTCCGGAATTTCTGGATTTCATTGAAAAGCATGAGGATTCACCCTATGCGGATATGTTTCTTCGCTTCCGGAAATTCTGGCCCGGCGGCGAACCTACCCAGGAGCAGGTTGATAAGCTGAATAAGAGAAAGCCCTGCGAGGAGATCAGATTTCAGGATGGGACAACGGAAAAAATATGGTGTACCTTCGATGAGGAACAGATGGACCTGAATCTGGATTCGGAGACTGCCTGGGACTATGTGGAACGGATGCTCCGCTTTCTGATGGATCACGGCCTGTCTCAGCTTCGCCTGGATGCCTTTGCGTTCGCCACGAAAAAGGTGGATACAGACTGCTTTTTCCTGGAACCGCAGATCTGGGAAATGATGGATCGTATTCAGGGGATTTTAGATGAAAAAAAGCTGCCTATGCTGCCGGAGATCCACGATCATTATTCGGTTCAGATGAAGCTGGCGGAGCATGGATTTCCCGTATACGATTTCGTACTGCCGGTTATGGTGCTCCATACGCTGTATTCGGAGGATGCGGGACGTTTGAAGCATTGGCTGAGAATCTGTCCGAGAAACCAGCAGACCACATTGGACACCCATGATGGGCTGGGAACCGTAGACTGTAAGGATCTTCTTTCGGAGGAAGAACTGAATGCAGTGATCCGCCAGACTGAAGCATACGGCGCTAATTTCAAGTGGGATTACAGCGGGGATTCTACAGGAAAAAAGGTGGTATATCAGATCAACTGTTCTTACTATTCGGCAGTGGGAGAGAAGGATCAGGATTATCTGCTGGCAAGAGCGATTCAGTTTTTTACACCGGGAATTCCACAGGTTTATTATATGGGCCTGCTGGCAGGGGAGAATGACTATGAATTAATGGAAAGAACCAGCTACGACAGGAATATCAGCAGACATGACTATACACTGGAGGAGATTGAACGGTTGTCCGGGAAGCCTGTAGTGAAAAGACTGTGCCATATGATGCAGTTCAGGAACGAGTATCCGGCATTTGACGGGGAAATGGAGCTTAAGGATACCCGGGATTCCATTCTTGGAGTGATATGGAGGCAGGGAAGCTGGAAAGCAGAGCTGCGTGCGGATTTGAAAAAGCATGATTTTGAAATTTTTTATCTGGACCGTCTGGGCAATGAGAGACGGCTGGATTTGGAGCGGGAGTTTGACGGATTGGGAGAAGCGGCAGGAATATAGGAGAAAAGCAGGATAAAAATGGAAACGGCGGTGTGCAGGAGGAAGAACGAAGATGGTATAGCAATTCCGGTGCTTGCCAGGACGGAATTGCTTCTCACTGGTGGCTCTGTACAGACGGTGGAGAGAGCGCTGCGGTACAGAAGGCAGGGGAGAAGGGTACTGATTGCAGCCCCTTTTGCCTGTCTGGGAGGCGAGGGGGAAAGGATCGGGAATGAGCCGGGAGTGGTTGAGAAAAAGCTTCTGGAAGCACCCGATGTGTGGAAGAAAAGGCTGGAAGATACATGTGAGCAGGCCGGGATCGAGGTGCTGTACGGAATCCGGGAAATAGGAGAGGGCGCTGATCCTGAGGAGCCTGGCCGGAGCCTATTCCTTGCGGCCTGTAAAAGCGGTATGTATGCAATAAGCTGTATCCGTGTGCTTCGTGAGGATGCGGAAGAAAAACCCGTGTGCGGAATCTATATATCCCGGGGGGATCAGGTCTGCCTGTGGGAAAAAGGGGGAGGCGGCAGAGGAAGAAATGCGGCGGAAAGCTATCTGGAACTGGAAGACGGTCTGCTGGATGAGTATGCGGCATAAAAAAAGAAGGATCCATCCTTAAGACTGGGAAGATGTGCATTCCGCAGGGGCGGCATGTTAACGGAGCTGTTTGGAGCAGATACGGAACTTGGCTGTCAAGAAATCAGCAGCGGATCCGGTATGGAGCAGTGGCTGGGACGAGATACCGTGGTCTGGAACGGAAGCGTGAAAGGAAAAGTATGCCGCTGTGATGTGCTCGTTGCCGGAGGCGGGACGGCCGGTGCAATGGCGGCTCTATATGCGGCGCGGACGGGGGCGGAAACCGTTCTTCTGGAGGGCCAGAGGGAACTGGGCGGCACATCGGTGGCGGGCGGAGTCAGCGCTTATTGGTTTGGAAACCGTTTCCGGGATGTACAGGAGATAGACAAGGAGGTTCAAAGGGAAAGCGCGCGGTGCGCAGTACCGGCAGAAAAAGGGATCTGGGGAGACTGCGACAGCTTCCATCCGGCTCTGAAAGGGCATGTGCTGCTGCGGCTTTGTCTGCAGGCAGGGGTGAACATCTGCTTTGACCAGACTGTTTACGGGACGCTGAAGGAAAAAGGACGGGTGATCGGTACCGTCAGTACAGGAGACGGAGGAAATCTGATCGTCTATGCAAGGCAGATCATTGATGCCACCGGAGACGGAGATCTGGCGGTGTTTGCGGGCGCAGAGGCTGAATATGGTTCGGACAGGGATTGTATCACGTACTGGGGCTCCCTGGCCCAGTATACCGGGATCGATTCTTACCAGAACAATTTTTCCTCCATGTATCTGGAAAGCGATCCATGGGATACAAGCCGGTTTATCCGCGTGGGCAGACAAAGAGGAGGAAAGCTGTTTGACCACGGTATGCTGGTGTGCAGCAGGGAGAGCAGACATATACGGGGGAAGAAGCGGATCGACCTGAGAGATCTGTGTACCTTTCGGTGCTATAGAGACGGGCTGTATACCTGCTATTCCAACTATGATCCCAAGGGTAAGCTGGATGCGGACATGGTTTACTGTGGATGGCTGGTTCCCCAGATGCGTATACAGATCCCTCTTTCTGCTCTGCTTCCTGTGGATCGGGAGAGAAGAAGGATCCGGGGGCTGTACGTCGCAGGAAAAGCTGTTTCTGCTACTCATAACGCATTTCCCAGCATTCGTATGCAGCCTGATCTGATGCACCAGGGGGCTGTGTTGGGAATGTTGGCGGCAGAGGCAGTGAAACGCGGCTGTGATGTGGATGAGCTGGAGCCCGGGGAGTATCAGAGGTGGATCAGTGAGAGAACCGGAGATGATCTGCAGCTTGCCGATACCTGCGCGGCCGACCGGGGGAGCTATGTCTGGAAGCTGAAAAAGGAAGAACGTACCTCCTGGGTAGATGTGCCGTTTTCTTATGAGGAACAGAAGCTAAGTTCGATTCTTGCCCTGGTTACAGCGGAAAGGGAGAAGGTGGAAATACAGATCCGCAGACGCCTGGAGGTGGAGAAGGACAAGGAGATAAAGCGGATGCTTTACAGGCTGCTGCTGTGGCATGGCTGTGGGGATGCGGCGGAGCGGATGGAACAGGAATTGGAGAAAACGTTGTCAGGAGAAGAACTTCCCGGCAGGAAGGGCTCTGTTATGTGTGCACAGCTCCTTCCGGATCATGGGGTTATGCCAGAGGCGGTATATGACCTTAATCTGCTCTCTCTGTCAGGGTCTGCGTTGTCTATGAAACCTTATGAACGCGTTCTGGAGCTTCTGGAGCGGGGAAAGCGGGATTATGAAGCCATTTCAAAGGGAATTTATCATTATGTTGAGTGTTTCGCTTATGCGGCGGAGCATACGGGAAGAAAAGAATTTGCTCCGCTTCTTTCACGCCTGAAGCTTTTTCCTGAGCTGAAAGAGGCTGTGAAAAAGGGGGGCGGGGCTGACCTTATGACGGAAAGATTCCAGATTCTTTGGTTCATTCTGAGCAGGGCGCAGGCCTGCCTGGGAGAGCGGGAAGGGTATGAGGATCTGATCCGCCTTCTGGATGCGGACAGCCGCAGCCTGGCGGTGTCTGCCGGATTGGCCTTAGCAGAGCTTGCAGGCGGAGAAGAAAGCGGTGAGACGCTTTACGGAAGAGAAGCGTGGCAGAGGTGGCTGGATAGGAGGGAGAGGCTTCCTGTCAGAATAACAAAGGAGAAACGATGGTAGGAGAGAAAGAGAGGTTGTTCGTATGAAAGAGAAAAAGCTGTATATGATTGGAAACGCCCATATTGATCCGGTCTGGATGTGGAGGTGGCAGGAGGGATTTGCGGAGATAAAGGCTACCTTCCGGTCGGCGCTTGACAGAATGAAGGAGTATGACGATTTCATTTTTACGGGAAATTCTGCCTCCTTTTATGAATGGGTGGAAGAAAACGATCCTCAAATGTTTGAGGAAATACGGGAACGGGTAAAGGAAGGACGCTGGGTGATTGTGGGCGGCTGGTGGATTCAGCCCGACTGTAACACGCCTTCAGGGGAATCCTTTGTGCGGCAGGGCTTGTACGGGCAGAGATATTTTCAGGAAAAGCTGGGGGTTAAATCGGCCTGCGGCTATAATGTGGACAGCTTTGGACATAACGGTATGCTGCCCCAGATTCTGAAAAAGAGCGGGATGGACTCCTATGTATTTATGAGGCCGGGACGGCACGAAAAAGGGCTTCCCGGAGAAACCTTCCTGTGGAAAAGCCTGGATGGAAGCGAGGTGACGGCAGCGCGTATTCCGTTTGAATACTGCACCTGGCCGGAAGGGATTGAAGAACATGTGAGAAGATGCGCGGGGGAAATCAAGGATCAAAACGGAAGGGCACTGTGCTTTTATGGGGTTGGCAACCATGGAGGAGGGCCCACCAGAAAAAATATTGAAAGTATCCGGCAGATGAAGCAGAAGGAGGAGCTGCCTAAGCTGATTTTTTCGTCACCTGCTGATTTCTTTGCCGAAACACGGAAGGAGGCAAAGCCGCTTCCGACAGTGACAGGAGAGCTGCTGCACCATGCAAGCGGCTGCTACAGCGCTCATTCCGGGATAAAAAGATGGAACAGAATGGCGGAGAACCGTCTGGAAATGGCAGAAAAATATGCGGTAGTGTCGGATCTGACTGTGGGAAAACGGTATCCGGGAGAAAGACTGACGGAAGGCTGGAAGGAGGTTTTGTTCAATCAGTTTCATGATATTCTTGCCGGAACCTGTCTGGAATCGGCATATCAGGATGCACAGGAGCAGTATGGAGCCGCACTTTCCGGAGCCGCGAAGGTGCTGAACAGCTCGCTTCAGACGCTTTCCTGGAAGATAGACATACCATTTGAGGAAGGGACGAAGCCTTTGGTGGTGTTCAATCCAAATGCTTTTGAGACAGCCTTTGAGGTGGCGGTGGAAAGCTGGAAGCCGGAGGAAGGTACGGTGCTTCTGGATGAGGCGGGAGAACAGGTTCCCTTCCAGTATGTACAGTCAGAGGCGGCCAGCAACGGCAGATGCCGTATGGTGTTCGTAGCCAAGCTGCCGTCCCTTGGGTGGAGAACGTTCCGGTTTGCAGTGAGGGAGGATGGACGCAGATTTGCGGATGTGAAAGCAGATCAAAGCGGGGCAGAAAATAAGTGGTTTTCCATTCGCTTCGACGAAAGGACGGGCTATATTTCCTCCCTCAGAAAAAAGAACGATGGAACGGAGTACTTCAGCGGCCCGGCGGCAGTTCCCGTTGTGATGGAGGACAAAAGCGATACCTGGTCCCATGGAGTGAGGATTTTTGACAAAAGGGCGGGAGAATTTACAGGTAAGGTAAGCTTGGCAGAGCAGGGGCCGGTGAAAAGTGTGTTCCGGGTGACGAGTACCTATGGCGCTTCACGTATTGTGCAGGATTATTCCATCTATCAGGAACTGGATTTTATTGTGGTAAAAACCATGGTGGACTGGCGTGAGCAGTTTAAAATGCTTAAATTCCAGTTCCCTATGAACATGAATTACCTGAGAGCCAGCTGGGAAATTCCCTATGGATCCGCAGAAAGAGAACCGGACGGGGAAGAATATCCCATGCAGAATTTTATTGACCTGGAAGGCACCAATCCCGGTATGGAAACGCATATAAACGGTTTGTCCATTTTGAACGATGGAAAAGCATCGGGAAGCGTGGCGGGAAAGACAGCGGCCTTTACCGTCCTCAGAAGCCCGGTTTATGCCAACCATGAGCCGTATGTGCCGGATGAAGGCCTGGAATATACCTATCTGGATCAGGGAATCCAGAATTTTACCTGGGTACTCTATCCTCATGATGGAAGCTGGGAGGAGGCCGGCACGGTGCGCCTGTCCAAGACGCTGAATCAGAACCCGATCTCCCTGTTTGAGACATTCCACGCAGGGGAACTTCAACAGAAGGCTTCCTTCCTGAAGAACCGGGAGAAAAACGTATGCTGTACGGTGGTAAAGGAGGCAGAGGACGGAAGCGGGGATCTGATTCTGCGCTTTTACGAGACTGCCGGGAAAAATACAAAAGACCGTCTGGAGCTTCGCGCTCTGGCTCTGGATGAAGAACTGCTGTTTTCTCCGTTTGAAATCAAAACGGTACGAGTGAAAAGAGACGGAACGCTTACGGAGACCAATATGCTGGAGGAGTGCAGGCAAAATTGAAAGAACAGGTCATTTGTATGGAGGAAACGATGAAAGAAAAATATTTTGAAAGGCTGTTTCTGCGTTATCCTTCTCTGACAGGGATCCGTTCAGAGATCGCGGAGGCGTATGAGCTTTTGGAAACCTGCTATGAAAATGGGGGGAAGCTTCTGGTATGCGGAAACGGGGGCAGCGCGGCTGACTCGGACCATATCGTGGGAGAGCTGATGAAGGGCTTTTATAAAACAAGGCCTTTGGAAAAGGAAACATTGAAAAGAGTGGGAAGCCTGGGTGAAAAGCTGCAGGGCGCCCTGCCTGCCATTGCGCTTACCGGTCATTCTGCCCTTTCCAGTGCGTTTGCCAATGATGTAGATCCGGAAATGGTGTTCGCACAGCAGGTTTACGGATATGGAAAGGAGGGCGATGCGCTGATCTGTCTGAGTACTTCGGGAAACTCTGTCAACGTCTGTAATGCTGCCAGGGTGGGAAAAGCGGCTGGAATGAAGGTGATCGCGATGACAGGCCGGGACGGCGGCCGGCTGAGGGATTTGAGCGACGTCAGTCTGATCGCTCCGGCAGAGGAGACGGCTGATATACAGGAGCTTCACCTTCCGATTTATCATGCGCTCTGTGCTATGCTGGAGGAGCATTTTTTTCCGGAACGGACAGCGTAAGAAGGGAAGGAATAAAGAAAGCAAGGAAGTTGCTGTTCAAGGCTGCCTCATACGCTCACCGTTTGAGGCGTAAGAATGTGATTCAGGGATGAACGGGCCTCTTTTTGCGAAGCAAAACTTTCAATAGGCCCGCGAATGTTACTGCTTACTGGCTTGGCAGTGAGCAGTAACACCAGAGGAGAACGTATATTTGGGATGAGGCGATAAGATTGACAATCCATTTCCCCTCTCTTATACTGAAGAGGATCCTCCTTTCCGTTTGGGAAAGAGAAGGATCCTTTTTGGAATGAAAAGAGAAACAGGAGATTCTTTATGCAAAAACGTTTTCAAGAATATACGTCTGCCTTCCTTTTGTGGTTTCGCGGCAACCGGCTCTTTTTCCTTCTTTTCATAAGTTCAGCCGTATATTACCTGTGGAGGCTCTTTTATATCCCGCCCTGGTACGACGAGCTTTACACCTACCAGACCTTCATAGACAGGGGCGTGATCTATTCCATGATCCACTGGCCCCTTCCCAATAATCATGTCTTTTTCTCCGCATTATCGGCTTTGGTGAACAAGCTGGGAAATCCCTGGCTGGGCCTGCGCGGTGTGTCCTTTCTGGCTTCCATGGGAAGCCTGGCGCTTTTGTACCGGCTCCTGAAAAAAAGCGTTTCCCCAAGGGCCGCGGCCGCAGGCTGCGGGCTGTTTGCTTCCATGTATAATATAACCCAGCAGGCGGCCCAGGGCAGGGGCTATGCCCTCTCCGGCTTCTTCCTGCTGGCGGCGCTGAACCTGCTTCATGGGATCTGCGTCCCGGAGGAAATGGGACAGCGGGGAGAGAAAGACAGACAGCGGGGAGAGAAGGACGGTGAGGCGGTGCGGAAAAAGACTTCTGACGCGGCCGGCAGGGAGAAGGAGAACAGAACGCGGAAGCATTTCTGGCAGCATCCCCGCTTCCGGCTGTATGCCGGTTTCGCCTTCTGCCTCACCGCAGGGCTGTACACCATTCCCAGCAACCTGTACTGGGTGCTGTCCATCTGCCTGGCCGGAGGGCTCTTTCTTCTCTGGCACAAACAATTTGCACGGCTGTTTCGTCTGATCGGGGCGTCCGCCTGCGCCGCTGCGGCAGCGTTTGCTCTTTACTCCGTGATCTGGCTGTCCACCGGCTCCAACTACCTGGTGAAGGATGCGGCCAGCAGCTATTACGGGATGAGCCATTTTCAAATGCTCCTGGCAAGCCCCGTGGATGCTTTCCTGCGGGGAATGACCGCCATGCTGGCGGATCCCAATATTCAAAGCGTAGACCGGCAGTTCTTTATGGAGGGCTTTGCCGGTTATCTGGGCAGGCTGATGAACCAGGTCTGGCCGGGAGGCTTCCGTTTCCTGCCCATCCTGATTCCCCTGGCGTTTGCCGCCGTGGCCGG
The DNA here is from genome assembly GCA_963559585.1 of uncultured Eisenbergiella sp. Lineage (GTDB taxonomy): Bacteria > Bacillota > Clostridia > Lachnospirales > Lachnospiraceae > Eisenbergiella. Next base: position 29,354 of record CAUWLJ010000002.1, on the reverse strand, counting down.
GCTGCTGTGGCATTCTCTGAAAAAAAAGAACAAAAGCACTGCCTTCCTCAGCCTTACCTGCCTCATATTTGTACTGATGGTTCCGGTGGTGCTGTCCGTCCAGTGCGTGTTCCCCTACCTGCGGGTTTTCACCTATATGGGAAGCGTGCTGGCCATGCTTTTTGTGCTGGCGGTAAAAGCAGCTGCGGACGCAGTAAGGTACGCTGTAAAGAGGGCGGCAGCATACCAGGATTCGGGGAAGGAAGCGGCAGCCGGAATGGCTTGTGCACAGGGAGGCTTTATGGCCGGAGGGCTGCAAAAGAAGCCACGCAGACCGGGGCCGGCAGGGATGGCCTTCCTCTCCGTGTTTTCGGCCCTCTGCCTGCCCATTCTCCTGTGGAGCCTTCCCTCCTGCCGCGCAGGATATGACAGCAGAGACGATCACATCTATGCCGCCCTGCGGCAGTTAGATGAGACGGCAGTGGACACCGTCATGGTGGGCGACGTTTATGCCAGGCTGAACCTTTATTTTCACATTGAAAAGTGCCGGGGCAAAAAGCTGACGGAGGATGTAAGCCGGCCCGATTACGTCCTGATGGACAAGCTCCAGACCGGGCCTGCCGGGGAAGGGCTGATCTGGCCCTTTGAAAGGAATACTCAGGATTTTCCCTGGGAATGGATCGATGAACACATGGAAGTGGTGTTTGAGGACGATGCTTACATTGCTTTTCAGGTGAAGGAATGAGGGGAAGAAGTTAAAAAAGAAAAAAATATAGAATTTCCGCTTCCGTATCCCGCCCGTTTATATTATAATGGCTGTGGACCTGATTCCGCCGGGCCTCATGCAGGGCTGTCTGACGAAAATCCAGGGGCCCGAAATCCAAGATGAACGAATAAAAAGACAAAGAGGTGCTGTTTATGGAAAGAAGAGTAGGAACCGTATCAAGAGGAATCCGCTGCCCCATCATCCGTGAGGGGGACAACCTTGCGGACATCGTGGTGGAGAGCGTTCTGGGCGCTGCCGAGAGCGAGGGCTTCGAGCTTCGTGACAGGGACGTGGTCTCTGTGACTGAATCCATCGTGGCAAGATCACAGGGGAATTATGCTTCTGTGGGAGCCATTGCTGAGGATGTGAGACAGAAGCTGGGAGGAGAGACCATCGGCGTGATCTTCCCCATCCTTTCCAGAAACAGATTTGCCATCTGCCTGCGGGGCATTGCCATGGGGGCCAAAAAGGTGATCCTGATGCTCAGCTACCCCAGCGACGAGGTGGGAAATGCACTGGTTTCCCTGGATCAGCTGGACGAGGCGGGCGTGAATCCCTACAGCGACGTGCTCACACTGGAGCGCTACAGAGAGCTGTTCGGCGAGAATCCCCATCCCTTCACCGGAGTGGATTATGTGGCTTACTACAGCCAGCTGATCCGGGAATCCGGGGCGGATGTGGAAGTGATCTTTGCCAATAACCCCAGGGAGATCCTGAAATATACGGACAAGGTGCTCACCTGCGACATCCATTCCAGAGCGCGCACCAAGAGAATTCTGAAAGAGAACGGCGCAAGCGCAGTGTACGGCCTGGACGAGATCCTGAACGCTTCCGTGAACGGAAGCGGCTACAATGTGAAGTATGGCCTGCTGGGCTCCAACAAGTCTACCGAGGATACCATCAAGCTTTTCCCCAGAGAGTGCACCGATCTGGTACTGGATATTCAGAAGCAGATCCTGGACAGAACCGGAAAGCATGTGGAGGTGATGGTATACGGAGACGGCGCTTTCAAGGATCCGGTGGGCAAGATCTGGGAGCTGGCAGACCCCTGCGTGGCTGTTGCCAACACGGAAGGCCTGGAGGGCACGCCCAACGAGGTGAAGCTGAAATACCTGGCTGACAATGATTTCAAGGATCTGTCAGGAGAGGCGCTGAAGAATGCAATCTCCGAACGGATCAAGGGCAAGAAGGAAAATCTGGTGGGAGATATGGCTTCCCAGGGAACCACCCCCAGAAGGCTGACCGACCTGATCGGCTCCCTCTGCGATCTGACCAGCGGCTCAGGAGACAAGGGAACGCCTGTGATTCTGGTACAGGGATATTTTGACAACTTTACCGATTAAAAAATGAAAATACAGCAACGGATGGCCCGCCAGGCGTGTCATCCGTTGTTTTGCAATAAGCAGCCTGCCGCCTGGGGGCGCGGGCTGAACCGCTGCGCACATTTTATATAAGAAAGGAAAATCCATACCATGGAACAGAAGGAGAACGGGCATAAACGCCGTGTCAGATATTCCGGCACCCATCCCCGCACCTATCAGGAAAAATACAAGGAGCTTCAGCCGGAACGCTACGCCGACACCGTAGAAAAGGTGAAGCGCAAAGGGAGCACGCCGGCGGGAATGCACATTCCTATCTGCGTGGATGAGATTCTGGATTTTTTTCAGATACAGCCGGGCCAGCAGGGGCTGGACGCCACGCTTGGCTACGGCGGGCATACCTCCAAAATGCTGGAGTGCCTGCAGGGAAAGGGCCATCTCTACGCGCTGGATGTGGATCCCATCGAATCCGCCAAAACAAGAGCCAGGCTGGAGGAAAGGGGATACGGCCCCGGGATACTTACCGTGAAGCTTTTGAATTTTGCCCATCTGGATCAGGTGGTGCAGGAGGCGGGAAGGATGGATTTCATTCTGGCGGATCTGGGCGTTTCTTCCATGCAGATCGACAATCCGGAACGGGGCTTTACCTATAAATATGACGGGCCGCTGGATCTGAGGATGAATCCCCAGCAGGGAGTGAGCGCCGCCCAGCGGCTTCGGGAGCTGAAACAGGCGGAGCTTGCGGGAATGCTTGTGGAGAATGCGGATGAGCCCTGGGCGGAGGAGATCGCCGCCGCGGTGTGCCGAAGGCTGCAAAGGGGCGGACGGATCGACACCACCAGAGAGCTGCAGGCGGTCATTGAACAGGCGCTCAGCCGCCTGCCCGCCGCAGAGCGCAGGGAGGCGGTAAAAAAATCCTGTCAGCGCATCTTTCAGGCCCTTCGCATCGATGTGAACCATGAGTACGAGGTGCTCTACGAAATGCTGGAGAAGCTTCCGGACGCCCTGGCGCCGGGGGGAAGGGCGGCCATCCTCACCTTCCATTCCGGGGAAGACCGGCTGGTGAAAAAGTCCTTCCAGCGTTTTTACAGAGAAGGGCTGTACAGCGGCATTTCCAATGAGGTCATCCGCCCCTCCGCTCAGGAGTGCGCGGCAAACCCACGGGCCCGCTCCACCAAGATGCGCTGGGCCGTCCGGGCTGAGTGAAGCCGGCAGACGGCAGAATGGGAGGCAGAAATGGATCAAAGAGAAGAAAGACTTCTGATGCAGTATTTTGAATGGTATCTTCCCGACGACGGGAAGCACTGGGAGCGGACGGCCCGGGACGCGGCACATTTAAAGGAGGCCGGTTTCACCGATATCTGGCTTCCCCCGGCCTATAAAGGGGCTCAGGGGCGCTGCGACGTGGGATACGGGGTCTATGACCTGTACGATCTGGGCGAATTTGACCAGAAGGGGACGATACCCACCAAGTACGGTACGAAGGAGGAATATCTGGAGGCCGTCCGAGCCCTGCAGCAGGCTGGCCTGCGTGTGCTGGCCGACATTGTGCTCAATCATAAGATCGGGGCGGATGCCTGCGAGACGGTGCGCGCCGGGGAATGCGAAGAGTGCAACAGGAATCAGGAGGAGGGCCCGATGCAGGAGATCTCCGCCTGGACAAGCTTTACCTTTCCGGGACGGGGCGGGAAATATTCGGATTTTTGCTGGAACCATACCCATTTTGACGGGGTGGACTGGGATGACCGGCGCAAGCGGCACGATATTTTCCAGTTTGAGGGAAAAGAATGGGACGGCGAGGTGGATAAGGAAAACGGAAACTACGATTACCTGATGGGAGCCGATCTGGATATGGGAAACCCTGAGGTGCTTTCCGAGCTTGACCGCTGGGGAGACTGGTATCTGGATCTGACGGGCGTGGACGGCTTCCGGCTGGATGCGGTGAAGCATATCCGCTTTTCCTTCTATACCCACTGGCTGACCCGGCTGCGCCAGCGCACCGGGAAGGAGCTGTGGACGGTGGGAGAGTACTGGAGCAGGGAGCTTGGGACGCTTCTCACCTATCTGGATCACTCCGGGCTGGTGATGAACCTGTTTGACGTGCCCCTGCATTTTAACCTGATGAAAGCATCCTCAAGCAACGGGAATTTCGATATGAGCAAAATATTTGAGGGTACGCTCACCCAGGCGCGGCCTGACCGTGCCGTTACCTTTGTGGACAATCATGACACCCAGCCCGGGCAGGCGCTCTCCTCCTGGGTACAGGGCTGGTTCAAGCCTCTGGCCTATGCGCTGATCCTGCTTCGCAGAGAGGGCACGCCCTGTGTGTTTTACGGGGACTATTATGGAATCCCCCATGACGGGATTGGAGCTGTGGGAGGTCAGCTGGACGAACTGCTGAGGCTGCGTAGGGAAGCGGCTTATGGGGAACAGGTGGATTATCTGGACGATTACAACATCATCGGCTGGACGCGCCTGGGAGACGCGGGCCGTCCCGGATCCGGCTGCGCCGTGATTCTCACCGACGGGCCGGGAGGAAGCAAAAAAATGTGCATGGGCGTGCGCTTTGCCGGCAGAACCTTCGCAGACCGTCTGGGAAACTGTCCGGGAACGGTGACGCTGGGAGAGGATGGGCGCGGAGAGTTCCGCGTGAATGGCGGGTCGGTGTCCGTGTGGGTTCCGGTGGGCTGAACTGTTACGAATTTTCAGCCTTTAAGAAGGTCAGTCTTTCAGAATCAGCCCCACCGGGCAGTGGTCGGAGCCAAGTACATCCTTATAGATCAGGGCGTCCTCCAGCCTGGATTCCAGAGCCTTGGAGGTGAGAAAATAGTCGATACGCCAGCCGGCATTCTTCTCTCTGGCGCGGAAGCGGTAAGACCACCAGGAATAGGCGCCCTCCAGCTCTGGATAAAAATACCGGAAGGTGTCGATAAAATCATTTTCCAGAAGCACATCGAATCTGCCTCTTTCTTCGTCGGTGAAGCCTGCGTTCTTCCGATTGGTTTTGGGATTCTTCAGATCGATTTCCCGATGTGCCACATTCAGGTCGCCGCAGAAGATCACAGGCTTCCTCTTTTCCAAGCCCTTCAGGTATCCAAGGAAATCCTCCTCCCACTGCATCCGGTAGTCCAGCCGCGCCAGACCGTCCTGGGAGTTGGGGGTGTAGACCGTCACCATATAAAAATCCTCAAATTCCAGGGTGATCACCCGCCCCTCCTGGTCGTGCTCCTCAATCCCGATGCCGTAGGAGATGCCAAGAGGCTCCTTTTTCGTAAAAATGGCGGTGCCGGAGTACCCTTTTTTCACCGCATAGTTCCAGTACTGGCGGTAGCCGGGCAGTTCCAGCTGAATCTGCCCCTCCTGCAGCTTGCTTTCCTGAATACAGAAAATATCCGCGTCCACATCCTGAAAAAAATCCAGAAAGCCCTTGCCCATACAGGCCCTGAGCCCGTTCACATTCCATGAAATCAGCTTCATAATTAACCTCCATTATTCCAAAGCTTTGTTCTATTCCTTCTTTTCCTTCACCGCAAAATACCGGGGCTTCTCATATTCCAAAACCGCCCGGCCGCCTGTGGCCTCCGTCAGCTCCTTCACAACAGCCGCCTGATCCTGGGCATACACCACATACTGGAGCTTAACCCGGTCCGTGTATGAGGCATCCTCCTGCGCAAGCCCTCTTTTGCCGCACAGAAACTGGATCCGCCCCACATCCGTATAATCCGCCGTGATGCACAGAACGGCCCCGTAACGCATCAGCGCGGTCTGCGCCCCCTCAAGCCCTGCCTTCACCGCAGTCTGATAGGCCCGCACCAGCCCGCCGGTTCCCAGAAGCGTGCCGCCAAAATACCGGGTGACCACCACCGCAGCGCCCCGCAGCTCCTCCCCAAGCAGAACCTCCAGCATCGGCCGCCCTGCCGTCCCGGAAGGCTCCCCGTCGTCGTTGCACCGCGTCAGTTCTCCCCGCTCCCCCACCACAAAAGCAGAGCAGTTGTGGGAAGCGTCCCAATATTTTTTCTTCATTTCCTCTATAAAAGAGACGGCTTCCTCCTCCGTCTCCACCCTCCGCACCGTAGCCAGAAAACGGGACTTCTTCTCCACGATCTCACCCTCTCCTCCCGCCAGGATACAGCGGTAGGGCCTGTGCACTTCCTTTTCTTCCATGATAAAACACTCCTCCTGTACCTTCTGGATTCCTGCCTATCTTACCATATCTAAAAAGAAAAAGGAATGTTTTGCTTATATTCGGATATGAATAACGTATTGAGGGCTTCTAAAAATAATAATGCAGCCTTTTCGGCATGTTGCGCCGCCTCCGGTTCCCAGGCACGGCCCGCGCCTGGAGGAGCCGGAGGCCCACAGCCTCCCGAAAAGCCTGTTGCAAAAAAATCCTTTATTTACTGAGCCGCATTTGCTATAATCAGATAGATATACCTATTGGAGGATCGTTTCCGATAGGGAGTCACACGGTCGGAGGCTGGCGGAAAAGCCTGCTTTTGACTGCCGGTTCTGTGTGGGAGCGCCGCAGGACCGAAGGGCGGAAAGGGGATGGACGCGGGCTGAACTGTCACGTTTCCCGCCGCAGCCAAAGGCGCTCTGGCAAGGAGGCAATCATGGATTATGGCAAAAGGGGTGCCGCCAGGAAAAAGAAGGCACTGCATTCCAAGTCAAAAAAATGGAAGAAACGCTGTTCCTTCAGCTTTTTAAAAGTGTTTCTGTTTCTGATTCTCACACTGGGCGTGATCGGTCTGTGCGGAGGCCTGGGCGTGGTGAAGGGGATTCTTTCATCCGCACCCGATATTTCCAATATTGACGTTTCACCCACAGGCTTTTCCACCTTCGTATACGATTCCCAGGGCAATCAGATTGCCAAGCTGGATGCGGAAGGGTCAAACCGTGTTCCGGTGAGCATGGACAAGATCCCGGAGGATCTGGCTCACGCCTTCGTGGCGATTGAGGACATGAGATTTTATGAGCACAACGGCATCGACATCAGGGGTATCATCCGCGCGGGATGGAAGGGGATCAGCACGGGCAATTTCTCGGAAGGCGCCAGCACCATCACCCAGCAGCTGATCAAGAACAACGTGCTCACCAGCTGGACAAGCGAGAGCGAAAAGGGCTTTGCCATCAAGGTGAAGCGTAAGGTCCAGGAGCAGTATCTGGCAATCAAGCTGGAGCAGACCATGGACAAGGATAAAATCCTGGAAAACTACATGAATACCATCAACCTGGGGCAGAACACCCTGGGGGTGCAGGCTGCATCCAAGCGGTATTTCGGCAAAAATGTGTGGGAGCTGAACCTGTCGGAGTGCGCGGTCATTGCGGCTATCACACAGAACCCCTCCAAATACAACCCCATTTCCCATCCGGAGAACAATGCGGAGCGCCGTGCCAAGGTGCTGGGGGATATGCTGGAGCAGGGATATATCAGCCAGAGAGAGCATGACGAGGCGCTTTCTGACGATGTGTATGCCCGCATCCAGTCTGTGAACGAGGAGGTGGGGGAAACCGCCGTCAACTCCTATTTTGTGGATGCCCTTACCGAGGATGTGATGGATGATCTGGTGGCGGCAGGCTATTCGGAGACGCAGGCCTATTCTCTGCTGTATTCCGGCGGCCTGAAGATTTACAGCACGCAGGACCCGGATATTCAGGCCATCGCAGATGAGGTCTGCTCCAATGAAGAAAATTATCCGGAGGGTACCACATGGTATCTGGATTACCGCCTCAGCATCCAGAAGGATGGGGAGACGATCAATTACAGCAAGGAAACGATGGAGGAGTGGATGAAGGAGAACGGAACCACCAGGAAGTACCCGCTCCTTTTCGGCTCCCAGGACGAGGCCTATGCGGCCCTGGAGGAATTTAAGGCAGCTATGCTTGCGGGAGGCGGGGAGGAAATCGCGGAGAAGGTATCCATGACCCCTCAGCCGCAGATCTCCATGACCATCCAGGATCAGTCCACAGGAAATGTGGTGGCCATTGTGGGCGGCCGCGGTGCGAAGGAAGCCAACCGTACCCTGAACCGGGCCACCGCTACTACCAGGCAGCCCGGCTCTACCTTCAAGATCGTATCCACCTACGCACCGGCGCTGGACAGCGCGGGACTGACACTGGCGGATGTGTTTGTGGATGCTCCTTACAACTACGCCAATGGCAAACCGGTATCAAACTGGTACAGCTCCGGCTACAGGGGAATCTGCTCTCTGCGGGAGGGTATTTACGATTCGCTGAACATTATTGCGGTAAAGACACTCACCCACATCACCCCCAGCCTGGGCTATGATTATCTGCAGCACTTCGGCTTTACCACACTGACTGACGGTGTGGAGCGGAACGGGCAGATTTTCTCTGATGTACAGCAGTCCCTGGCTCTGGGAGGCATCACCTACGGCGTCACCAATCTGGAGCTGAACGCTTCCTATGCGGCTATCGCCAACGGCGGCCTTTATATTAAGCCCAAGCTGTACACGAAGATCGTGGATCATGAGGGGAATGTGCTCATTGACAATACCGTGGGCTATTCCGAGCAGGTGATCAAGGAGAGCACCGCTTTTCTGCTTACGGATGCCATGGTGGACGTGGTGACCAAGGGAACGGGCGGAAGCGTGAACTTCGGCGGCATGTCCATTGCAGGAAAGACAGGAACCACTTCGGACTACAATGACGTGTGGTTTTCCGGCTATACTCCCTACTATACCTGTACCACCTGGGCCGGCTACGACAACAATGCCAAGCTGGCCAAGGGCGGAGAGAGAAATCTGGCAAAAACCCTGTGGCGTTCTGTGATGAGCAGGATTCATGAGAACCTGGAGAACAAATCATTTCCCGTCCCGGCAGACATTGTAGTGGCCAATGTCTGCTCCCAGTCGGGCAAGCTGCCCATAGCGGGGCTGTGCGACGCTCATGTGAAAACGGAATATTTCGCCCAGGGAACGGTTCCCACCACTACCTGTGACGTACATTATCAGGGTATGATCTGTGAATATTCAGGTCTGCCTGCCACAGAGCTGTGCCCGTTCCAGGTGCCGGGAACGGTGGAAATGACGCCCTCTCTGGATGCGGCGCTTACCGGCCAGACCCCTTCTACAGCGGGAGGAGCTGCAAACCGGTGCCCTCATACAGCGGAATTTTTTGCGGATCCCAATGCGGCGAATGCTGTGATAGCGCAGCAGCAGATGGAGCTGGAGGCGCGCAGGATGCTGGCCAATTTCGATGCGCAGATGGCCACCTTCCAGGCGGCTCTGCAGAATGCGCAGAATGCGCTTGCGGCAGCACAGGCCCAGGCGGCTGCGGCAGCGGATCCGGAAACGGCGGCCGCGGCCCAGAATGCCATTGCTGCGGCCCAGCAGGAGATAGAAAGCGTGACGGCCCAGATGACTGCCCTGCAGAACGCCCATGCGGCCCAGCAGGCCCAGGAGGCTGCGCAGGGAGCGGGACAGCAGTAATAAAAGGGAAAGAGCTTTGGAAAATGAGAGATCATTCTCCAGGGCTCTTTTTGTATAAAAAACACAATTACTCCTTATTTGCTTCACATTTCAAACACAATTCCTTTCTATACTACAAACATACAAACAAGAGAAGCAGTATCGAAAGGAGACTTTGATATGTACGAATATAATTATAACGATCAGAACAATTTCCAGTCACAGCAGACCTGGATGAATCAGGATCCCGGCAGCATGGCTCAGGGAGGCAGGAACGACAGGCATGGAATGGGACACAGAGACGGGAAAGGCTCCCGGTTCGCACGGTTTGCACGCAGGGCCGGAGCGATCACCCTCAGCGCAGTCCTGTTTGGCGGCGTGGCCTCCGGTACCTTCCTTGCCATCAATCATCTGGCAGGCTATTCCGCTTCGGACAGTGCGGACGCTCAGAGCGGGCAGATGCAGGAGCGTACCCGCCTCCTGACGGCGGATGCCGCTGTACCGAATGCCGCACAGACGGCGGCAGCGGGGAACGGCTCCATGGATGTTTCCGCCATTGCCCAGAGCGTGATGCCGTCCATCGTATCCATCACCAACAAGTCGGTGCAGGAGGTACGCAGCTATTTCAGCATGTTCGGCTACGGCGGCCAGACCGTGCCTCAGGAAATGGAAAGCGTCGGCTCCGGCATCATTATCGGACAGAACGATGAGGAGCTTTTGATCGTGACCAACTACCATGTGATTGCAGACGCTTCATCCCTTTCCGCCAGCTTTATTGACAACAGCGTGTATGAGGCGGCTGTGAAGGGGACGGATCCCTCCAACGATCTGGCGGTGATTGCCATTCCTCTGGCAGACATTTCATCCGATACCATGGACAGCATCACCATTGCCAAGGTGGGAGATTCTGATTCCCTGAAGGTGGGTGAGCAGGTAGTGGCCATCGGAAATGCTCTGGGCTACGGACAGTCCGTTACCACAGGTATTGTCAGCGCCACCAACAGAACGCTTTCCGGCCCGGTTTCTGCCGATACGCAGAACGGCGGAACCAAATCCGTACCTTCTTATATCCAGACGGATGCGGCCATCAATCCCGGCAACAGCGGGGGCGCGCTGGTGAATATGAGAGGCGAGGTGATCGGCATCAATTCCGCCAAGCTGGCCAGTACAGAGGTGGAAGGAATGGGCTATGCCATCCCGGTATCCAGAGTATCCGACATCATTGAGACGCTGATGAACAAAACCACCCGTACCAAAGCAGCCGAGTCGGAACGGGGCGCCCTTGGCATCAGCGCCGTGCAGGTGAACGAGGCCGTTACCGCCGCTTATGGCATTCCCGGCGGGGTTTATGTGGCAGATGTGACGAAGGGCGGTGCGGCGGAAGCGGCAGGCCTGAGGAAGGGAGATGTGATCACAGCCTTTGACGGTGAGAACATTACGGATATGTCCCAGCTGACAGATATTCTTACCTATTACAAAGCAGGCGAGACGGTGGAGCTGACGGTTCAGAGCATCAATGACGGCGTGTATGGAGAGAAGAAAGTAACCATCACCCTTCAGGCGGCTGCTTCCCAGGAGGAGAACGGGCAGGAGGAAGCGTAAGGAGCTATAGAGAGGCTTGAGAAAAAGGAACTGCGCAGCAGCTCCTTTTTCTCAAGTGTAACAGTTCAGCTCATAAATAAATTTTTGTAATTTTTTAAAATTTATTGTTGACATTATATATACCCCATGCTATACTAGCATTCGTCGGCAGGACAGCCGATGAAAACTTAAAAACGCTGCTGTGGCTCAGGCGGTAGAGCGTCGCATTGGTAGTGCGGAGGTCACGGGTCCGATTCCCGTCAGCAGCTTTTTATGAAGAATGCCGGAACCTTGAATTTACAGGGTTTCGGCATTCTTCATGTGTCTTACAGGCTGTAGACAGTTGTAGACAGCCAGGCTATAGTGCTTTTGCAGTCAGATTACAGGTTTCCTGATAAACCCGCCATTCCCGTCAGGAGCGGAAAAGCGGGTCCTGCCAGCATAATGAATCGTACATTCATTGATCGGAGCGAAAAGTCTTTTTTATTGATGTGATAAGGAAAAGCATCGGCAGGAGATGCAGCCAGACGGTGGAAACCGCTGTCAAAAGTCCGGCTGTTATCCTGCCAACCTCAAAGTCCTTAGCTGGCGTTGCAAAAATTGTCCAAAAATCATCCTTGGGCAGCCAGATTGTCACCAAACTAAACAACCACCAAACGATGGTCAGCCAGCTGTAGTCCTTCTTTTTTTCGTAAGCGGGCCGCATTTACCGTTTAATGCCTGATAGAGCCTTTGAGCCTCCGGCAGAATTTTATCAGGCTTTGTCCCTCGAAATTGATAGTGTTCGGCAATATAGTAATAAATACTCTTTTTGAGACTGGATTGCACCAGGAGCTCAGCCAATCCGTTCAAAAATAAATCAATGCCGATAATAGCCATAAAATCCTCCCTGTCTGCCGATATTATGAAAGGTGTTATGTAATGATACATCGCTGAAGCAGACCGCTGCAATCCTTGGTCAGGGGAATTTAAGACTGCCGCCGCAGCATCCTCCTGTACTCGCCCGGCGTTACTCCGGTTGTCCTGCGGAAAACACGGTGAAAATAGGCGGCATCCAGGATCCCGACCCGTTCACTGATCTGTTCACAGGTGTCGTCGGTGCCGGAAAGGAGGACACAGGCGTATTCTATTTTCCTGCGGATGATATAGTGATGGGGGCTGTCTCCGGCGCAGCGGCGGAATAAACGGTTCAGGCAGGCGGGGCTTATGTGAAGGGCATCCGCCACCTCCTGGGTCTGAAGGCGTGCGGAGAGATGGGTCTGGATGTAATCCTGGGCGGCCAGGAACAATGGGGGCTTTTGGGGCGCTGCAATGCCGTCGGCCAGGCGGAGCAGCTCCATCAGGAAGGAATAGATCATATGAAAAGTACAGGAAATTCTGGTTCGTTTCTCCATTCCTGTGCAGTCCTCTTTTCTCTATAATGAAGAAAAACAAAGACCGCTGAGGGGAAAGAAAAGCGGCAGAAGGAGGAAAACTATGACATCGAGAGAGCGTGTGTGTGCGGCGATTCTGCATCAGAGGCCTGATCGGATACCGGCGGCATTTGAGGCGGTGGGAACGGTGAGCAGGAGACTGATGGAGCATTATGGATTTACGGAGTACGATCAGCTCATGAAGCGTTTCGAGATCGACGTGATTCCCGTGGGGCCGGATTATATCGGCCCGCCTTTGGAGCCATATCAGAATGAAAAGGGAAAAACGGTGGCCAGATCCTATTGGGGATACGAATCCACCCAGCACACGACGGCTGTGGATACCTATGGAGTGACCACCTTTTTCCCGCTGAACGGGGTGGAATCCATAGAGGATGTGAAGGAGAGGTATCAATATCCCTCTCCTGACTGGTTTGACTATGCTTCCCTGAGGGAAAAGTGCGGCAGATACCCGGATAAGGCTCTGATCATGGGGCATGAAGGGCCTTTCCAGATGGTAACGTTCCTGATGGATATGGAGGAATTTTTCGTTCTGATGGTGGAGGAGCCGGAAACGGCCCGGTATATTCTGGACAGGATGGTGGAGTTTGAACTGGAATACTATAGGCGGTGCTTTGAAGCGATTCCGGGAAGGATCGACATTCTCAGGCCCCATGATGATTACGGCACGCAGATTTCCCTGTTGTTCAGTGTGGAAATGTGGCGGGATTTTTTTAAGGAAAACACGGAAAAGCTGGTGAAGGCAGACCCGCCGATATATGGAAACGCTGGGCAGAGACGGCGGTTATATCCTGATGGCGAGCCAGGCTTTCGAGGGTGATGTTCCTCTTGAAAATATTGAGGCGGTTTATGACGCGGACAGATATGTGGAATGAGGCTGGCAGTGGGAGATGATCGTCTGTCTCAAAACGGTATCTATCATATAATTATAGAAGAAACGCCCGCAATGCGGGCGTTTCGGATGTCAGGGGCGCTGTGGGGCGGATGCTGTGACGGATAAAGAATATCGGGCCGGAGCGGCATGAAACGCTACAACCGGTTCAGAATCCCTGCATTCGGTCCAGAATGACCGCAGTCAGTCCAGAATCCCCGGAACGCCGGTCTTGACCATGGGCTTCTGACGCTCATAGGAGGTGGTAAGCTGGATGAACTGTCTGGAAGCACTGGAGGCTTCTATGGCGGTCATGATTTCCAGCACATGCAGGGTCTGGGAGGAGTTGGCGCGCGCCGTTCTTTTGGTGCGCAGTGCTTTTGCCATGTCGGCAACGCCCAGACCGCGGCTGTTTTCTTTGTAGTCAAATACCAGAGGGATCTCTCGGAAGGAGCCGTCCTCCGGGCGGAGCAGGTAAATGGGGCCGCCGAAGCAGTTGGGGTCGGAAACCCGCAAAGTTCCTTCCGTGCCGTAGATCTCCAGCCCGGCCTGACTGTCATAGTAGACGTCAAAGGTGGTGGTGATGGTGGCCACCGCGCCGGAATGGAAATGAAGAAGGGCGTTCACGTGGGTGGGAACCTCCACCTTCACCTTCTGCCCGAACAGGGGCTGGCTGGTGATGGTGCGCTCCTCAAAGCCCTTTGTGGCAATACCCGTAAGCTCCCGGACTCCGCCGAGAAGGTTGACCAGGGCGGTGAGATAGTAGGGGCCCATATCCATCATGGGGCCGCCGCCGTGCTGATAGTAGAAGGCGGGAGAGGGATGCCAGCTTTCATGGCCGTGGCAGACCATTCTGGCATGTGCGCCGATGGGGCTGCCGATAAAGCCGTCGTCGATCAGCTTGCGGCAGGTCTGGATGCCTGCGCCCAGGAAGGTATCGGGCGCGCCGCCCAGGAGCAGGCCTTTTTCCTGCGCCAGGTTGAAAAGCTCCAGTCCTTCTTCAAATGTGGCAGCCAGGGGCTTTTCGCTGTACACATGCTTTCCGGCCAGAAGGGCGGCTTTGGTAACCACATAGTGCTCGAAGGGCCTGGTCAGGTTCAGAACCAGCTCCACCTCGGGATCGGCCAGCAGCTCCTCCATGGAGGAGTAGCGTTTTTCGACGCCGTACTCCCTGCAGGCGTTTTCCATTTTTTCAGGGATCAGATCGTAGACGCCGTGAACGGTGACTTCACCGAACAGCTTTGTCAGGTTTTGCAGATAAATGCCGCTGATGGCACCAAGACCCAGGACGGCCACTCTGACCGGGGCTGTACAGCGATTCTGTTCATCAGAAAAGGATGTATTTGGAATAGCGTTCATGTCTGTTATCTCCTAACTCTGTTTTGCAGCAGAGAGCGGCCCGGGGGCGGCTGAACTGCTGCGTTTATTTTTTTACGGATCCGGGAACGCGGCGGGCGCGATGGCGGCAGGCTGCGCGGATCAGTACATTTTGGCAGTGTTTTCAAAACGGCTGGTGTCCAGGCCGCGGGCAAGGGCATATTCCTTACCCTGGGCAGCCCAGAGCATACCTCTCTCCATCAGGATCTGAGCCGTGGGGGACTTGTCGAATACATCGTCGTGGTGGCCAAGGGAATTGTAGAAAACCCTTCCGTTGCCCCAGAACTTGGTCCAGGCCACGGGCACATCCACCGTCCCGTTGGAGATATGGTAGTAGGGAACGATGGGGAAGCGTGTGGTTGCCAGAACCTGCACAGCCGGGTCTATGTGGACATAATACTGCTCACTGCACACAGGAAAATCCTCCAGGCCCTCCACGATGGGGCTGGAGCCGTGCCGGATGTTGACCTGATAGTCCACGCCGTCCCCGCCGGGATGGCTGACCCACTGGCCTCCGGTCATAAATTGCCATTCCACATCCTCCCGGAAAGCATCGCACATGCCGCCGTGGCAGCCCGCCAGACCGCAGCCTGCGGCAACCGCCTTCACGATGTTTTCCCGGGCTGTGCGGTCAATGTTTCCCATGGTCCAGCAGGGTATGATCAGATCCAGGCTCATCAGCTCGTCCAGATCCAGAAGCGCCTCCTGGCTGTCCGAAATTTTGCAGGAATAGCCGTGTTTTTCCATGATTCCCGCAAATCTTTTTGCTACAAGGGCAGGCTCATGTCCGTCCCATCCCCCCTGGAAAATCAGTACCTTTTTTTCTCTTTCCATAAGAAAACCCTCCTTATCCGGCGCGGCGCTCCAAAAGGCCCGCGCCATGCTCGTCTGATGCTTGCATTATAGCATGGGGATGGGTAGAATGATTGTCATAAGAGAGATTTTTACAGCCATTTATTGCTGTCTGGAGCGGAGAGCGCTCCGGCAGGGAGGAGAGATTGAAAATAAGCCTGATGGCTTATTTTCAATCAGCAGTTTTGTGCCGGAGCGTCACAAAACTGCCGGGATCGCAGGCGGGAAACCACATGCGTGTTTTCTCACCGCGGCCGGAGCCAGGAGCGCTCCGGCAGGAGGAGAAGATGAACCCTTTTTATGAGAAAAGAAATCAGAAGCTGATGGCTGTGCTCAGCGAGAACATGCGGTTTCCGGAGCATCTGCACGGGCATATGGAGATCCTTCTGGTGCTGGAGGGGCAGATCGGGGTGAAGATCATGGGGGAAGAGCAGTGTCTTAAAGAGGGGGACTGCGCGGTGGTTTTCCCGGAGCAGATCCACAGCTATTTCGGGGAGAGGAAGCACAGGGTGCTGCTTCTGATCCTTGACCCGGCGCTCTCCGGCCCCTATATGCGCGTCCTGCAGACCAAAAGCCCGGCCAGCCCTTTTCTGCCTGCGTCCCGGCTTTCCGGAGAAGCAAGGCTTGCATGGAAGCGTCTGTACGAGCTGGCGGGAGGGAACGGGCAGCTGTTTCTGGCAGAAGCGGAGAATGCAGGCCGGACAGAGGCTGAGAGTGCAGGCCGGACAGAAGCGGAGGGAACAAAACAGACAGAGAAGGGGGGAACAGATCCGGATAAGGCAGGGGACAAGCCGGCAGAGCGCCCGGATGAGGCTGTGCTGAAAAGCGCCTGGTTCCAGGTTCTGCTGGCCCATCTGATGCCCGTCCTGGAGCCGCGGGAGCGGAGGGGCAGGGAGAGCATGGAGCTGACGGACAGGCTGCTGACCTATGTGGCGGAGCATTTTCAGGAGCAGCTGACGCTGGAGCGGCTGTCCCGGGAGCTGCATGTGAACAAATATTATATATCACATCTGTTTGCGGAACGGCTTCAGATGAATTTCAGGCAGTATCTGAATCACATCCGCCTGGAATACGCCCTTCAGATGATGGACGCCACGGACTGGCCCATGACCAGGGTATGGGAGGAGGCGGGCTTTAACAGTCAGCGCAGCTTCAACCGGTGCTTCCGGGAGAACATGGGGATGGCGCCCACAGAGTACAGGAAAAAGATGTGACTTGACAGAAGTGTATATTACGGATATACTGTATATATAACGATATATACAGTATATCCTTCGGAGGAAGCAGATTGAACATTATCATCAGCAATGCAGGCGGGAAGCCGATCTATGACCAGATCGCGTCCCAGATTAAAAATCTGATCATTACAGGCCAGCTCCAGCCGGGCGAAGCGCTGCCCAGCATGAGGCTGCTGGCAAGGGAGCTTCGGATCAGCGTGATCACCACCAAACGCGCTTACAATGATCTGGAGGAGGAGGGGTTTATCGAGACCGTACCCGGAAAGGGGAGCTTTGTGGCAGGCCGGGACGCCGGACTGATCCGCGAGGAGAGCCTGCGGCGGGCGGAGGAATATCTGACTCAGGCCGTACAGATCGCCAGGGAGAATCAGATCCCGCTGGAGGAGCTGACGGAGATACTGGAGCTTTTGTACGAGGACGGATGCGGATAAGGAGGGCGTTATGGAGAATATACTTACTTTGGAGCATGTGACGAAGCGGTATCCGGATTTCACTTTGGAGGACATTTCCTTTTCGCTTCCGGCAGGCTCCATCATGGGCTTTATCGGGGAAAACGGGGCAGGCAAAAGCACCACCATAAAGCTGATCCTGAACCTTCTGCACAGGGACGGGGGACGGATTTCCCTGTTTGGCAGGGACAACAGGGAGGATGAGAGGGCGCTGAGAGAAAGGGTAGGCGTGGTGTTCAGCGAACTGAACCTTCCCGAGGCCCTGAATGCCGGGCAGACGGGCCGGATTATGGAGGGGATCTACCGGGGGTGGGAATCCCAGGCCTTTTACGGCTGTCTGAAGCGGTTCGGCCTGAAGCCGGAACAGAAGATAAAGGATTATTCCAGGGGAATGAAAATGAAGCTGGCTATTGCCATGGCGCTTTCCCATCAGGCGCAGCTTCTCCTGCTGGACGAACCCACCAGCGGCCTCGACCCTGTAGTGCGCGACGAGATTTTGGAGCTGTTTCAGGATTTCCTGCAGGACGAAACCCACAGTATCCTGATCTCCTCCCACATTGTAAGCGACCTGGAAAAGATTGCGGACTACATCACCCTGATCCACCGCGGCCGCCTCCTTTTCTCTGAGGAGAAGGATCTGCTTCTGGAGAGATACCGCCTGGCGCGGGGGCCGGAGGAAGCGCTTATGGCCCTGGGCACTCAGGCGCTCATCGGCCACAGGAAAGGGCGGTTCGGCTCCGAGGGCCTTCTGGATCTGGAGCGGCTGGGACAGTGCAGGCTGCCGGAGGGCGTCGTGCTGGATCCGGCGGGAATCGAGGATATGATGCTGTTTTGGGTAAAAGGAGGGGAGAGGACATGAAGGGAATCTTTTTAAAAGAAATATATACGCTCCGTTCGCTGTGGAAGAGCTGGCTGGTAGTCATGGGGATCCTGGCCTTCAACGGCATTGTGACGGAAAATGCGGGGCTGATGTATTCGGCGGTCACCATGATAGGCCTGATGTGCACCATGACCTCATTCGGCTATGATTCGTCCAGCCGCTGGGAAACCCTGGCCCTCAGCCTTCCGGTCACCAGGGAGCAGATGGTGCGCTGCAGGTACTGGGTGGGGGCAGCCTCCATGGGGATCGTGGCGGCTGCGCTCCTTCCGGCTTCCCTGCTTATGATTATTTTCAGTGAAAAAGTGAATCCCGTGGAGCTGCTGGCCAGCTTCTACGGCTGTCTGGTGGCCGGCCTGCTGATGCTGGCTGTCCTGATTCCCACCATCTACAGGTTCGGGGTGGAGAAGGCCAGGTACCTGTATCTGGCGCTGATTGGCGGGGTGGGCGTCCTGATCTACGGCCTGATCCGGATGTATGCGTGGATGGATGAAGCCTCTGCCGCCTTAAGCGGGGCGCGTCAGGCCCTTGACTGGCTGGCAGAGCGGAATGCGGCCTTCTGGGCAGCGGCGTCAGGCCTTGCGGCTCTTGCGGGGCTGTACGTTTCCTATCTGATTTCTGTGAGGATATACGCGGAGAAGGAGTTTTAAGGGCAATCTTCCTTGGCTGTGCATATTGACGGGGAAAAAAACGGATACTAACCGTACTTTAACAATAAAGAAAGGACGGTCAGTATTATGGAGAAAAAGGGGATCAGTCCCATTCTGGGCAGGCAGAGCATCCGTCTGGAGCAGCCGGTGTACATCGCAGACAGCGCCTCCGTTGTGGGGAAAAAGGAGGGGGAAGGGCCGCTTGGCAGCCTGTTCGACCAGGTGGGGGAGGACGATCTGTTCGGCGCTTCCACTTGGGAGGAGGCGGAGAGCAGCCTGCAGAAGAGGGCGCTGGGGGCCGCCATGCAGAAGGCGGGCTGGAAGAAGGAGGATATCCGGTTTCTGCTTGCGGGCGACCTGCTGGGGCAGGAGATAGCCACCAGCTTCGGCCTTCTGGATTTCGGGATTCCCCTGTTCGGCCTGTACGGGGCCTGCTCCACCTGCGGTCTCTCCCTCACGCTGGGAAGCATCCTCCTGGCCGCCGGATTCGCCCGGAGGACGGCCTGCGTCACCTCCAGCCATTTTGCCAGCGCGGAGAAGGAATTCCGTTTTCCCTTAGGCTACGGAAACCAGCGCCCCCTGTCCGCCACCTGGACGGTGACGGGAAGCGGCGCCTTTCTGCTGGCCTCTGAGGACGGCCTGAAAACCGGGCCGGGGGCCGGGGCGGATGCGCAGAAAAAAGGTGCGGTCGGTATGGGCATGCCGGAGGCAGAGGCGGCCGGGGCGGGCGCATCGAAAAAGGGCGGGACTGGCAGAGGTGCGTCAGAGACGGGTGCGGCTGTGGCGAACTCGCCGGGAACAGAGGAATCACCCGCCTTCCGTGCGCGTATCACCGGGCTGACACCGGGCAGGATCCTGGATTCCGGCCTGAAGGACAGCATGAACATGGGAGCCTGCATGGCTCCGGCTGCGGCGGATACCATCGAAGCCCACCTGAAGGATTTCGGCAGAAGGCCGTATTACTATGACAAGATCATCACCGGGGATCTGGGAAAAATCGGCCAGACTGTCCTCATCGACCTTCTCAATAAGAAAGGGATCGATATATCCGGTCAGCACATGGACTGCGGAATCGAGATTTACGACGCGGGAGAGCAGGATACTCATGCCGGAGGCTCCGGCTGCGGCTGCTCGGCGGTGGTTCTGTCCGCCTATATCCTGAAAATGCTGGAACAGGGCGTATGGAAGCGGGTTCTTTTCGCTCCCACAGGCGCGCTTCTTTCCAAGACCAGCTTCAATGAGGGGCAGAACGTTCCCGGAATCTGCCATGCGCTGGTGCTGGAAGGCGAACAGCGTTACTGCTCACTGGAAAGCCAGTAAACAGCAACATTCGCGGGCCAATTAAAAGTTTTGCTGCGCAAAAGGGGCCCGCTCACCCCTGAATCATGTTCTTACGCCTCAAGCAGTTGCCGTTTGAGGCTGCTGTGAACAGCAGCCGGTAAAAAACCTGCGTGAAAAAAGTCTTGCAGAGCCGTTTCTGCCATGCTAAGGTATAGATGAGCATGTTTTCATAAGAATCCGGAATTTCAGCATGTCTTTTTACAGCCGAGCGCCATTCCGGCGGCGGTTAGTATCTGTTTTCTTTTCGGAACTCCATGCTTCAAATCCAATGATTCATTATCAACAGGCGGGAGGGACGAAAGAAAAAGGCTCTGCACGGCGACAGCCTGCTTTTCCTGTAATAAACTCCTTCCGGCCGCAAACGCGGATGAAGATCTGCACAGCAGAAAGGAGATTTTTTATGCAGGAAGAAAAAGCGGCGGTAAACAGGGAATACAAGGATAGTGTATTTCGTATGCTTTTCAGTAAAAAAGCACATTTGCTGGAGCTCTACAACGGACTGAACCGGACGGACTATCAGAATGAGGACGAACTGGAGATCACAACCCTTGAAAATGCAGTCTATATGGGGATGAAGAATGACGTGTCCTTTCTGCTCATGTCCGAACTGAACCTCTATGAGCATCAGTCCAGCTACAATCCCAATATTCCCCTGCGTGACCTCATGTATATCGCCCGCCAGTATGAGAAACTGGCAAAGGGAAAGACGCTGTACTCCAAGAGAAGGATAAAGCTGCCCACACCCGGCTTTGTTGTGTTTTATAACGGTACAGATTCTCAGCCGGAGAGGCGCGTGCTGAAGCTGTCGGACTCTTTTGAGAAAAAAACGGAGGAACCGGAACTGGAGCTGAAGGTGCTGCAGATCAATGTGAATGCAGGAAAAAACCGTGAACTGATGGAGCACTGCCGGATGTTGAAGGAATACAGCCAGTATGTGGCGTGCGTGCGCAGGTATGTGGAAAAGGAGCCGATTGCAGAGGCGGTGGAGCATGCGGTGACAGAATGCATTGGAAAAGGAATTTTGCGGGATTTCCTGCTGAGCCAGCGGGCGGAGGTAATAGCAATGTCGATTTTTGAGTATGATGAGGAAGAAGAAAAGAGGAAACTCAGGGAAGAAGAATATGAGTATGGCTGGGAGGAAGGAAAAAGAGAAGGAAAAAAAGAAAGCAGGGAAGAAATTCTGCTGTTGATGCAGAAGCTTTTTGACCAGGGGCGAGGAAGCGAGCTGGAGCGCGCAGTAAGGGAGGAGGCTTGTCTGGATAAGCTGATGGAGGAGTTCGGACTGGCAGAGAAGGCGTCCGGCGGGGAGACACAGTAAACATTTATCGTAACGGTTTAATCATATCGGTTTGAACGGTCAAAGCTGCGGAAAACCGGAAACACCTCTTCCATTTTTCTGAGGATATGATAAAATGAACGCTGGAGCGCATGGATCATTCCGGCTGCGTTCCGGGAGGCGGCCAATGAGGAGCATGGAGTTTAAAATGGAACGCCCCGGCCTGATTAAGACCGGGCAGCGCGTTACCATCACGGAGGGCGTTCTGCCCAGCAACTACTATTATACCATTGATCCCTCCCTTGCCATGTCCGGTAATTTTCCCTTCCGGGAAAGGCTGCTGGCCAGGGAGGGTACTGTCACGGCTATCGTAGAGAACGAAAGAGGCTTTTACGTGACGGTGGAGTTTGAAAACGAGTAAGGGCTGCTCCTGCCCGGGAGGGCGGCGGCAGGCAATGAGGAACGGGAGGTACAGATGAATAAGAAGACAGTGCTGATCGCCGGGGCTTCCAGGGGCCTTGGCTATTTTCTGGCGCAAAAATATCTGGAGGATGGGGCTTTCGTGCTTGCGGGAGTGAGAAAACCGGATTCCGGGAAGCTTGCCGGACTGGCAGAGCGTTACCCGGACAGGCTGATCCAGCTGCCCATGGATGTGGCGGATACCGCTTCCGTGGCAAAGGCGGCTGCTCTGGCTGCCGAAAGGGTGAGCCGCGTGGATGTGGTGATCAACAATGCGGGCATTCATGCAGAATCCTCGTTTCAGGCGCTGGAGCAGACCGATCTGGACGACTGTATTCCTGTCTATAATGTAAATGCGGTGGGTCCTCTGCGTGTGGTGAAGGCTTTTTTGTCTCTGATTCCTGAAAATGCGGGAGCGCTGATCGTGAACATTTCCTCGGAGAGCGGAAGCATTTCCACCGCCGGAAGGGAGAAGGAGTTTGACTACTGCATGTCCAAGGCTGCGCTCAACATGGGGACGAAGCTTCTGGACAATTACTTTTGCGGCAGGGGGATCAAGGTGATCGCCGTTCACCCGGGCTGGATGCGCACCGACATGGGCGGGATGAACGCCGACCTGGATCCCTATGAGACGGCCTGTAAGCTGGTTCGTCTGTTTGACGGAGTGGATGTGAAGAACAGGGAGCTGACTTTTATGGACAATGAGGGGAAGGCGTATCCCTGGTAAAGCAGTTTCCGGCCAGACATTTTTATGAAAAGAAGAAAAGGCTGCTCCAGGCAGACTTAAATCCGGCCTGCCTGTGTACAGTAACAGAAAAGGCCGGCAGGAAGGACGGAACAAAAGAAGATGAACGAAAAAGACAATATCATTCTGATCGGTATGCCCGGCGCGGGGAAAAGCACGGTAGGCGTGGTGCTTGCCAAGAGTATGGGATACCGTTTTCTGGATTCCGACCTGGTGATCCAGGAGGAGACAGGGAAGCTTCTGCACGAGATCATCACAGACAGGGGGCTGGAGGGCTTCCTTGCTGTGGAGAATGAGATAAACAGCCGCATCCGGGCACGCCGCAGTGTCATTGCCACAGGGGGAAGCGTGATCTACGGCCCGGAAGCCATGGACCACCTTGGCAGTATGGGAACCATCGTTTACCTGAAGCTGACCTGTGCCCAGATAGCGGCCAGGCTGGGCGATCTGAGGAAAAGGGGCGTGGCGTTAAAGGAGGGCCAGACGCTGGAGGAGCTGTATGCAGAGCGGGTTCCCCTCTATGAAAAGTATGCGGATCTCACCATAGAATGTGATGACAAATCGATCAGAGGCATAGTGGCCGAGCTGGCGGATGGACTTGGGAAGTGTCAGCCTGAGAGGGAGGAGCGGCAGGGCAGGGGATAGGAGTACGGAAATCCGGGACGGCTGAGAGAGAACGGAAATACAGCAGTAAAAAATACCAGAAACGATAAAGGAACAAAGAAATGCAGCAGAAAATCAGACAGTACAGAAACAGTTTTTTTCTTTTTATGGCAGCTTTTATCTGGGGAATTGCCTTCGTGGCCCAGAGCGTGGGAATGGATTATATGGGGCCCTTCACCTTCAATGGAGCCAGATGCCTGATCGGCGGAACCGTGCTTCTGCCCCTCATCGCTTTCCGGGCCAGGCAGAAGGCGTACACAGGGTCACCCATGGAAAACGGGCGGACAGATACCATGACAGATGAGGACGGACAGCAGAATCCGGCAGAAGGGGCGCGAAGCCGCAGAGGAGGATGGAAGATCACCCTGGCCGGGGGTGTCTGCTGCGGCCTTGCCATCTGCGCGGCCAGCTCCTTCCAGCAGATCGGAATTCAGTATACCACCGTGGGAAAAGCGGGCTTCCTCACCACCCTTTACATTGTTATCGTGCCCCTGATGGGCCTTTTCCTGGGGAAAAAAGTGAGAAGGATCATCTGGCTGGGGGCCGTTCTGGCGGCGGCGGGCATGTACCTGCTGTGCGTCAATGAGACCTTTACTTTGAACAGAGGGGATATTCTGGTTTTCGTGTGTGCGGTACTTTTTTCCATCCATATTCTGGTGATCGATTATTTTTCGCCAAGGACGGACGGCGTGATCCTCTCCTGTATCCAGTTTTATGTGGCGGGCAGCATCTGCATGTTCATTGCCTTCCTGACGGAAACCCCGACTCTGGAGGGGATGCTTAACGGCATTGTCCCCCTGCTCTACGCGGGAGTAATGTCCTGCGGCGTGGGCTACACCCTTCAGATCGTGGGACAGAAGGGAACGGATCCCACTGTGGCTTCCCTGATTTTGAGCCTGGAGTCGGTGATCTCCGTTCTGGCGGGCTGGGTGCTTCTGGGGCAGACCATGTCCCTGAAGGAGCTGGCAGGCTGTGCGCTTGTTTTTGCAGCGGTGATTCTGGTTCAGCTTCCGGAGAAAAAGAGGGCGGGAGCTTCGCAGGCAGGCTGAGCGGCTGCCCTGACAGGGTTATTTTTTCATCTTGGGGCTGAAAATCAGGGAGGCCAGGAAGCCGAAAATCAGTGCCGCGCTGCAGCCCACTGCGCCTGCCTTGAAGCCCCCTGCGAACAGGCCCAGAAGCCCCTGCTCCTGTACGGCCTCCTTCACGCCCTTCATCAGGGTATTGCCAAAGCCCAGAAGCGGCACGCTGGCCCCTGCGCCCGCATATTCCAGAAAGGGCTCATACAGCCCTATGGCGTTCAGCACAGCCCCGCTGCACACCAGCAGAACCATGATCCTTCCGGGCATCAGCTTCGTTTTCTCCATTAAAATCTGGACGAGGGCGCAGATCAGGCCGCCCACCCAGAATGCGTTGATATAATCCATTTTTACCTCCATATGGAGCGTTTCCGCTCCGGCCGCGCAAGGGAAGCTCTGACGGATTTTCCCCGGCGCGGTTTATTTTTACGGCTCTGCAGTCAGTGTGGGCAAAAACAGGGCAAATTATACATTTCGGCAGAAGCCTGCCGCTTTGCTTCAGGCGTTACTGTTCTTATGTCTCAAACGGCCTTTTTTGAGACCGCAGTGAACAGTGCTTACCAGGTCAATATAGTACAAGAATTGGTCAATCCATAGGAAGAAATTTTCACCTGAATATGGTATCCTGACAGCAGGAAACGCGAAGCGGCAGAAGCCCGGAAGGGCGGACTGCCCGGCGTAGTGACGGAAACGAAGGAATGGAGGTAAAATCAAATGTATGTGCAGTCTCTTGGCTCCGGCGCAGGCTGTGAGTGGAAGATGTGTGAGAAGAGGGAGAACGGGACTGGCTGTCCTGGGGAAGGGAAGCAGGAATTCCTGCCTGCCACCGTTCCCGGAAGCGTGTATCAGGATCTTCTTGACAACGGCAGGATGGAGGATCCCTATTACCGGGACAATGAGCTGAAGGCTCTTCCCCTTATGGATCAGGACTATACCTATGTGACAGAATTTGAGGTGGAGAAGGGCTTGCTGGAGTGCAGGAACGTGCTGCTCCATTTTGACGGCATCGACACCCTGGGGGACGTGTATTTCAACGGCGTGCATCTTGGTCACGTGGAGAACATGCACCGCACCTGGGAATTTCCGGTGAAGGCCCTTTTAAGGGACGGGGCCAGCGAGCTGAGGGTGGAGCTGCATTCCCCCACCAGATTCATCCGGGAAGCCTATGAGGCCCGCCCCATGGAGGGAAGCTCCGACGCCATGCGCGGTTTCCCTTATCTGAGAAAAGCTCACTGCATGTTCGGCTGGGACTGGGGCCCGCGCCTTCCTGATGCGGGTATCTGGCGGGATGTACGGCTGATCGGATATGACCAGGCCAGGCTGGACGGCGTCTACATCACCCAGAAGCATGAGGCGGGCAGAGTGACCCTTCAGCTTAGAGTGGATGTGGAAAAGGAAGGGGAGGAGAGGATTCTTTCTTTTGGGGCAGATGATTCCAGGCTTTCCGGCTGTACCTGGGAGGCTGTTGTGACGGGTCCGGAGGGAGAGGAATACACCCTTTCCTATGAAAAGGCGGGAAAAGCGGAGCTGGTTATTGACGATCCTAAGCTCTGGTGGCCCAACGGCTACGGAGAACAGCCTCTGTACCGGGTGAAGGTTACCCTCCTGTGCGGCGGACAGGCCGCAGACACCTGGGAGAAGCGGATCGGTCTGCGAACCATGACCATCCGCAGGGAAAAGGACGAGTACGGGGAATCCTTTGCCCATGAGGTGAACGGCGTACAGATTTTTGCCATGGGGGCGGATTATATCCCGGAGGACAATCTTCTGCCCAGAGTGACCGCGGAGCGCACCTACGACCTGCTCCTGCAGGCCAGAAACGCCAACTTCAACTGTATCCGTGTCTGGGGCGGCGGCAATTATCCCTACGACGCCTTCTGGGATGCCTGCGACGAGCTGGGCCTGATGGTGTGGCAGGATTTCATGTTTGCCTGCGCCGTGTACGACCTGACGGAGGAGTTTGAGGCCAATATTACCGCAGAATTTATTGACAACATCAAGCGTATCCGCCATCACGCCTCCCTTGGGCTGTGGTGCGGCAACAACGAGATGGAGCAGTTTGTGGCCGAGGGCAGCTGGGTGACGCGTGCAAAGGAAAAGAGCGACTACGTGAAGATGTACGAATATATCCTCCCCGCTGTGCTGAAAAAATATGATCCCAACACCTTCTACTGGCCTGCAAGCCCCTCCTCAGGCGGAGCCTTCGACGCGCCCAATGATGAGAACCGGGGGGATGTGCACTACTGGGATGTATGGCATGGAAATAAGCCCATCACGGAATACCGTAAGTTCTATTTCCGTTACGTATCCGAATTCGGCTTCCAGTCCTTCCCTTCCCTGAAAACCGTGGAAACCTTTACGGAGCCGGAGGATCGGAATATTTTCTCCTATGTAATGGAAAAGCACCAGAGGAACCAGGCGGCCAACGGCAAGATCATGAACTACATGGAGCAGACCTTCCTCTATCCCAATGATTTTGATACCACCCTCTATGCTTCCCAGCTTCTGCAGGCGGAGGCCATCCGTTACGGCGTGGAGCATTTCAGGAGAAACAGAGGAAGATGTATGGGAACCGTGATCTGGCAGCTCAACGACTGCTGGCCCGTGGCAAGCTGGGCCTCCATCGACTACTGCGGCCGCTGGAAAGCCCTCCACTACTATGCCAAGCGCTTTTTCGCTCCGGTGATGCTCTCCTGTGCGGAGGAAGGTATCCTTACCCAGGACACCAACCCCAACGCCCAGCCTTACCAGGTGAAGAAATCCATCCACCTGTGCGTTGCAAATGAAAGCATGCAGGAGCGCACAGTGCGCGTGGTATGGGCGCTGCGTGACAACGCCTCCCGCGTGATCCGGGGAGGAGAACAGACAGTCACCGTGCCTGTCCTTTCCAGCCGCTGGCTTGAAAAGGAGGACTGTATGGACGCTGACCTCTACCGGGATTATGTGAGCTACGACTGTTATCTGGAGGGAGAGGAAGAACCCGTATCCGGCGGCTGTGTCATCTTCTGCGCGCCCAAGCAGTACCGCTTTGCGGATCCTGAGCTGACCGTGAGTGTGGAGGGGGACGAACTGCTGGTGACTGCCTCCGTCTACGCCAGAGGTGTGGAGATCATCAACGCGGAGGACGATATGCTTCTGTCCGACAACTACTTTGACATGAATGCGGGAACCAGGAGAGTGAAGATCCTGAAAGGCAGGCCGGAAGGGCTGAAGATCAGGAGCGTGTACAATATCCGCTGATGGTGCGGGATGCCTGAAAGATCGAGAGATGGATTCGGATTGAGATTCCCGCGGGCAGCGAGCCGGGCCTCCATGCCTGCATGGATGTTTGGCGGCTGCAGCGGGGGGCAAATATCCCGCTGCCTGGCGGCGGTGCCAGTACAAAAATCCATGCAGCGGTGGATGCTTACGGTTATCCGGTCTATTTTATGCTCAGTGAAGGCCAGCGGAACGATATTAATTATGCGCTTCCTGTTCTGGAGCATATTGATATAGAAGGAAACCGGGCAGCAGCCGACAGGAGGTATGACAGTTCCCAGTTAATCGACTATATCTATGAGCATGGAGGGGAACCGACTATCCCATCCAGAAAAGGCGCTAAATTTGAGAGACACTGCGACTGGTGGTTTTATAAAGAAAGGCATCTGGTAGAAAACTATTTTCTCAAACTGAAAGCATACCGGAGGATTGCTACCCGCTATGATAAGCTGGCCAGAACATATCTGGGCTTCATTTATATCGCCTCCATACTCATTTGGGTAAAATGACTAAAAACTTATGGAATATACACCGTCCTCGCAAGTGCCGAATTCCACAGGCTGGCACATGGGCACACCCAGGGAAGCGACCTGCTTCATCATATGGAACTCGGCCTGTTTTGCATCATGCTGGGAAATGTCAGACACACGGTAAAGGTATCGTGTTCCGTTCTTGTCGGTAACACAGTATTTTTTATCATCTGACCAGCCTTTATTTATTGGTTCTTTTGTTATGAATTTCATATGCCAGCCTTTCAAATTCTATCCTTTTTCATCCTGCCCTCCGGCATCCAGGCCGAATTCGGCCAGCAGCTGATCCAGATAGCCGTCCTCCGTCAGGGCCCGGTCCAGTTCCCCTCTGCGCCCCTGGGCCAGAAGCTTTCGCGCCAGTATCAGAAGCTCATCGCGGCCTTCCTGCTTTCCCTGCTTCAGCCCTTCTTTCTTCCCTTCCTTTAAGCCGTCCTCCCGGCCGAATTCATATTCTGTCTCCCGGAGCTTCCTCTTTTCCTCTTCCTCATCGTACTCGAAAATCGACATTGCCGTTACCTCCGCTCTCTGGTTCAGGAGGAATTCCCGCAGGATTCCTTCCTGGATACATTCTGTTATCGCATGCTCCACGGCCTCTGCAAGCGCCTCCCTCTCCATATGCTTCCGCACGCATGCCACATACTGGCTGTATTCTCTCAGTGTCCGGGAACGCTCCATCAGCCTGCGGTTTTTCCCTGCATTTACGTTTAGCTGCAGAACCTCCAGCTCAAGCCCGGGCTTCTTCGTCCTTTTGGCATACGAATCCGACAGCTTCAGTATGCGCTTCTCAGGCTGGTCCTGCATTCCGTTGTAGAATACCACGAAGCTGGGCGTTGGAAGCATGATCCTTTTGGTGGAGTACAGAGACTTGTCCAGCACATACTTTTCAAACTGACGCGCAATGTACAGAAGATTGCGCAGAGGCATGTTTGGGTTGTAGGTGGACTGATGCTCATACAGGTTCAGCTCAGACACCAGGAGAAAAGAAACGGCATTCTTCATCCCCATATAGATTGCATTTTCAAGGGTATAGATCTCCAGCTCGTTCTCGTCCTGATAATCCGTTCCGTTCAGGCCGTTGTACAACTCCAGAAGACGTGCTTTTTCCTTGAACAGCATACGGAATACCGTGTCCTTGTGGTTGCGGTTTACATTTTCTTCCTGCATAAAACGCTCCTTTCTGCAAG
>CAUWLJ010000001.1:0-104234 GCA_963559585.1 uncultured Eisenbergiella sp. | reverse complement strand
TCCCACAAATTGGGACGCACATCTGGCAGAAAGCAATTTTCAAACACGCTCTAGCGCGCCGTTATTTCAGCAGTGCCTGCACCACCGTCTGGGCAACCACATTTCCTCCGATGATGGTGGGATGGATGCCGTCCAGTGTAAAGAGGTTCAGGTTGGTGTAGTTGATCCCGCAGTTGTACAGATCGATGACGGGAGTGCCGTAAGCGGCGGCAATCTTCTTGATCTGCCTGTTGTAGTCCGCCACCGTATTGCCGTTCAGGTTTACGGCGGGTATTCCGCTTTCGTTTCCGAATGGGGCCCTTTCAAGAAGAGTACAGCAATAGACGGAGGCGGAAGGGTAGAGCGCCTTGATTTTCTGCATCATCATATCGTAAGCGTCGGTGAAGGTCATGATTTCGCCCTCTGCGTGCATCTTCGGGCCGGTGTAGGAGCCGATTGTGCGGCTTCTGGAGAAATCATTGATTCCCATCTGGACAAGGATCACATCAGGAGCGGAACCATCCTTTCCCCTCAGATCCATAATACGGCGGAAGCTGCACCCGGGGGCGGAACCGCTCATATCCAGGGAATTGCCGGTGATGTTGGTATTGGCGGAGGAAGCGTTGGAGCACAACGTCATTCCCGTCATGGTCAGCGTCTGCCCCCACCAGGTCAGATCAGGTCTGCCCACCTCCCCCTGGGGATAGAAAAGATTGTAGTCGGCGGGCATGGTCCCGGGAAAAGCGGAGAGGCTGTCGCCCAGAATGGAAAGCTTTTTTCCCTGAAGGGAGACAGGGGCGGGAGACGGCACCGCTGGAGCGGCATTGGGCGCGCCGCCTGGAAGCGCGGCAGCACCGTCAGGAGGAACAGTGGAAACGGCGTCAGCCTCTGCTGCGTGTACAACGCAGGGGACGCCGGAAAATGCGAGGATGAGCGCAAGGGCTGTAATCGTAAGGGTACTTTTCCATATTTTTCTCATTACGTAAAAACTCCTTTTTCCTTATAAATAACTACCACACACGGTAACACAGGAAAAAGGAGTTTGTCAAGACTGCCGGACCCCTCTAATAGAGCAGGGCATTGGTGATATATTCTGCAATCAGGCGGGCGCCTTCTGCGTTGGGATGCACACCGTCACTGGTATATTCGCCCAGCTTTTCGTAGGTGATCCCGCAGTTGTGCACATCGATGACGGGATAATTGTAGGCAGAGGCGATGGTGGCGATCTCTGCGTTGAAGTCTCCTATGGTATTGCCGTTTTTGTTGGTGGCAGGATAGCTCTCCGGGCTGTCGTCCACGTCTCCGGCATTTGTTTCCAGAAGGGTACAGAAGTAGATCTGCGCATCAGGGTACAGGGCGTTCAGCTTCTGCAGCATCAGCTCGTAGGCATCGCAGAAATTGGTGACCACGCCCTCGTCCTGCCTGGAGGGCTGGTCAAAGCTTCCCAGCTCCACGCTGCGCAGGAAGTCGTTGGTTCCCATGAAAACGATGAGAAGATCCGGGGCAGGTCCATCGTCCCCGGGGGTCAGATCCTCCATCCGCTTGGTGGCGCAGCCGGGGGCACTTCCTGTGGTGTCCAGGGAATCTCCGCTTACGTTGGTGTTGGAGGAGGAAGCATTGGCATTCAGCTCCATGCCTGTGGCGTCCATGACCTGCCACCACCAGGTCTTCTCTACGGAGCTGATTTCGCCGCTGCCGGGGTAGAAAATATTGTAATCGGTTGGAATATAGCCGTCAAAGGTGGAGATGCTGTCGCCCAGGATGGAAAACTTCAGTCCCTGCAGATTGCGCGCTTCCTGACTGGCAGGCGGTATGGCCTCAGAGGGCGCTCCCTGCGTGCCGTCCTCTGCGGGCGCCTCCTGTGTGCCGCTTTGTGTGTCCGTTCCATTGTCCGGTGCCTGACCGCAGCCGGGAAGAATCAGGGTAAGGGCCAGCAGACATACTGGCAGAAAAAGATTTCTTTTCATTTTCATAAAGAACCTCTGCTTTCAATAAAGTGTGATAAATTATTATAGTCTATGAAGTGTATTATAACATAATTCTATGAAAATGTCCGGAAAAAGAAGAATACGAATATTTAGCGCGATAAAGCGCCACTGCTGTGAATGAAGAAAGAAAAAATGATCAAAATGATGGAACGGAGAGGGGGAAAAGAAAAGGAAAAAGAGAAAAACTTGTAGAAAATACACAAAAATTGACATGGAATTCTGTGAGAATAAAACGAAAATGCTGTTGCGCGCTTGACAAGAATTGTTCTGTTTGATACACTCGATTTAACAAAGAAAATATTGTGATGGGTTGTTACTGTCAGGCAGGCAAAACCAGATTTTATAAGTTGATCTAAGAAGTA
Source organism: uncultured Eisenbergiella sp. (assembly GCA_963559585.1). Classification (GTDB taxonomy): domain Bacteria; phylum Bacillota; class Clostridia; order Lachnospirales; family Lachnospiraceae; genus Eisenbergiella. The sequence continues at coordinate 101,905 of CAUWLJ010000001.1, read as the reverse complement.
TTCGGAATGCGTGGAAGAATATAGATCTGGATTGATTTATAAGGTCTGGTTTTTTTATACAACAGGAAAGCTCCTTTCCCATTGTATAAAAAAGAACGCTCCGCTGTGGATGCGCACTCGCGCGGGAGGCAGATATTGCCTGACGGCAATCGCGTTCGGCGCGGGTGTGCGTCAAGACGCACACTTTTTTATGAAAGCGAAATGGTAATTGAAAAGGTAATCAACAACAATGTAATATCTTCCCGTGATTCAGACCATAATGAGATTATCGTCATGGGGAGAGGGATCGGTTTTCAGAGGAAGCCTGGTCAGCAGGTGGCTGAATCGGATGTGGAAAAGATCTTTCGTCTGGAGAGCCGCGATGTGCGGGAGAAGTTTAAGGATCTGCTGGCTGCTATGCCTATGGAGTATATCCAGGTATGCGCGGATATTATTTCTTATGCCCGAAACCGGCTGAGCACCAGGCTGAGCCAGAATGTGTATCTGACGCTTACCGACCATGTGGCATTTGCCATAGGACGCCTGAAGGACGGAATGGATTTTTCCAACACGCTCTACCGGGAGATCAAGCGGTTTTATCCTCTGGAGTTTGAGATCGGCATGTACGCCATTGCGCTGATTGAGGAAAGGATCGGGGTCAGGCTGCCTGACGATGAAGCGGCGTCCATCGCCATCCATCTGATGGATGCGGAGTTTGACATTAAGGTGCGGGATGCCTGGTCCATGACTCAGATGATGCAGGAGATCACACAGATTCTGGAGCAAGAGTATGGCCTGCCCTCTGAGGATTCCCTGCACCGTGACAGGCTGATGAGCAATCTGAAGTTCCTGACCTACAGGCTGCTGACCCGTGTGCCTGCTGACAGCGAAGCGGATGGTCTGCTCCATGATTTTGTAAAGACGCATTATCCGGAGGAATACGCCGCTGCCAGAAGGGTGAAGGACTATGTGGGAGAGCGCTGCGAATGCGGGATGCCGGAGGAGGAAGTGACCGATCTGGCGCTGCAGCTCCGGCGGTCGGGAGCCGGAAAGAAGGCAGGAGGCGTCTGAGGGATCAGCCGGAATCCGTATATCAATTCAAAAAGGAAGGAAGAAAGAGATGGGACTGTTTGATTTTATGAAAAAAAAGGGAACTGTACTGGGAGCGCCGATGGAGGGGGAGTGCGTGCCTCTTTCCCAGGTGAGTGATCCTACCTTCAGCGAGGAGATCCTTGGAAAGGGAATTGCCATCGTCCCTGCGGACGGCAGAGTATATGCCCCCATAGACGCCCAGGTGAGCACCGTATTTCCCACGGGCCATGCGGTGGCGCTGACCACGGCGGACGGGATGGAGATTCTGATTCACATTGGCCTTGATACGGTGAAGCTGGAAGGAAAGCATTTCACGGTAAAAACGGAGACCGGGAAGGATGTGAAGAAGGGAGAGCTTCTGGTGGAGGCAGACATTGCGGCCATCAAAGCGGAAGGGTACGACTGTATCACCCCCATGCTGATCTGCAATTCTTCCGATTACGCGTCCGTGGAGGGAAAGACCGGGATGCAGGTAAAGCCCGGGGACGACTGTCTGGAAGTATCAAAATAAGGGAATGCCTGAGTAAGAAGGAAAACAAAAAAGAAAGGCGGTAATACAAAATGAAAGAATTTGAGTACACCATTACAGACGAGCTTGGGATTCATGCCAGGCCGGCGGGACTTCTGGTAAAGAAGGCCGGAGAGTTTGCCAGCACCGTGAAGGTGGAGTCCGGCTCCAAAAAGGGGGACGCGAAGAAGATCATGTCCCTGATGATGATGGGGGTGAAGGGCGGCAATACCGTGAAGTTCACTATCGAGGGGCCTGACGAGGATGCGGCGGCGGAAGCGCTTCTTGCCTTCATGAAGGAGAACCTTTAAGCTGCAAAAGCAGGAAAGTCATTTTATTTCAGTATTCTTAGGGCAAAGCCCTTATGAATAGAACCAATCCTGTGGCTAGGGCGGGATTTTATAAACAAAGAAGGGGGTAATACAAGTATGATGAAGTATTTCCAGAGACTGGGAAAATCCCTGATGCTGCCGGTTGCCTGTCTGCCCGTATGCGGTATTTTGATGGGTATCGGTTACATCCTTGCACCGGCTGCCATGGCCGGTGAGGTTGCCGGCTTTACAGCGGGCGGCGCGGCGTATACCATCGGCCTGTTCCTGATTAAGGCAGGCGGCGCGCTGATCGATAATATGGCATGGCTGTTTGCCATCGGTGTGGCAGTGGGTATGTCGGATGATAATGACGGAACGGCCGGCCTTGCAGGTCTGGTATCCTTCCTGATGATCACCACTCTGCTCAGCTCCGGCACTGTTGCCGGCCTTACCGGCAAGGACGCTCATGCGGCCTTCGGCAAGATCAACAATCAGTTTATTGGTATCCTTTCCGGTCTGATTGGAGCTACCTGCTACAACAAATTCAAAGGAACCAAGCTGCCTGATGCGCTGTCCTTCTTCAGCGGCAAGCGCGCTGTGGCAATCGTAACTGCAGTTGCTTCTATCGTTGCATCTGCGATCCTGTTCTTCGTATGGCCTCTGGTTTACGGCGGACTGGTTTCCCTGGGTGAGACTTTCCTGGGCATGGGCGCGATCGGCGCAGGTATCTACGCATTCCTGAACCGTCTGCTCATTCCTTTCGGTCTGCACCATGCGCTGAACTCTGTATTCTGGTTCGATGTGGCCGGAATCAACGATCTGAGCAATTTCTGGGGCAATACTGGTGTGTATGGACAGACTGGTATGTATATGACCGGGTTCTTCCCGTTCATGATGTTCGGTCTTCCTGCAGCCTGCCTGGCTATGTACCATACTTCCAAGCCGAATAAGAAAAAAATGACCTACGGTCTGCTTGCATCCGCAGCATTCTGCTCCTTCTTCACCGGCGTTACGGAGCCTATTGAGTTCTCCTTTATGTTCCTGGCTCCCGGCCTGTATCTGGTTCATGCACTGTTAGCAGGTATCACCGCAGGAATCACCGTTGCACTGCCTATTAGAGCTGGATTCTCCTTCTCCGGCGGCGCAATCGACCTGTTCCTCAGCTCCTTCACGCCCCTGGCTCAGAATCCCTGGCTGCTGATCCCCATTGGAATCGCGGTAGGCGTGATTTACTACTTCATTTTCCGTGTGGTAATCACCAAGTTCAACCTGAAGACTCCCGGACGTGAGGACGATGACCTGGAAGCAGAGAAGAAGGCAGTTCTTTCCAACAACGACTTCACCACAGTGGCAAAGGTGGTTCTGGAGGGTATCGGCGGTAAGGAGAACGTGAAGTCTCTTGACAACTGTATCACCAGGCTTCGTTTTGAGATCAAGGACTATACCAAGGTGGATGAGAAGAAGATCAAATCCGCTGGTGTGGCCGGTGTGATCAGACCCAGCAAGACATCCGTGCAGGTAATCGTGGGAACCAAGGTTCAGTTCGTTGCCGACGAGATGAAGAAGATGCTTTAAGCTATAGAAACATAGAAACTGATACAACAGCAATAAACCTAGCACAGTCGGAAGCCCTTCGGGGCTTCCGAATTTGATTGAAGGCCTGTTCTTTTTGAAAAAACGGGTGTATAATGGAAGTGATTCCGTAAGAAATGAGAGAGAAAAGGATTGGAGGAATGAACAGTATGAGAATTATCGCGGCAAAGGATTATCAGGATATGAGCAGGAAGGCGGCCAACATTATCTCCGCCCAGGTGATCAGCAAGCCTGACTGTGTGCTGGGGCTGGCTACCGGCTCCACGCCTATCGGAACCTATCAGAAGCTGGTGGAATGGTATGAGAAGGGGGATCTGGACTTTTCGGAAGTGACCAGTGTGAACCTGGACGAGTACAAGGGCCTGACCAGAGACAACGATCAGAGCTATTATTATTTTATGAACGACAACCTGTTCAGCCATGTGAACATCAACAAGGAAAACACCCATCTGCCTGACGGGACGGAGCCTGACAGTGAAAAGGCCTGCGCAGATTACAATGCAGTGATCAAATCCGTGGGCGGAATCGACCTGCAGCTTCTGGGACTGGGCCACAACGGCCATATCGGCTTCAATGAGCCCGCCGATTCTTTTGAGCTGGAGACTCACTGCGTGGATCTGACCGAGTCCACCATCAAGGCAAACCAGCGCTTCTTCGCTTCCTACGAGGATGTGCCCAAGCAGGCCTACACCATGGGGATCAAGACGATCATGTGTGCCAAGAAGGTTCTGGTGGTGGTGAGCGGCGAGGACAAGGCAGATATTGTGAAGAAGGCATTCTTCGGTCCTGTGACTCCTCAGGTTCCCGCTTCCGTGCTGCAACTTCATCCTGATGTGACGGTGGTGGCTGACGCGGCAGCTCTGTCCAAGATCTGACGGAGGCTCAGCTGTTTGCTGGCTTGCCAGTGAACAGCAACAAAAAGGAAGGGGCAATGGTATGGTAATACAGTCTGAAAGAGTATGGATTGCGGGACAGTTCATCCCTGCGGCGCTTGAGGTGGAGAACGGGAAGATCGTCAGGATCCTTCCGCATGGGGAGCGGACGGCGGATGCGGATTATGGAAGAAAGCGCATCCTGCCCGGCTTCATCGATGTGCATACCCACGGAGCATACGGCTTTGATACCAATGATGCACAGCCGGAGGGGCTGAGGAACTGGATGAAGAGGATCCCGGAGGAGGGAGTGACCTCCATTCTGCCCACCACGGTGACGCAGATGCCGGAGGTGCTGACGAGGGCACTGGAAAATGTGGCCGCAGTGGTGCGGGAAGGCTACGAGGGAGCGGAAATTCTGGGGGTACATTTTGAAGGCCCCTATCTGGACATGGAATATAAGGGGGCACAGCCGCCGGAGGCGATTGCACAGGCGTCTGTGGAGCAGTTTCGCCGGTATCAGGAAGCGGCGGACGGGCTGATCCGCTATATCACCCTTGCTCCCGAGCATGATGTGGACTTTGCCCTCACCAGATACTGTAAGGAGACGGGGGTGGTGGTGAGTATGGGGCATTCCTCCGCCACCTATGAGCAGGCCTTGATGGGGGTGGCAAACGGAGCCACCAGCATGACCCATGTGTACAACGGCATGACGCCCTATCACCACCGCAAGCCCGGCCTGGTGGGAACTGCCTTCCGGGTAAGGGATATTTTCGGAGAGATCATCTGTGACGGCTGCCATTCCCATCTGGCGGCGCTGAACAATTATTTCACGGCCAAGGGAAGGGATTATGCCATTATGATCACAGATTCCCTCTGCGCCAAGCATTGTGCCCCCGGCGGACATTATGAGCTGGGCGGCCATGAGGTGGAGATCGGAGAGGACGGCCTGGCGCGCCTGGCAGGAACAGAAACCATTGCAGGCAGCACCCTTCACATGAACAAGGGATTGAAGATCCTGGTGGAGGAGGCTATGCTCCCCTTCGACGCCGCCCTGAATTCCTGTACCCTGAATCCCGCACGCTGTCTGCGCGTGGACGACAGAAAGGGAAGGATTGCCGCCGGATACGATGCGGATCTGGTGATCCTGGAGGATAATTACGACGTGGTGCAGACCTACTGCAGGGGCGCCGCGCAGCTGTAAGAATCAAAGAGCTTCCTGAATCGATTTTCAGCGCCAGCCGCAAAACACAAACGGCTGGCGCTGTTTCATCGGAGGCCGGTTTCGGCAGCTGGGCCGGACAGCGGAGGCTCTGGAGGAAGGCTCCGGGCGGGTTGCTTAATGGAAGAAAGCATGATAAAATGAGCGTCAATGAAGAGTTTCCCGGATAGGATAAAAAAGCAGGGGGACAAAAGAGCCGCTGTTCCCCGGACGGCCTGTGAACAGTAATAGGAAGGAGAAGTGCCGGATGGACTGTAAGAACACGGAAAAGCTGATCCCCAATTTCCTGAAAGGCGAAATGGAGACCAGGACGGCCCGACAGTTCCTTGAACATATCGAGAGCTGCCCGGTGTGCAGGGAGGAGCTGAGCATTCAGTTTCTCGTGCTGGTGGGAATGGAACGGCTGGAAGAAGGGGAAGCTTTTAATCTGAATAAGGAACTGACCATGCGGCTGGAGACGGCAAAACGCCATGTGAGAATACGGCAGGGCCTGCAGAGGGGGCTGTACTGCTTTGAAACCTGTGCCATTCTGACGGCTGTGCTGGTCATGACGTTTCTGGTTTTCTGAAAGGCTGCTGAGTCTCTGAAAGAATGGAAAGACGCTGATGCGGCGGAATGTGAGGTAAGGATGAGCGAAAAGCTGGTTTTGATCGATGGGCACAGTATATTGAACCGTGCGTTCTACGGGGTTCCTGACCTGAGCAATGCCCAGGGACTGCATACCAATGCGGTCTATGGTTTTCTGAATATTATGTTAAAGATCCTGGAGGAGGAGGCCGCAGACTATCTGGCTGTGGCCTTTGACGTGCATGCGCCCACCTTCCGGCATGAGATCTACAAGGAATATAAGGGAACGAGAAAGCCCATGCCGGAGGAGCTTAGACAGCAGGTTCCGGTGATGAAGGAAGTGCTGGCGGCCATGGGAGTGTACACGGTGGAGCAGGCAGGACTGGAGGCGGATGACATCCTGGGCACTCTGGCAAAGAGAGGAGAGGCGGAAGGGATGGAGGTGGCCCTGGTTTCCGGGGACAGGGATCTGCTGCAGATCGCCGGGGAGCACATCAAGATCCGTATCCCTAAGACGAAGGGCGGCAGGACGCAGATCGAGGATTACTATGCGGCGGATGTGCTGGCGGCCTGGCAGGTGACGCCGGAGCAGTTTGTGGATCTGAAGGCGCTGATGGGGGATTCCTCCGACAACATTCCCGGAGTTCCCAAGGTGGGGCCCAAGACGGCCACGGAGCTGATGGTGCAGTTCGGTTCCCTGGACAATATTTATGAGCATCTGGATGAAATCAGCAAAAAGAGTGTGAGGGAATCCCTGGCGGATAACAGGGAGCTGGCGGATTTGAGCCGCGTGCTGGCACAGATCAATACCTGTGCGGAGGTGGAAGCACCCTGGGAGCGGATGCGCGTGGGGAGACTTTTCACGCCGGAGGCCTATACGCTGTTCCAGAGGCTGGAGTTTAAAAATCTGCTGGGAAGGTTTGAGGAGGATGCGGTGGCAAAGGATGACCGGGGCGCTTCATTCCGTCTTACCTGCGACCCGGAGGAAGCGAAGGGCGCCTTTGAAAAGGCTCTGGAGAAGAAAGAGGCGGCTTTCTGGTTTCTGGAGGACGGAAACGGGGAGGCGGGCACGGCGTCGAACCGGTTCGGCGGTGTGGGAGAGGATGGGTTTACCGCCCTGGCCTTTGCCCTGAGTAAGGAGGAGGTGTGGGTTTTCCTGCCGGAGGGCGGACTGACCAGGCCGTATCTGGCAGGCCGGATCGCAGAGCTGGCAGAGAAAGGGGTGCGGCTGGCCACCTTTCACATCAAGCCTCAGTATGGCTTCCTGAATACGGCGGAGACGGACGGGCTGTTCGACGTGCTGATCGCCGCCTATCTGTTGAACCCGCTGAAGAACGACTATGGCATCGAGGACATCGCCGGCGAGCATCTGGGACTGATGCTCCAGGGACGCAGCCAGCTTCTGGGAAAGAGCAGCTTTGCCCGGGCGGCGGCTGAGAATCAGGAGGCTTTCAGGGAATATGCGGGCTGCGGCGTATACACGATCCTGGAGTCCTGGAAGGTGCTGGAGGAGAAGCTTCGGGATACGGGAATGAAGCAGCTGTTTGATCAGATAGAAATGCCCCTGACCCGCGTGCTCTACGATATGGAGATGGAGGGCGTGCGGGTAAAGCCGGAGGAGCTTCACGCCTACGGGGAAGCGCTGGTGGATCGGATCCGGGAGCTGGAGAAGTCGATCCATGAGCAGGCCGGGGAGGAGTTTAACATCAACTCGCCCAAGCAGCTTGGGGAGATCCTGTTCGGGAAAATGCAGCTGCCTGGCGGGAAAAAGACCAAAACCGGCTATTCCACGGCGGCGGAGGTGCTGGAAAAGCTGGCCCCGGAGTATCCTTTTGTATCCCGGATCCTGGAATACAGGGGCCTGACCAAGCTGAAATCCACCTATGCGGACGGGCTGGCGGCTTATATCGGAAAGGAGAACCGGATTTATACCACGCTGAACCAGACCATTACCGCCACCGGAAGAATCAGCTCAACGGAACCAAACCTGCAGAATATCCCCATGCGCATGGAGCTGGGACGGCTGATCCGAAAGGTCTTTGTACCCAGGGAGGGATGGCTGTTTACGGATGCGGATTATTCCCAGATCGAGCTTCGGGTGCTGGCCCATATGTCCCAGGATGAACAGCTGATTGAGGCTTACCGCACGGACGCGGATATTCACAGGATTACGGCCTCCAAGGTATTCCATACTCCTTTTGATCAGGTGACGGAGCTGCAGAGGAGGAACGCCAAGGCAGTGAATTTCGGGATCGTTTACGGCATCAGCTCCTTTGGACTAAGTCAGGATCTGAGCATTTCCAGAAAGGAAGCATCGGGATATATCGAGGAGTATTTCAAAACCTATCCCGGTGTGAAGGAGTTTCTGGACAGGGCGGTGGAGGAGGCAAAGGAAAAGGGCTTCTCCGTCACCATGTTCGGCAGGAGGCGTCCCATTCCCGAGCTGAAATCCGGCAATTTCATGCAGCGCTCCTTCGGGGAACGGGTGGCCATGAACGCGCCGATCCAGGGAAGCGCCGCAGATATTATCAAGATCGCCATGATCCGGGTGTGGCGGAGGCTTCGGCAGGAGAACATGGACTCCAGGCTGATCCTCCAGATCCACGATGAGCTTCTGGTGGAGACTGCTCCCGGGGAGGCGGAACAGGTGGCACAGATTCTGGAGGATGAGATGAAGCAGGCGGCGGATCTGGCAGTGACGCTTCAGATCGACCAGCATACGGGAACGGACTGGTACGAGGCCAAGTAAGAGCCGCGGCTGTTTGCTGCCGGAGCGTCAGCACAGCCACGCTGTTTACGCTCCGAAATGAGGACGGATATGAAATTTATCGGAATTACAGGCGGCGTGGGAGCGGGGAAATCCCTGGTGCTCTCCTGCCTGAAGGAATATGAAGGGACGAGGGTGCTTCTGGCGGACGAGGTGGGAAACCTGGTAAAGCTGCCAGGTCAGCCCTGCTATGCCCCCCTGGTCAGCCTGCTGGGGCAGGAGGTGCTGGATCAGGACGGCCGGATCAACAGAGAAAAAATGGCGGCCCGTATCTTTGCGGACAGGGAGCTTCTTGCCCGGGTAAACGAGGTGATCCACCCGGCGGTGAAGGAATATATTCTGGCCAGAGTGGAGGAAGCCAGGCGGGAGGGACGGACGAAATGGTTCTTTCTGGAGGCGGCCCTTCTCATCGAGGACGGCTATGAGGAGCTGGTGGACGAGCTTTGGTACATCCATGCGGATGAGGCGGTGCGCGCCCGCCGCCTGGAGGCGTCCAGAGGCTATTCCCGGGAAAAAATCAGCCGGATCTTTGCCAGCCAGCTTTCGGAGAAGGAGTTTAGAAGGCACTGCAGGCAGGTGATTGAGAACAATGGGGAGGAGCAGGCGGTGCGGGAGCAGGTGCGGCGGCTGATGGAGAAGGGAGAGTAAATCCTTTTCGCAAAATTTCAAAGGGCAGCGAATTGCGGGAAGGCGGCTGTTGCACATGGCAGAAGCCTTTCCGCTTTTTGTGTGGGAGAAAGGAAGCGTTCGGGGACAGGCCCCGGCCTCCCGGTTTAATTTTCAGTAAAAATAGACTGGAAACTGTTGGTTGACATATTTCAAGGTAGAAATGGTTGTCTGCAACCATCCAATCTGCTATGTTTGAAGCGCTTAAGCGAGAGAAAAAAGTGTCTTAAGGAGGAAAGGGTATGATATTGGCAGATAAAATTACAGATTTACGAAAAAAGAACGGATGGTCGCAGGAAGAACTGGCAAACCAGCTTGGAGTGTCTCGTCAGGCGGTTTCAAAATGGGAGAGCGCCTCATCAATACCGGATCTGGATAAGATAATTAAAATGAGCAGCATTTTTGGAGTCAGCACGGACTTTTTGTTAAAGGATTCTATGGAAGAGGAGAGGAATTTCAGAGAGATATTGGAATGCGGCACAGCAGAGCCGGAGGCAGATGAAGAAAACATCCAGGTGATCTCCATGGAGACTGCAAACGTTTATTTGTTTCTTCTGCGAAACACATCTCCCAAAATTGCATTGGGTGTTTCTCTCTGTATTTTGTCGCCGATCATGCTGATAGGACTTGCAGGTTTGTCGGACAGGAAGGCGGGAGCAATTTTTTCTGTAGGAGCAGCGGTCGGCGCAGGGGTGACAATCCTTTTACTTATGGTTGCGGCGGCAGTGGCGATTTTTATTATATACGGAAGAAAAATGGAAGGATACGATTTTCTTGAGAAGGAGCCGATAGAGCTGGCCTATGGGGTAAAGGGACTGGTTGAAAAAGAAAAGTTCAAGTATGATCCTGTGCACAGCAGGAATCTTGTGTTGGGGATCGTGCTGTGTATTCTCAGCGCAGTACCGATTATGCTGCTGGCGGTATCGGATGAAAACGGAATGCTGGTCATACTCGGGGTGAATCTTTGTTTGAGCATGGTGGCAATCGGCGTGTATCTGCTTGTATCTACCGGAATGATATACGGAGGATTCCAGAAATTGCTGGAAGAAGGCGATTACACAAGACGTCAGAAGGCTGAAAATAAAAAGAATGACGTGATAGATCAGATATACTGGTGTCTGGCAGCCGCAGTTTATCTTGCCTGGAGCTTTATCACTATGGAATGGGGAAAAACATGGATCGTCTGGCCGGTTGCCGGAGCATTTTATGGGGCGGTCGTGGGAATCAGCTCCATTGTAAGAAAGCGCTGAAGGAGAATCACGAAAAACCCCTTGCCATCGCCTTGGGGTTATGGCATATTAGAGGGTGACAAAAAACAATGCAGAAATGAAGCACACAGGATGGAAAACGAGCCTTTGACCGGATACCATCCGGCGCGGAAAGGTATGGTTACATAGAATGAGATTGTGCAGCATAGCCAGCGGAAGCAGCGGGAACTGCATCTATGTGGGAACGGACACCACCCATGTCCTTGTGGATGTGGGGATCAGCAGGAAGAGGACGGAGGCGGGGCTTACGAGTCTGGGCATCAACCCTGCGGAGCTGGACGGGATCTTTGTCACCCACGAGCACAGCGATCATATTGGAGGGCTGGGCGTTTTTTCCAGAAAATATCATGTCCCCATCTATGCCACGGCAGGGACGCTTCAGGCCATCGGGAGAAGCAGAAGCCTGGGAGAGATCGACAGTGGGCTGTTCCGCACGGTGCGGGCGGATGAGAAGCTGGTGATCAAGGATATGACCGTCAATCCCATGCACATTTCCCATGACGCGGCGGATCCGGTGGCCTACCGCTTTTCCCATGGGAGAAAAAAGATCGGCGTGGTGACGGATCTGGGAACCTACAACGATTATACGGTGGAGTGCCTGAAGGGGATGGACGCCCTTCTGCTGGAGGCCAACCATGATGTGAATATGCTGCAGGTGGGGCCCTATCCCTATCCGCTGAAGCAGCGCATCCTGGGGGAGCGGGGGCATCTTTCCAATGAAAATTCGGGAAGGCTGTTAAGCCGTCTGCTCCACGACAAGCTGCAGTGCATCGTTCTGGGGCACCTGAGCAAAGAGAATAACCTGCCGGAGCTGGCTTATGAGACGGTGCGTCTGGAAATCACCAGATCGGATAACCCCTACACGGCGGCGGATTTTCCCATCCGGGTGGCAAGACGCAGCGAGGTATCGGAGGCCGTTGAGATTGCATAAAGGAGGAGCCTGAATTATGAAAAGAACTATCATTACAGTAGTGGGACACGATACGGTGGGCATCATCGCCAGAGTGTGCACCTATCTGGCGGAGAACAACATCAACATTCTGGACATCAGCCAGACCATTGTGCAGGAATATTTTAACATGATGATGATTGTGGACAGGAGCCGGGCGGATAAGGATTTCGGGGACATTGCCAAAGAGCTGGAGGCGCTGGGCGGCCAGATCGGTGTGATCATCAAATGCCAGAGCGAAGAAATCTTTAACCAGATGCACAGAATCTGAAACGGAGGCCCGCATGATCAATATATTCGAGGTAAATGAAACCAATAAGATGATCGAGAAGGAGAACCTGGACGTGCGCACCATCACTCTGGGCGTGAGCCTTCTGGACTGTATCGACTCCGACCTGGAGAGGCTTCGGGAGAAGATCTATACCAAAATCACCACGGCGGCCAGGGATCTGGTGAAAACAGGGGAGGATATTTCCAGAAAATACGGGATCCCCATTGTGAACAAAAGGATTTCCGTGACCCCTATTGCCCTCATCGGAGGGGCGGCCTGTACCTGCCCGGAGGATTTTGCACGGATCGCCGATACCCTGGATCAGGCGGCCAGAGAGGTGGGCGTGAATTTCCTGGGAGGGTATTCTGCCCTGGTTTCCAAGGGAATGACGAAGGCGGACGAGCTTCTGATCCGTTCCATCCCTGCGGCTCTTGCCAGGACGGAGCGGGTATGCAGCTCGGTGAATCTGGGCTCCACCCGCACCGGCATCAACATGGACGCGGTGAAGCTGATGGGAGAGATCATTCTGGAGGCGGCTGAGTATACGAAGGATACGGATTCCTCAGGCTGTACCAAGCTGGTGGTGTTCTGCAACGCGCCGGACGACAATCCCTTTATGGCGGGGGCCTTCCATGGCGTGACGGAGGCGGATCAGATCATCAACGTGGGCGTAAGCGGCCCGGGCGTGGTAAAGACGGCTCTGGAAAAGGTGCGGGGCGAGAGCTTCGAGGTGCTCTGCGAGACCATTAAAAAGACGGCCTTCAAGGTAACCCGTGTGGGGCAGCTCGTGGCGAGAGAGGCGTCCAGACGGCTGGGCGTGCCCTTCGGCATCGTGGATCTGTCCTTAGCGCCTACCCCCGCCATCGGCGACAGCGTGGCCGACATCCTGTGCGAGATCGGACTGGAGCATGCGGGAGCGCCGGGAACCACGGCAGCCCTGGCCCTTCTCAACGATCAGGTGAAAAAGGGCGGCGTGATGGCATCCTCCTATGTGGGGGGCCTAAGCGGCGCGTTTATCCCGGTAAGCGAGGATCAGGGCATGATAGATGCGGTGACAGCAGGGGCGCTCACCCTGGAGAAGCTGGAGGCCATGACCTGCGTCTGCTCCGTGGGCCTGGATATGATCGCCATTCCGGGAGATACCAAGGCTTCTACCATTTCCGGCATCATTGCGGATGAAATGGCCATCGGCATGGTGAACCAGAAGACCACGGCCGTGCGTCTGATCCCGGTGATCGGCAAGAAGGTGGGGGATCATGCCGAGTTCGGCGGTCTGCTGGGACATGCGCCCATCATGCCTGTGAACGGCTTTGGCTGTGAACAGTTCGTCAACAGAGGCGGCAGGATCCCGGCGCCTATCCACAGCTTCAAAAACTAGAGCGTGCAGATGCCGGGAATGTATTTCCAAACCTGCTTTGATCCGGCCGGAAGAGGCTGTCTGCCTTAAAAGAGAACAACAGAACGGGTATATTCATTTAAGAAGGGCTTTCCATACTTCTGCGAGCTGACGCTCTGGTAGATATGGGAGGCCCTGATTTCTTCTTCCAGAAGGGGGAGAGCCTGGGCGGGAAGGCGCTTTTCTGCGTCCGCCAGCTTGGCAAGAGGGGCAGTCGCGGCGGAGCGCTTGATCAGGGACAGAAGGCCGGAATCCGCCGCATTTTTGGAAAAACCAAGGATTCTGATGTAGGAAGCGAAGCCGTCCCGTCTGGAAGCCTCCAGCTCCTTCTGCTTTAGGCCCAGCAGGATATGGGCCATGCACCGGCTCACCCGCGTCCAGGTCAGGTCCCTGGACTGGAGCAGGCTGCAGAACTGGTTCCAGTCCTGAAAGGCAGAGATGCTTCTGAGTATCTTGTCTGCCAGATCACCGGACACATCCGCAAAGGAGGAAAAGGGATTCTTCAGTTCCGTTCCCCTCCCCTCTCCTTTGGAACCGGGCGGCTCCTGAAAACGGGTCAGCCTGTCCTGCTCCAGCATCAGCAGGCGGTAGTGGAGCAGACCGGAGAAGTCAAGCTCGGTGAGCAGGCCGCCCTTTTGCGATTCCTCCTCCCATACGGCCCATACCGTTTTTGGCACGTAGGGACGCACCGCGTCCAGCCCTTTTCCGCCGCGCAGGAGGGCGCGGATGGCAGTGGCGGAGGAGGGGGCCTCTTTGTTTAAGGCCTCGTCATGATAGCCGCTTCCCAGGCGGGGAATGGTGACGGGGCGGATGGGGCTTTTCCGTTTCTTAAGGGCCTTCAGATATTCCGTCCCGAGGATGTTGTTGGGGCTCTGAAGGAGGCGGAGACAGGAGGCGTCCCCGATTCCCTCCAGAGCTGCGTTTCTGGCGGCGGGGAAGGAGAGGCCGCGGCGCAGCCCCTCCTGAAGCCGCTTTTGGCAGAGAGGATCGTTTTCCAGCTCCAGAAGCAGCTCCGCAGCCAGCTCCAGCTCCTCCAGATGGCCGCATTCGCTTCCGAAGCACAGCCAGTCCACACATCCCAGGCTATCCAGGATGGATACTGCCCCTCCGGCAAAGGCCTCCGCGCTGGCGCAGGCAAACCGGACGGGAAGCTCCAGCACCAGATCCGCTCCGCAGGCCAGAGCCATCCGGGTGCGGGCGTATTTGTCCAGAATGGCGGGAGTGCCTCTTTGGGTAAAATCACCGCTCATTACCACCACAAGGGCATCTGCCCCGGTGAGGCGCTTTGCCTCCTTCAGATGGTGGGCGTGTCCAAGGTGAAAAGGATTGTATTCTGCGATGATGGCAGTGACGGTCATAAGGCTTTCTTCCTCTCTGTTTTTTGGAATCATGATAACATGATTTCCGCCTGCTGGCAAATCGGAGCAGCCATCCGAAAAAAACCGAATGTTCAGGATTTTGTGCATAAAAATCAGGAAAATAACCTTGTATACAAAAACGGAATTCGTTATAATTTTAATCAGGATGAGAAAAAAGGAAAGGAGACCGGAAGGATGTCTTATATTGATAAGATCAAAGAAAAAGCAAGAATGGACAGGAAAACCATCGTCATGCCCGAGACGAACGACAAGAGGACGCTGATCGCTGCCTCCCATGTCCTGGAGGAGGGAATTGCCGACATTATTATGGTGGGCAATGAGGAAAAGATCATGGACGGCGCAAGGTGGCTGGAGGTGGATCTGACCGGGGTGAAGGTGATCGACCCTGCCAAAACGGACAAGCTGGAGGAGTACGCCCACGTTCTGTACGAGGCCAGAAAGGCGAAGGGCATGACGCTGGAGGCGGCCAGGGAGAAGCTGCTTTCCGATCCCCTGGTATTCGGGGTTGTCATGGTAAAGGCCAATGATGCGGATGGAATGGTGGCAGGAGCCTGCCATGCCACGGCGGACGTGCTTCGTCCCTCCCTTCAGATCCTGCGCACCGCCCCCGGCGTCAAGCTTGTGTCGGCCTTTTTCATTCTGGACGTGCCGGACTGCGAGTATGGGGAAAACGGTACCTTCCTGTTTGCCGACTGCGGTCTGAATCAGGATCCTACGGCGGAGGAGCTGGCGGCGATTGCGGACACCAGCGCCAAGAGCTTCAAGCAGCTGATCGATGCCAAGCCCATCATCGCCATGCTGTCCCACTCCACCAAGGGAAGCGCCCATCATCCTCTGGTGGACAAGGTGGTAAGGGCGGTGGAGATCGCTCATGAGGAGTATCCGCACCTGACCCTGGACGGAGAGTTGCAGACGGATGCGGCCCTGGTTCCCAAGGTGGCCAAATCCAAGGCTCCCGACAGCGAGGTGGCCGGCAGGGCCAACGTGCTGATCTTCCCCAACCTGGATGCGGGAAATATCGGCTACAAGCTGGTGCAGCGCCTGGGCAGGGCGGAGGCCTATGGCCCCATGCTTCAGGGAATTGCCAAGCCTGTAAACGACCTGTCCAGAGGCTGCTCCTGGGAGGATATTGTGGGCGTTGTGGCGCTGACGGCGGTACAGGCGCAGCTGGTATAAGAGACGGTTTTTACAGGGCTGTTTGTGCAGGAGCGTCACAAACAGCGCCCAGGCATTCCGCCCCGTCGCTTACGCTCCGGAATGGAGATTAATATGAATATTCTGGTAATCAACTGCGGAAGCTCCTCACTGAAGTTCCAGCTCATCGATTCCGATACGGAGAGCCTGATTGCAAAAGGACTGTGCGAGAGAATCGGGATCGACGGAAGCCGCCTGGTATATACGCCTGCGGGAGGCAGGAAACAGATCACGGAAGCGCCCATGCCGGATCATAAAGCGGCCCTTGGCCTGATGCTGAAGGCATTGACGGATCCGGAGACCGGCGTGGTGAAGGATCTGGGAGAGATCGGCGCGGTGGGACACCGCATCGTCCATGGAGGAGAGCTCTTCTCCGGCTCCACTCTGATCACGGAGGAGGTAAAGGAAGCGATCCGCTCCTGCAGTGAGCTTGCTCCCCTGCACAATCCGGCCAACCTGACCGGAATTGAAGCCTGTGAGGCCCTGATTCCCTCCGTTCCCATGGTGGGCGTGTTTGATACCGCATTCCACCAGACCATGCCGGAGGAGGCCTACCTGTACGCCATTCCTTACCGGTATTATAAGGAATATGGGATCAGAAGATACGGCTTCCACGGAACCAGCCACTCCTATGTATCCGGCAGGGCGGCGGCGGTTCTGGGACGTCCTGTGGAGGAGCTTCGCACCGTTATCTGCCATCTGGGCAACGGGGCCTCCGTGTCTGCGGTAAAATACGGCAGATGCGTGGATACCTCCATGGGTCTGACCCCTCTGGAGGGACTGGTGATGGGAACCAGAAGCGGAGATGTGGATCCGGCCGTTTTGGAATTTATCGCCCACAAGGAGGGCGTGGGCATTGACCGGGTTATGGAAATCCTGAATAAGGAATCCGGTGTTCTGGGCCTGTCCGACGGCTTCTCCTCCGACTTCAGGGATCTGGAGGACGCCTATCTGGAGGGACAGCCGGATGCAGTGCGTGCGCTGAAGGGCTACGTGCAGAGACTGATCAAATACATTGGGGCTTATGTGGCGGAGATGGACGGAGCGGACGCCATCTGCTTCACCGCGGGAATGGGAGAGAACAGCCCCATCGTCCGCAGCATGGTATGTGACAGCCTTTCCTTCCTGGGCATCGAGCTGGATCAGGAGGCCAACAACAAGCGGGGGGAGGAGATTGTCATTTCCAAGCCGGGAAGCGGCGTCAGCGTTCTGGTAATCCCCACCAACGAGGAGCTGGCAATCGCACGTGAGACCTGTGCCATTGTGAAGCGCCTTCCATAAAGCTTACTGTTCGCGGGCGGAATTGTTACGCTCCATAAGATTTTCCATACAAAAAAATAGAAAACCCTCTTTCTTTTCTGAAAAAAATGTATTATGCTTATAAAGCCGCAGGATACCTGCGGCGGTACGATCAGAGAAGAAAGAGTGGTGCAAGCGGCGTGGCAGGATTTGAATTAGGCAGGGTAATCAGTCAGAATAGTCTGGTGTTCAGCAGTCTGGAATTCCTTTTTCGTTTCCTGCCCGCTTTTCTTATTGTCTTTTATCTGACGCCCAGACGTTATCGGAATATTACCATGTTTGTGGGCAGCATTCTTCTCTATGCCTGTGCCCAGCCAGCCTTCGTGCTTCTGCTTCTGGCAGTGACCGGTCTGAACTATCTGATCGGCCTGCAGATGAAGCCGGATACACGGTCGCCCTATATACATGGCGGCTGGCGTGACAGGGGAAGAAAAAGATGGCTTCTCCTTGCGGTGGCGGCGGACGTAGGTATCCTGGCTTTCTTTAAAATAGGAAATGTGATGAACGAGGGTCTTTTGCTGCCTCTGGGAATCAGCTTCTATACGTTCAAGCTGATTTCCTATCAAATCGACGTATTCCGGGGGCAGGTGGAAGCGGAGCTCTCCTTCAGCCGTTTCGCCTCCTATATCTGTATGTTCCCTCAGGTGGCCAGTGGCCCCATTATGCGTTATACGGATGCGAGGGACGGTCTGTATGGGGACAGGATCCGGCCGGAGGACTTTGAGGAGGGCCTGCGCCTGCTGATCCTGGGGCTGGGTGCGAAGGTGCTTCTGGCCGACAGGCTGGGGATTCTGTGGAACGATATTCAGACCATCGGCTTTGAGAGCATCTCCACACCGCTGGCCTGGCTGGGGGCGTTTACCTATTCTCTTCAGCTCTATTTTGATTTTGAGGGCTATTCCCTGATGGCGGTGGGTGTGGGAATGATGGTGGGCCTGCCCTTTATGAAAAATTTCAATCAGCCCTACATGGCCTCCTCCGTCAGTGATTTCTGGAGACGCTGGCATATCAGCCTGGGAAGCTGGTTCCGGGATTATGTGTACATCCCCCTGGGAGGAAACAGAAAGGGGACTGTGCGCACGGTGCTGAACCTGGCGGTGGTCTGGATCCTCACCGGAGTGTGGCATGGAAACGGGTGGAATTTCCTGATCTGGGGTGCGGTACTGGGCTTCTTCATCATTCTGGAACGGCTGACGTACGGGAAATGGCTGGAGAGGCGCATGCTTCTTTCCAGAATCTATGTGTGGTTCCTGATCCCCCTCACCTGGGTGGTCTTCGCCATTCCTGATCTGGGGGAGCTGGGCATCTACTTTGCAAGGCTGTTCCCCTTCTTTGGAATCGGGGAAACCCTGAATGCAGGCGATATTCTGAAATATCTGTCCATGTACGGGCCGCTTCTTCTGGGAGGGATCATTTTCTGTATTCCTGCCGTTTCCAGCCTGTATGAGAAGTGGAAGAAAAGCTGGTTTATGACGCTGCTTCTGGCGCTTCTGTTTTGGGTATCCGTCTATCAGCTGTCCAATTCAGCGGGGAATCCATTCCTGTATTTTAATTTCTGAGAACGTGCCGCAAAAAGCAGATGTGTGATGGAAAGGTGTGATAATAGATGAAAAAATGGAAGAAGTATCCGCTCCTCCTGGTGCTTCTGATTACGGGAATCCTGATAACCGGCGCAGGATATATGGGAGATCATTCCATTTATTCCGCCTATTCCAGGACGAATGGATGGATGACGCCGGAGGCCTCCAAGGTCTTTCAGGGCTGGAAGGACGGCATATATCCCTGGGATCTGGCAGATAAAAGAGCGGAACGGGTCTCTGCTCCTGTAAAAGGCGAAGGCGGAACGGATGGAGAGGAGATGCCGGACGGCGGTACACAGATGGAGGAAGAACCCTCCGGACAGCAGCCGCCGGAAGGGGACGGAGCGGCTCAGAACGGGCAGCAGTACCCGGCTTCAAGAGATCCGGCCTCCCAGACCAGTATTTCCGGAAATCAATGGGACGGCGGCATATCAGGGAACTATGCTTCGGGGAACAGTATTTCGGGGAACGATTTTTCCGGAAACGGCTCCCTGGGATACGAAGCGGACCGCACGGTATCAGGAAACACAGCTGGGGAGCATGAAGGGAAAACGGAAGCGGGAAGCGGAGTATCGGAGAATGGAGCAGATTCAAGTGACGATGCCGACGGCACGTTCACCGTATCTGCCACCGGCGAGGTCTACGATTCCTTTGGAAGGCTGGTAGGACAGAAGCAGACGGATGCTCCTTCCGATTCTGCCGGGACAGAGGACAGTCAGAGCGGGACAGAAAATCAGGAACAGGGCGGAATGGACGGACAGACCGGCGCCGGGGGACAGAGCGCAGAGGAAGAGGAGGGCGCTTTGGAGAACGGGCTGGGGCTTGGCGATCTGGCCGCTGAGGAGCTGGGACTGGGAGAGGACGAAGAACGGACATGGGAGCCGGGCCCTGTGGAGGAAGCCTATTTTGACGACGCGCTTTTTATCGGGGATTCCAGAACGGTGGGACTGTCGGAATACGGCGGCTTTCAGGAAGGAACCACCTTCTATGCAGCTACCTCCCTCACCATTTATAACCTGTTTGATTCGCCCAAAAAGTTTGCCCAGACTGCTGACGGCAGTAAAGTCACCCTGGAGGAAGCGCTTTCCCAGCGCAAGTTTGGCAAGATTTACCTGATGCTGGGGATCAATGAGATGGGGAGGGGAACCACAGAAAGCTTTTTCAAGGTATATGCGGATGCGGTGAACCGTATCCGTGTGCTCCAGCCGGATGCGATCATCTTTGTACAGGGCATCATGCGGGTGAGCGGTGAGAAAAGCAGCACAGATCCTGTCTTTAACAATGTGAGGATCAACGAACGAAACCAGGCTCTGGCTGCCATGGCTGATGGAAAACAGATTTTCTATCTGGAGGTAAACGATGCGGTCTGCGATGAAAACGGCGACCTGATTACGGAATACACTTACGATCAGATCCACCTGAAGGCCAAATATTACAAGCTCTGGAAGGATTATCTGCTTGCCCATGGGGTGGTAAAGGGCTGATCGTTGTGAAAATAGTGGTTGACAAACACCGCCCATTTATGTATACTTGTTGAAGTGCGAATGGGATTCGGTTCAACTGAATCCGTTAGGGAGTCTAATATGCTGATTCATTTGACAGATATCTTTACAGAAGAAGGAAAATCTGTTACAAAGGAAGTACCGTTGGAGCTGGATCAGATCAGCTTCCAGGGGGAAAGCTGCCACATATCAGAAAAGAGTCCGGTGAAGCTTGTGCTTACCAGCCGCGGCCAGGGTAGGGCATTTGTGGAGGCTGAGGCAAAGGTGAGAATCGTTCTTCACTGCGACAGATGCTTAAAGGATGTGGAACAGGAATTTGACCTGCATACGGAAGCAGAGCTCTTTTCGCCGGATCAGGCGGAGGGAGAGGAAGCGGACGCGCAGGGAGGCTTCCTGGATGGTTATGAGTTGGATGTTGACAGCCTGATGAGCAATGAAATCTTTACATGCTGGCCGATGAAGGTTCTGTGCAGGGAAGACTGCAGGGGACTGTGTAAAGTCTGCGGGAAGGATCTGAATGAAGGTGACTGCGGATGCGATACCTTTGTTCCTGACCCCAGGATGGCGGCAATTATGGATATTTTCCGTGAGAGCAAGGAGGTGTAAGTAATGTCTATCTGCCCTAAGAATAAATCTTCCAAGTCCAGAAGAGATAAGAGAAGAGCCAACTGGAAAATGAGTGCTCCTACTCTGGTTAAGTGCAGCAAGTGCGGCGCCCTGATGATGCCTCACAGAGTATGCAAGAACTGCGGATCTTATAATAAGAGAGAGATCATTAACACAGAGGCTTAATGAGAAGTCAAGAAAAGCTTTCCTGACGGGTGACCGGATGGAAAGCTTTTTTATACAATAGGAAAGCTCCTTTCCCATTGTATAAAAAAGGACGCTCCGCTGTGGATGCGCACTCGCGCAGGAGGCAGAGACTGCCTGACGGCAATCGCGCCCGGCGCGGGCTGAATATGAGCGAAAGCGAGGGATATGAGGATGGAATATGTGAAGGTGGCAGTGGATGCCATGGGAGGCGATAACGCGCCCGGAGAGATCGTGAAGGGCGCTGTGGAAGCCGTTTTGGCCCAAAAGGCAGTCAAGGTTTACCTGGTGGGAAAAGAGGAGCTGGTGAAGGCGGAGCTGGCCAAGTATACCTACCCCGAAGACCAGGTGGAGGTGGTGAACGCCACAGAGGTGATTGCCATGGCGGAGCCTCCGGTGGCCGCGATCAAGGGAAAGAAGGATTCCTCCATTGTGAAGGGCCTTCATATGGTAAGAGAAGGAAAATGCGATGCCTTCGTGTCCGCGGGAAGCACGGGAGCCGTGCTGGTGGGCGGACAGGTGATCGTGGGACGCAGCAAGGGCGTGGAGCGTCCGCCTCTGGCGCCGCTGATCCCCACTGCCACAGGCTGTTCCCTGCTGGTGGACTGCGGCGCCAACGTGGATGCCAGACCTTCCCAGCTGGTACAGTTTGCCAGAATGGGTTCCATCTATATGGAGCACGTGATGGGTGTGAAGAATCCCAGAGTGGGGATCGTCAATATCGGCGCTGAGGAGGAGAAGGGAAACGCACTTGTGAAGGAGACCTTTCCTTTGCTGAAGGAGTGTAAGGACATCAACTTTGTGGGGAGCGTGGAGGCCCGTGACATCCCGGCGGGCGCTGCGGACGTGATCGTCTGCGAGGCTTTTGTGGGCAACGTGGTCCTCAAGCTGTACGAGGGCGTGGGACTTACTCTGATCAAGAAGGTAAAAGCGGGAATGATGACCAGCCTGAGAAGCAAAGTGGGCGCACTTCTGGTGAAGCCCGCACTGAAGCAGACACTGAAGGCTTTTGACCTGGAGCAGTACGGAGGAGCCCCCCTTCTGGGACTGAAGGGCCTGGTGGTGAAGACCCACGGCAGCTCCAAGGCGGTTGAGATCAAAAATACCATCCTGCAGTGCCTGACTTTCCAGCAGCAGGACATTGTGGGAAAGATCAGACGGGCAATTTCCGGTACACAGGAGTGAGGAAGGACAAAGGATATGGAGCTTGACAGGCTGAAAAAAATCGTGGCGGAAGTATTGTGCGTGGACACGAGGGAGATTACGGAGGAAACTACCTTTGTGGACGATCTGTGCGCGGATTCTCTGGATATTTTCCAGATCGTGATGGGAATAGAGGAGGAGTTCGGCATTGAGATTTCCCCGGAGGATGTGGAGAAGATCAGCACGGTGAAGGAGGCGGTGGCCCTGATCCAGAGCTGCGGAAAGGGCCGGGAGAAAAGTGAGAAATAATCTGGAAGAACTGGAGAAAAAAATCGGATATCCGTTTCAGAATAAAAAGCTGCTGCGCCAGGCCCTGACCCACAGCTCCTTTGCCAATGAGCAGAAGATCAACCGGCTGGAGGACTATGAGCGTCTGGAGTTTCTGGGGGATGCGGTGCTGGAGCTGGTTTCCAGCGAGTTTTTGTTCCGGGAGAATCCCCAGATGCCGGAGGGAAAGCTGACCAGGCTGCGTTCCTCTATGGTCTGTGAGCCTGCCCTGGCTTACTGTGCCAGGGATCTGGAAATCGGAAAATACATTCTCCTTGGCCGTGGCGAGGAGGCTACCGGAGGAAGGGAGCGGGACTCCATCATCTCGGATGTGATGGAGGCGTTGATCGGCGCCCTGTACCTGGATGGCGGGTTTGAGGCGGCAAAGAGCTACATCCACCGGTTCATCCTTTCTGATCTGGAGAACAAGATCCTTTTCTATGACAGTAAGACCATCCTGCAGGAAATGGTGCAGACCATGCCCGGCGCGCTTCTGACCTATGAACTGACCGGAGAGAAGGGGCCGGATCACGACAAGGAATTCCAGGTGAAGGCCTTGATCGACGGAAAAGAGGCAGGCAGCGGCAGCGGGCGCACCAAGAAGGCGGCGGAGCAGCAGGCCGCCTATCAGGCCATTCTTTTCCTGCGCAGGACCACGGACGAAAAAAGGTGAGGACACCATGTATTTAAAGAGCATTGAGATACACGGCTTTAAATCTTTTGCCAACAAGATCGTGTTTCAATTTCATAATGGGATCACCGGGATCGTGGGGCCTAACGGCAGCGGAAAGAGCAACGTGGCGGACGCGGTGCGCTGGGTGCTGGGAGAACAGAGAGTGAAGCAGCTGCGCGGCGCGTCCATGCAGGACGTGATCTTTGCGGGAACCGAGATCCGCAGGCCCATGAGCTGCGCCTATGTGGCCATTACCCTGGACAATTCGGATCACAAGCTGGCTGTGGATTATGATGAGGTGACGGTGGCCAGGCGGATCTATCGTTCCGGGGAGAGCGAATATCTGCTGAACGGTACGCCCTGCAGGCTGAAGGATGTGAACGAGCTTTTCTATGACACCGGAATCGGCAAGGAGGGCTATTCCATCATCGGCCAGGGTCAGATCGACAGGATTTTAAGCGGACGGCCGGAGGAGCGCAGGGAGCTTTTTGATGAGGCGGCGGGGATCGTGAAGTTCAAGCGGCGCAAGGCGGTTGCCCAGAAGCGGCTGGAGGAGGAGAAGCAGAACCTTCTGCGGGTAAACGACATCCTCTCCGAGCTGGAAAAGCAGGTGGGGCCGCTGGAGCGCCAGTCCGAAAAGGCCAGGGTCTATCTGAAATACCGGGAGTCGCTGAAGGAGCTGGACGTGAACGTTTTTCTTCTGGAAAATGAACGCCTCAGCCAGGAGCTTGCCCAGGTGGGAGAGCAGTATGCGGACGCTAAGAGGGATCTGGAGCAGACCAGTCTGAGATACGAACAGACGAAGGAGGAGTACGGCAGGCTTCAGGAGGAGCTGGAGGAGCTGGAAAAGAGGATCGAGGAGGAACGCACCCTTCTGGCGGATGAGGGTATGCTGCGGGGCAGGCTGGAGGGAGAGATCAACGTTCTGAAGGAGCAGATCAATTCCGCCAGAGGAAACGAGGCTCATCTGAAGAACCGGCAGGAGACGCTTACCGGCGAGATCCGAAGCAGGCAGGCAGAGCGGGGCAGGAGCCTTGCGGAAAAAGAAAAGACGGAGGAGGAGCTGAACCGCATTCAGGCTGCCAGGCAGGAGGACGGTGCGCTTCTTGCGTCCATTCAGGCGCGGATGGACGAGCTGAATGCCCAGATGGAGGAAGGGAAGAATACCATCATCCGGGAGCTGAATGAGCGCGCCGCCGTCAGGTCAAAGCTGGGACGGTTTGACACCATGCTGGAGCAGGTGCAGATCAGGAAGGCGGAGCTGAATTCCAGGCTGCTGCGGGCCAAATCGGACGAGGCGGAGCAGGAGGAGAATATCCGCGCCCTGGAGGGGGAGTTTCAGCAGGTGTGCGCCAAAATCGCCGACCTGAACGACTCCCAGAGCCTGCTGGAGGAAAAGCTTGCAGCAATCCGGGAGGAGCTGGCCGGGAAGGATCAGAGGCTGAGGGATACCCAGGTGGTCTACCATCAGGAGAAGTCCCGGCTGGATGCGCTCACCAATCTGACGGAGCGCTACGAGGGCTACGGAGGAAGCGTGAAGCGGGTGATGGAGCGCAGGGAGGATACCCCCGGCATCATCGGAGTGGTGGCGGACCTTCTGAAGGTGGAGAAAAAATACGAGACAGCCATCGAAACCGCCCTGGGCGGCAGTATCCAGAACGTTGTGACGGATACGGAGGAGACGGCCAAGAGGATGATCGCTTACCTGAAAAGCACCAAGGGCGGCCGGGCCACCTTCCTTCCCCTCACCAGCATCCGGAACAGGCGGGAGTTCGGCCAGCCACAGCTTCTCTCGGAGCCGGGCGTTCTGGGCCTGGCGGACAGCCTGGTGCAGGTGGAGGAGCGTTACCGGGATGTGGCGGCCTCCCTGCTGGGCCGGATCCTGGTGGTGGATGACGTGGACAATGCGGTGCGTCTGGCCAGAAAGACGGGCTACAGCCTGCGCATGGTGACGCTGGAGGGAGAGCTTTTCACCCCGGGCGGAGCCATCAGCGGCGGAGCTTTCCGCAATGGAAGCAATCTTCTGGGACGCCGGAGAGAGATCGGAGAGCTGGAGGCAAAGGTAAAGGAAACCCTGCGGGAGGTAGATGAACTGTTAAACGCCATTGAGGAGACCAAGAGGCGGAGGAACAGCCTGCGTATGGAGCTGGAACAGGTGAAGAGCAGCCTCCAGCAGGCCTTCATCCATCAGAATACGGCCCGCCTTAATGTGGAGGCCGCCAGGGCGAAGAAGGAGCAGACCGAGGCGGGATACGATTCCCTGGCCGCCAGCCAGCAGGAGATCGCCGCACAGCTTGAAGAGATACGGATCAGCAAGGAGCAGATCCGCGTTCAGCTCACCAGATCCGAGGAACTGGAGAAGGAGATTGGAGACAGGATCGAGCTGGCCAGGGCAGAGCTGGACCGCATCCGCGCCCAGGAGAGCGCGCAGGCCGCCAAAGTATCCGAGTGGGAGGTGAAGGCGGAAAGGCTCCTGCAGAAGCAGGGCTTTGAGCAGACCACCCTGGAGCGTGTGGAGGAAGGGCTGGAACGGCGCAGGAGGGAGCTGGAGGAGATCCTCCAGGGCCTTGCCGGGAATGCGGAACAAATTCTCCAAAAGGAAGAAAAGATCCGATCCCTCAGGGAACAGATCGCAGGCTCAGGAGAGACCAGCAGCCAGGGACAGGAGCAGCTGAGGGCGGATCAGGAGCGCAGGGAGGAGCTTTCCTCCAGACAGAAGCAATTCTTTTCCGACCGGGAGAGCCTGGCGGAGCAGCTTTCCGGCCTGGATAAGGAAACCTACAGGCTGAATGCCAGAAGGGAGAAGCTGGAGGAGGCGTCGGAAGCCCAGGTCAACTACATGTGGGAAGAATATGAGCTGACCCTGGGAAGCGCCGCTCAGTTGAGACGCCGGGAGCTTTCCGATCTGGCCGCCATGAAAAAGGAGGCCGCTTCGCTGAAGGAACAGATCCGGAAGCTGGGGGATGTGAACGTGAACGCCATCGAGGATTATAAGAACCTGATGGAGCGTTTTACCTTCTTAAAGGAACAGCACGATGATCTGGTGGAGGCGGAAAAGACCCTGCAGGGTATTATCCTGGAGCTGGACGAGGCCATGAGGCAGCAGTTCAGGGAAAAATTTGCCCAGATCGGAAAAGAATTTGACAAGGTATTCAAGGAGCTGTTCGGAGGCGGAAAAGGGACGCTTACGCTGCAGGAGGATGAGGACATCCTGGAAGCAGGCATCTGCGTTACGGCGCAGCCTCCGGGCAAAAAGCTGCAGAATATGATGCAGCTTTCCGGCGGGGAGAAGGCGCTCACCGCCATTTCCCTGCTGTTTGCCATCCAGAACCTAAAACCTTCCCCCTTCTGTCTGCTGGACGAGATCGAGGCGGCGCTGGATGACAGCAACGTGGGCCGTTTTGCGGCCTACCTGCACAAGCTGACCAGGGATACCCAGTTCATTGTGATCACCCACAGAAGGGGAACCATGGAACGGGCGGACAGACTGTATGGCATTACCATGCAGGAGAAAGGCGTATCCACGCTGGTGAGCGTGAGCCTGATCGATAAGGAACTGACGGATTAGAGTTTCTGTTCACAGCAGCCTCAAACGCTCGCCGTTTGAGGCGTGAGAACATAATTCAGGAGTGAGCGGGCCTCTTTTGCGAAGCAAAAACTTTCAATAGGCCCGCGAAAGTTCCTGTTTACTGGCTTGCCAGTAAACAGAAACGAATTAGAAAAAGTGAGGACAGGGAATGGGCGAAGAAAAAAAAGGCTTTTTTGCCAGATTAAAGGAAGGGCTGAACAAGACCAGGAACAATATCGTCAACAGCATTGATTCCGTATTCAGCGGTTTCTCCGCCATTGACGAGGATTTTTATGAGGAGCTGGAGGAAATCCTGATTATGGGAGACATCGGCGTGAACGCCACCTCCCAGATCCTGGAGCGTCTGAAGGAGCAGGTGAAGCGGCAGCACATCAAGGACCCCGGAGCCTGCAGGCAGCTTCTGATCGACAGCATCAGAGAACAGATGCAGGTGGGGGAGACCGCCTATGAGTTTGAGCGGAAGCAGTCGGTGATCCTGGTGATCGGCGTGAACGGCGTGGGCAAGACCACATCGGTGGGCAAGCTTGCGGGCATGCTGAAGGGACAGGGACGCAGGGTGCTGATCGCAGCCGCGGACACCTTCCGGGCGGCGGCTGGCGAACAGCTTGCGGGCTGGGCCAGCCGGGCCGGTGTGGATATGATCGGCGGAGCGGAGGGCTCAGACCCTGCCAGCGTGGTGTTTGATGCGGTGAATGCAGCCAGGGCCAGGCATGTGGACGTGCTTCTGTGCGACACGGCCGGCCGGCTTCACAACAAAAAGAACCTGATGGAGGAGCTTCGGAAGATGAACCGCATCATCGACCGTGAATTTCCTGACGCACACCGGGAAAATCTGGTGGTGCTGGACGGTACCACGGGGCAGAATGCCCTGGCCCAGGCAAGGGAGTTCGGCGAGGTGGCGGATCTGACGGGGATTATCCTTACCAAGATGGACGGAACCGCCAAGGGAGGCATTGCCGTGGCGATTCAGTCGGAGCTGAACGTTCCGGTAAAGTACATCGGTGTGGGCGAGTCCATGGAGGATCTGCAGAAATTTGATCCTGACCAGTTTGTAAACGCACTGTTTGATGTGAAGATGCAGGAGGAAGAAGATGGACGTGAATGAAAAAGAGGAAAGCAGGTATCTCACCCTGGAAAAGTTTGAGGAGGCCTCCGAGACGGTAAAGCGTGTGACCCAGGAGACGAAGCTGATCTACAGCGAATATTTCAGCAGCCAATCCGGGAACAAGGTCTACTTTAAGCCGGAGAACATGCAGCTGACCGGGGCGTACAAGCTGAGGGGGGCCTACTACAAGATCAGCACCCTCTCTGAGGAGGAACGCTCCAGAGGGCTGATTACAGCCTCTGCGGGAAATCATGCCCAGGGCGTGGCCTATGCGGCCAAGGCCTACGGCTGTAAGGCGGTAATTGTGATGCCCACCACCACGCCTCTGATGAAGGTGAACCGTACCAAGGGATATGGCGCCCAGGTGGTGCTTCACGGCGATGTGTACGATGAGGCATGCGCCAAGGCTTACGAGCTGGCGGAGGAGAACGGCTACACCTTCATCCATCCCTTTGACGATCTCACCGTGGCCACCGGGCAGGGAACCATCATGATGGAGATTTTCAAAGAGCTTCCTCTGGTGGATTATGTGCTGGTTCCTATCGGAGGAGGCGGCCTGGCAACGGGCGTATCCACCCTGGCCAAAATGCTGAATCCCAAGATCCGGGTAATCGGGGTAGAGCCTGCGGGAGCAAACTGTATGCAGGAATCCTTAAAGGCAGGCAAGGTGACCACCCTGCCTTCTGTCAGCACCATTGCGGACGGCACGGCGGTGAAAACACCGGGCAGCCGGATTTTTCCCTACATTCAGCAGAATATCGATCAGGTCATCACCGTGGAGGACGAGGAGCTGGTGACCGCGTTCCTGGATATGGTGGAAAATCATAAGATGATTGCGGAGAACTCCGGCCTGCTCACCATAGCCGCCTTAAAGCATCTGGATGTGAAGGGCAAGAGAGTGGTTTCCATCATCAGCGGCGGAAATATGGACGTGATCACCATGTCCTCCGTGGTTCAGCATGGTCTTATCTTCCGCGACAGGATCTTTACCGTATCCGTCCGCCTGCCCGACAAGCCGGGCGAGCTGTCCAGGGTGGCGGATGTGATTGCTAAGGAGAGCGGAAACGTGATCAAGCTGGAGCATAACCAGTTCATCTCCATCAACAGAAGCGCGGCTGTGGAGCTGAGGATCACGCTGGAAGCCTTCGGAACGGAACATAAGAACCAGATCCTGGCGGCGCTGGAGCGGGAAGGGTATCAGCCCAAAAGCGTAAGCACCAATCTCTGACCGCGGCCGTCCGGTTTTGCGCAGGGGAAAAGAGGGATGAACCAGGGCAAAAGGGGAAAGCTAAATCTGAGACGCCTGCCGGAATGCAGGAAAGAGAAAAGAGCCGGGGCGGCACTGGAAACAAAGTAACATATGCGCCTGTCAGGGATCATGAAAATATGGAGAGTGAAATGGCGGAATCTATCAATAAGAAAGCATTATTAAAAAGAATCCTGGATTATCTGGTTATCACGGCAGCCTCCTGCATCTACGGGATCAGCATCAGTCTGTTTCTGGATCCCAACAATCTGGCTCCAGGAGGCGTGACTGGTGTAGCGGTGATCATCAACCGTTTTACCGGGCTTGCCACCGGAACGGGAATGCTTCTAATCAATGTTCCTATCCTGGCCGCAGGCTTGTGGAAATTTGGTTTCCGCTTCCTGGTGTCCACCGTATACGCCACCTTCATGTGCTCGGTATTTACCAATTTCTGGGCCAGATTCCCGGTGCTGACCACGGATCCCCTTCTGGCAGCCCTTGCGGGAGGCATCATTATGGCCATTGGTATGGGGATGATCTTCAAGGCGGGAGCCACCACGGGAGGGACGGACATTATCGTCAAGTTCCTGCGGCTGAAATTTAAGCACCTTCGCACGGGCAGGCTTTTTTTCATTACAGATCTTCTGATCGTGGCTGCCTCCCTTCTGGTATTCGACGATATCGACACCATCATGTACGCGGTCGTTGCGGTGGTGGCCAACTGCTTCATGTTTGATGCCGTGCTCTATGGAAGGGACGAGGCAAAGCTTCTTTTCATCATCAGCGACTGCTCCAACAGGATTGCGGCCAGGCTTTTGAAGGAGCTGGACGTGGGAGCTACTTATTTACAGGGAAAAGGAGCCTTCAGTAACAGCGAGAAGCAGGTGGTTCTCTGTGTGATGCGAAACACCATCGCCCCCAAGGCGGAGGAGATCGTGAAGGAGGAGGATCCGCTGGCATTTATGATCGTCTCCAGCGCTACGGAGATCTACGGAGAGGGCTACAAGGATATTTTCAGCGAGAAGCTGTGAGAAGGGGAGAAGGACGAAGGAGGAACAGATATGAATGAAGTAAAAAAACCGAGAAAACCGCTGATCTTCTATTATGGTATCGTGCTGATCTGCCTGATGCTGTTCAATGCCCTGGCCATGCCGTCGATTCTGGAACGCCAGATCACCAGAGTGGATTACGGCACCTTCATTACCATGACGGAGGAAGGGAAGATAGGACGTGTGGAGATACAGGAGCAGAGCAATTCCATCCTGTTTACTGACAAGGAAGAAAAGAAGATTTACAAAACCGCCATGGTGGAGGATGCGCAGCTGACGGACAGGCTTTATGAGGCAGGCGTCCCCTTTTTCGGGGAAGAGATCGAACAGACCTCGCCTATTCTGGGTTTTCTTCTTTCCTGGATCCTGCCCCTCATCCTTTTCATCGGAATCGGCCAGTTCATGTCCCGCAAGCTGATGGAGAAGGCGGGCGGCAAGGATTCCATGATGTTCGGCATGGGAAAAAGCAACGCCAAGATCTATGTGAAATCCTCCGAGGGAATCAAATTTTCCGATGTGGCGGGGGAGGATGAGGCCAAGGAAAACCTGGCAGAGATCGTGGACTACCTGCACAGCCCGGAGAAGTACCGGGAGATCGGCGCCTCCATGCCTAAGGGGCTCCTTCTGGTGGGCCCTCCCGGGACCGGAAAAACCATGCTGGCCAAGGCAGTGGCCGGCGAGGCAAACGTTCCTTTCTTCTCCATGTCCGGCTCTGAATTCGTGGAAATGTTCGTGGGCATGGGCGCCTCCAAGGTGCGCGACCTGTTCAGGCAGGCCAAGGAAAAGGCTCCCTGTATCGTGTTCATCGACGAGATCGACGCCATCGGCAAGAAGAGGGACGGCCAGATGGGAGGAAACGATGAGCGGGAGCAGACCCTGAACCAGCTGCTGACGGAGATGGACGGCTTTGAGGGGAATACCGGCGTGATCATCCTGGCTGCCACCAACCGGCCGGAATCCCTGGATCCTGCCCTTCTGCGCCCCGGCCGGTTTGACCGGCGCGTGCCTGTGGAGCTTCCCGACCTGAAGGGGAGGGAGGACATCCTGAAGGTTCATGCCAGGAAAATCAAAATCTCATCCGACGTGGATTTCAACAAGATCGCCAGGATGGCCTCCGGCGCATCGGGAGCGGAGCTTGCAAACATCGTCAATGAGGCGGCCCTGCGGGCCGTCAGGGATCACAGGACCTTTGCGGCCCAGGCGGATCTGGAGGAGAGCATCGAGGTGGTGATCGCAGGCTATCAGAAAAAGAACGCCATCCTCACGGACAGGGAAAAGCTGGTAGTGGCCTACCATGAGATCGGCCATGCCCTGGTGGCAGCCAGACAGACCAATTCTGCCCCAGTGCAGAAAATTACCATCGTTCCCAGAACCTCAGGAGCCCTGGGCTACACCATGCAGGTGGAGGAAGGCAATCACTATCTGATGAATAAGGAGGAGCTGGAAAACAAGATCGCAACCCTTACCGGGGGACGGGCGGCAGAGGAGGAGGCCTTCGGCTCCGTGACTACGGGAGCCTCCAATGATATTGAGCAGGCGACAAAGATCGCCCGCTCCATGATCACCCGCTACGGCATGAGCCCGGAATTCGACATGGTGGCTATGGAGGTGCAGACCAATCAGTACCTGGGAGGCGATTCCTCCCTTACCTGCTCCGCCGAAACCCAGAAGCGGATTGACGAGAAGGTGGTGGAGCTGGTGCGGGCGCAGCATGAGAAGGCGGCGCAGATCCTTAAAGACAACCGGGCGAAGCTGGATGAGCTCTCCCAGTATCTGTACCAGAAGGAGACGATCACAGGGGAAGAGTTTATGGAGATCCTGAATGACGGACGGGATGCGGATCAGCAGCCCCAGACACCTTCCGAAATTGCCAATAATAATGTAAATATCTGATAAAAGAAAGCATACTATGCTGATTCAAACGACGAAAATGAAGAAACGAAGGCCTTCAGGAAAAACAATTTTGAAGCTGACAGGGGCGCTGTTGGCTCTGACTTATTTGGGGTTTTGTCTCTATGCGGGTATTACCGGGAAATTTCCGGGTATGCACAAAGTCAGGCATGTGATGCGCTTCGGTGACCGTAAAACCTGGGTGTCCGGCGGGATGTCGGCTGTGATGATTTTTGCCCTTTGCGCCACTTCCGCTTTGGATGACCTGAATCTCCGGAAGGGGAGCAGAAAAACATTTTTACCGCTTTTTCTTATCCTGATTCTGCCGATTATCCTTCTTCTGCTTTTGGAGTCTTATCTGGATATTGGATGGATCGGGATTGCCCTTTATGCCGGTATTACAGTTTTCCTGTTTGGAATTGCATGGACTCCACCGCTTTTGAACCAGTGGATCGCCCGCCGGCTTCTGCGTGAGGAACCTATGAGCGGCAGACGGCAGGCGCGGATCATCGAGTGGATTCATTTTCAGCCGCTGAAAAGGCTGCTGGTTTTCGGACTGTGGGGCTTTGGCGTTGTGCTGGTTCTGCGTGGCATTTGGGTAACGGCGGCCGGAAGGATTGAAATGGACGGGGAGCTTTTCCTGTTTTTACTTGGCACAACGGTTCTGGTCGTGACTTTGTTTCAGAAAATGAGACGCTATGTATGTACGCCTTACCGGAACATACCGGTGCTGAATCAGCTTCTTGGCAGACGGCAGATGGAGGAGCTGCTGGATGGAGAACACTTTGAACCAATAGAGTTTGAAGATGAGACCATGAAAAAGTACCTGGAAATTTACCGAAGCCGGAACTGGATGCTGATTGGCGGGAAGCTGCTCTCAAAAAAGCTGGCTTTATGGGTCACAATGAACCGGACAGGGAGCAGCACAACCCTGAAGGTGCTTTATCTTAACGGCATGACTGCCAAAACGAAAGTCGATCTGGAGATCCGGGAGGATCGGTACAAGGAGTTCACTGCTGTGCTGAAAGAACTGATTGGATACGAAGGCACGCTTAAACTGCATGAAAAAGAAGAACAGCTGGCACAGAAATTTGCATCCTTTTTTCCGGAGCAGGCTTCCGAACAGGAACGTGCAGCTGCGTTTCTTTCCCAGGATGTGACAGCGATCCGGCAGGACTACATTCAGACCTTCTCCCCTCCGCAAGCCTCCCGGAAGAAAAGGCGGAGCGGACGGGGGGGCTGTTCACGGTAGCCTCAAACGCCCTGTTTTTTTACTGCTGCTGTAAAGAAAAAATACTTGACACCCCCGCCCAAATATAGTAGGATACATGTTGCAGCCGGCAGACAAGCAGCCAGACAGGCCGGAGGAAATATGGAGAAAATAGTCGAACAGGGACTGTTATACGATTTTTACGGAGAACTTCTCACCGACCACCAGCGGCGGATCTACGAGGATGCGGTATTCAACGACATGTCTCTAAGCGAGATTGCCCAGGAGGCCGGCATCAGCAGGCAGGGCGTTCATGATCTGATCAGGCGGTGCGACAGAAGCCTGGAAGAATATGAAAACAAGCTTCATCTGATGGAACGCTTCCGCTCGATCCGGCAGAAGCTGGAGCAGATCAAGCAGCTCTCAGGAGAAGAAAGCATCCGGAAGCTGGCAGACGAGATCATGCGGGAGCTGTGAGGGCGGAAGCCCGGAGAACGTAAGCCCAGAGAGCATCATAAGCTCAGAGGATTAGGAAAATATGGCATTTGAAAGCTTGACCGACAAACTGCAGAATGTATTTAAAAGTCTCCGGGGAAAGGGGCGGCTGACTGAGGCGGACGTCAGAACGGCGCTGAAGGAAGTGAAGATGGCCCTTCTGGAGGCGGACGTGAACTTCCGCGTGGTGAAGAAGTTTGTAAAGAGCGTGGAGGAGCGCGCTATCGGCGCTGACGTGATGAACGGTCTGAATCCCGGACAGATGGTGATTAAGATCGTAAACGAGGAGATGACGGCGCTGATGGGCTCCGAAACCACGGAGATTGCCCTTCAGCCGGGTAAATCCACCACCGTTCTCATGATGTGCGGCCTTCAGGGTGCCGGTAAGACTACTGCCGCGGCCAAGCTTGCGGGAGTATTCAAGCGGAAGGGCAGGAAGCCGCTGCTGATCGCCTGCGATGTGTATCGTCCGGCGGCCATTGAGCAGCTGGAGATTAATGCCAGGAAGCAGGGTGTGGATTCCTTTTCCATGGGAACGAAGGTGAGGCCTCTGGATATTGCCAGGGCCGGTCTGGAGCATGCGCGTAAGAACGGCAACAACCTGGTGATCATTGATACGGCCGGCCGCCTGCACATCGACGAAGAGATGATGCAGGAGCTTGTTGAGATCAAACAGGACATAGAGGTTCATCAGACCCTTCTGGTGGTTGACGCCATGACCGGACAGGATGCGGTGAACGTGGCGAAGGAGTTTGACGAGAAGGTGGGCGTGGACGGTGTGATCCTGTCCAAGATGGACGGAGACACCAGAGGCGGCGCGGCGCTTTCCGTCAAGGCCGTAACCGGGAAGCCCATTCTTTTCGTGGGAACGGGGGAGAAGCTCACCGATCTGGAGCAGTTCTACCCGGACAGGATGGCCAGCCGTATTCTTGGCATGGGAGATGTGCTTTCCCTGATCGACAAGGCACAGGCCAGCATGGATCTGGATGCGGAGAAGGAAAAAGAGATGGCCTCCCGCATGAAGAAGGGGAAATTCGATTTTGAGGATTACCTGGAGAGCATGAAGCAGATGCGAAATATGGGCGGCCTGGGAAGCATCCTGAGCATGATGCCCGGCATCGGCGGGAAAAGCGCGGAGCTGGAGTCCATGATCGACGAGAAGCAGCTGGCTAGGATGGAGGCTGTCGTTCTGTCCATGACCCCTGCGGAGCGGCGCAATCCAAAGCTGCTCAATCCCAGCAGAAAGCACCGTATCGCAAAGGGCGCGGGTGTGGATATCAGTATCGTCAACCGCTTCATCAAGCAGTTTGAGCAGAGCCAGAAGATGATGAAGCAGCTTCCCGGACTGATGGGAGGTTTTGGAGGAAAAAAGGGTAAGTTCAGACTTCCTTTTTCATAAATTAATTATTTCAAAAGACGTTTGGAGGTAAACAAAAATGGCAGTAAAGATCAGATTAAGAAGAATGGGACAGAAGAAGGCTCCTTTCTACAGGATTATCGTGGCAGATTCCAGATCTCCCAGAGACGGAAGATTCATCGAGGAGATCGGCACCTATGATCCCACCAAAAATCCCAGCGAGTTCAAGGTAAACGAGGAGCTGGCAAAGAAGTGGCTGAACAACGGCGCACAGCCTACCGAGGTTGTAAGCAAGATCTTCAAGGCAGCAGGAATCGAGAAATAACATGCGCTGCCTGCGGAATGCGGGAGGTATAGTCATGAGAGAACTGGTTGAAGTGATTGCAAAAGCACTTGTTGACAACCCGGAGGAAGTGGTGGTTACGGAGAAGGAGGAAGGAAGAAACATAACGGTTGAACTTCACGTTGCCTCTTCCGATATGGGTAAGGTGATCGGCAAACAGGGCCGTATCGCCAAGGCGATCCGTGCGGTTGTGAAAGCAGCGGCGCTTGGAGAGAAAAAACAGGTGGATGTGGAAATCATCTGATGCTGACATAGGAGTGTGCGCCTTGGCGCACACTTTTTTATACAATAGGAAAGTTCCTTTCCTATTGTATAAAAAAGGACGCTCCGCTGTGGATGCGCACTCGCGCGGGAGGAAGACATTGCCTGACGGCAATCGCGCTCGGCGCGGGTGTGCGTCAGGACACACACTTTTTATACTTATACAATGGCGGAAGGGTAAGACGAAAGCTATGGAAAAGATTTTGCAGGTAGGAATTATAACATCGACCCATGGCCTGAAGGGCGAGGTGAAGGTTTTCCCCACCACCGACGACCCCGGGCGCTTTAAGAAGCTCAAAGAAGTGATCCTGGATGAAAAGAAGGGGCAGCGGAAGGCAGAGGTGGAGAGCGTAAAGTTCTTCAAGCAGTTCGTGATCCTGAAATTCAAGGGAATGGATGACATCAGCGATGTGGAAAGGCTGCGCCAGGTGGGACTGTATGTGACGCGGGAAAATGCGGTGAAGCTGAAAAAAGACGAGTATTTCATAGCGGATCTGATCGGCATGACCGTGGAGAATGAGGACGGAAAGGCACTTGGAACATTGAAGGATGTGATCCAGACCGGAGCAAACGATGTGTATGATGTGACCATGGAGGATGGAAAAAGCCTTCTGATCCCTGCCATCCGGGACTGTATCCTGGAGGTGGATGTGGAGGCGGCCAGGATGAGGGTGCATCTGCTTCCCGGCCTGCTGGAGCTGAACGAGGGGAAAAAGTCATGAGCAGCGGTATGAATTTTCATATCCTGACCCTTTTTCCTGATATGGTGCTGCCGGGGCTCTCCGAGAGCATTCTGGGCAGGGCGGTTCAGAGCGGAAGGATCAGCGTGGAGGCGGTAAACATCCGGGATTACACGCAGAATAAGCATAAAAAGGTGGACGATTACCCATACGGCGGCGGAGCGGGCATGCTGATGCAGGCTCAGCCTGTGTATGACGCCTGTCAGGCGGTAGAGGAGCGCATCCGCACCCGGCGGCCGGAAGCAGGCAGGCCCAGGGTGATCTACGTGACGCCCCAGGGGCAGGTGTTCAGCCAGGCCATGGCGGAGGAGCTGGCGAAGGAGGAGGATCTGATTTTCCTCTGCGGCCATTATGAGGGGATCGACGAGAGAGCGCTGGCCAGCGTGGTCACCGACTACGTTTCCATCGGGGACTATGTCCTTACCGGCGGCGAGCTGCCGGCAATGGTAATGATCGACTGCATTTCCCGCCTGGTGCCGGGAGTGCTGAAAAATGAGGAATCTGCGGAATTTGAATCCTTCCATGATAATCTGCTGGAATATCCCCAGTACTCCAGACCAAAGATATGGAGAGGGATGGAGGTTCCCGGGGTGCTCCTGTCCGGGGATCACGCAAAGGTGGAGGCCTGGAGGCTTGAGCAGTCCAGGGAGCGCACCAGGCTGAGACGTCCCGATCTGTATGAACGGGCTACCAGGAAGCAGAGAGCGCTGAATTATCTGATGAAGAATAAGCTGGCCCACGCAGATATGCTGGAGGTGCTTAGCAGAGACCAGGCCAGGCTCCTTCATGCAGATGAGAACGGCGTCCTGCTTTTTGACGAGCCAAGCGGGGCCTGGATGGCCTCTGCGGCAGACGAGGATATGGGGGAACGCCTGCTGTCCCTGGTTCCCAGGGAAGAGAAGGAGCTTTTGTTTTCCGTCCATCAGGATTTCCTGCGGGACAGCATCAGCCGGCGGTTTGGAAGAAATTACGTGAGCGCCTGCACCCAGTTTGTTTATACCAGAAAGCGGC
Source organism: uncultured Eisenbergiella sp. (assembly GCA_963559585.1). Lineage (GTDB taxonomy): Bacteria > Bacillota > Clostridia > Lachnospirales > Lachnospiraceae > Eisenbergiella. The sequence continues at coordinate 64,241 of CAUWLJ010000001.1, read as the reverse complement.
CGCCGGAGAAAACGCCGGGTATGCAGGAATATGAGATCCGCCCCCTGACGGCAGAAGCGGCGGAGGAAGTGTATGCCGGCTATCCCCATCACGATATTTATTCCCTGGAGGATATACAGGAGCGGATCGGCGCGGGGGCCCTGTTCGGAGCCTTTGTAGAAGGAGGGCTGGCCGGCTTTGCCGGATTCCACCGGGAGGGCGGCATGGGAATGCTGGAGGTACTGCCTCAGTACCGCAGACGGGGCATTGGCGAAGCCCTGGAGCAGTATCTGATCCGCTTTTTTCTGGAAAGGGGATGGACGCCCTTCTGTCAGGTATTTCTGGGAAATGAACCCTCCGAGGCACTGCAGAAGAAGCTGGGACTGAGGCGGGCCCAGGGAAGGGTTTATTGGATTTCGTAGGGAAATTCTGCTTGCTTTTCCCCTTCCCATATGCTATAGTACTAATGTTGCGGAAAAAGAGATGGTCCTCTGTTACAGGAAATGTATTAAGAACATCCATTACAAGGAGGAAAAGCAATGAACGAGATCATTCAGTCAATCGAAGCAGAGCAGCTCAGACAGGAGGCTCCTGAGGTTCATGTTGGAGATACCGTAAGGGTATACGGCAAGATCAAAGAGGGAAACAGAGAGAGAGTACAGGTATTTGAGGGTGTTGTCCTGAAGGTACAGGGCGGCGGAAGCAGAGTAACCTTTACCGTAAGAAAGTCCTCCAACGGCGTAGGCGTTGAGAAGACGTGGCCCCTTCATTCCCCTAACGTGGAGAAGGTTGAGCTTGTCAGAAAGGGTAAAGTAAGAAGGGCAAAGCTGAACTACCTGAGAGGCAGAGTCGGCAAGAGAGCCAAGGTAAAAGAGCTGGTAAAATAATCTGGTCAGATTGGGAGGCAGTCACGGCGGTGGCTGTCTCTTTTTGTGTACAGAGGGAAAACCGATATATGGCGGACATGGAAGAATTTACAGGTGTTCTTTACAACAGACCTTTAGCATGTTATGGTGAAACTGGAACGTGCATGAAGCGGGACCGGCGGCGCTTTCAAAAAGCTGTTTGGCAGACATAATGGAAACGGGAAGCCGTATGAGAGGCGGGGCATCCGTTCCGTGCTCCGGAAGCTGTAATATCTTGGGGGGGATTTTATGTACAGGATACTGTTTGTGGATGATGAGGCGTTGATCAGGGAGAGCATCAGTGAAATCATTCCGTGGGAGGCTTTGGGATATGAACTGGTGGGAACCTGTGAAAATGGCAGGGAGGCATACGATTTTCTGCATGAAAATCAGGTGGATGTGGTGCTGACGGACATCTGCATGCCTTTTATGGATGGTATGGAGCTGAGTGCTTATATACATGAAAAGCTTCCCCATGTAAAGGTTTTGATCCTGAGTGGGTATGATGATTTTGCATATGCAAAAAAAGCGATCAAATACGGTGTGGAAGAATATATTTTAAAGCCTATTACATCCCTTGAATTAAAGGAGGTACTGATTGAACTGGGGAAAAAAATGAAGGAAGAGCAGGCCAGCCGTCAAAAGCAGGAGGAAATTTATGCTGCTTACAGGAAGGGGCGGCTCCTTTTGCATTCCGAGGCGCTGCGCCATACGATCACAGGAACGAAAACGGAGAGCGAGTGTGCGGAGGATAGAAAAAATACAGGGATCGAATTCTCTTTCCAGTATTATATGGCGGGCGTGGCGTGCCTGAGTATGTATACAGGAGAGAACAGCCTGGATGGAAAAAGCCGGCAGGAGACGGAGCTGATGTCCTTTATCGTTTACAACCTCTGCCAGGAGATCATGACAAAGTATGGAGGAGGGGAGGCGTGTCAGGGAAAGGATAATAGAGCGTACCTTTTGTTTATGGCCGATGATATCCGGGAGGCGGAGAAAAACGTCAGGACCATCTGCAGCGAAATCATAGAGCAGGTCAATAAAACTATGCGTTTAAAGATAAATATTGCCCTTGGTTCGTGGCAGAATGCCATTGGGGAGGTGTATCGTTCCTACGAGGAAGCCGGACAGGCAATGCTGCAGCGATATACGGCAGGAGAAAACAGGATTATAGACAGCCGCACAGCAAGATCGGAAAAAGAGACAGGGAACGCTCTGGAAGAGCTTCAGGGCAGATTCGTCCGTCATGTAAGGGAGTGCAGTCTGGACAGGCTTTCCGAGGACTGCAGACAGTTGGATGATGTGATGAAAAAAAGCGGGTACCGGAGAGAGGAAGCCGTAGATGCGCTGCTTAAAGTAAAGGGCAGGACGGACAAGCTTCTCCATACTCTGAGAATGCAGTACGGCGGCGAAACGGAGTGCGAAGAGGAACTGAAAAAGGCGGCCAATCTGGAGGACGCCATGGATGTGCTGCAAGCTTACGTGAAAAATCAGGCCCGCTTTCTGGATGCAGGCGCGGGCGGAGAAGTATCAAACGCCTACAGAGCCTATGAATATATCGAAGAAAACTATGGAAACAGCAATCTGGGACTGCAGGAAATCTGCGTGTATCTGGGAACCAGTACTTCACGCTTTTCCAGCCTGTTTAAACAAACCTTCGGGAGAACCTTTATGGAGGTGCTCACAGGTGTGCGGATGGAGAAGGCAAAGGAATATTTAGCCATGTCCGATTTAAAAAACTATGAAATCGCTGAGAAGGTGGGATTCAGCGATCCCCATTATTTCAGCATCGCATTTAAAAAGGCAACGGGTATGACTCCATCGGAGTATGCAAGAAAATGGAGCGAATAGATGAAATACAGTCCTTTTAAGACAATAAAAACGTCAATCATTCTATGTTTTTCCGCGCTTGTCCTGATTACACTGATGATATTTTATAATATATCGCTGCAGTATACGGAGGAAACTGTGCTGGAAAATTCCATCGATTATACCAGCAGACTTGTCAATCAGGTCAACAGCGATATCGATTATTACATCGGCTATATGAAAAATATTTCTTCCGTGGTGATCGGCAGCGCTGATATCCAGAAGTTCCTGCGGGGAGAGGAATCGGCGCCTGCAAGCAGGAACAGCATCCTGACCCAGTTTGAGACGGTGATCGATACACGGGCGGATATTGCAAATATTGCCGTTATTGCAAGAGATGGACGTTTCATCATCAACAGGGGGGAGGAGACTTTAAATCCTTATATTCATTTGGAGGATGTGGACTGGCTCTGGGATGCCATGGAAAAGGGGCAGGCTGTTTTGTCTTCTTCCCACGTACAGTACGTGATTGATGACAATTATAAGTGGGTGGTGACGCTGTGCCGCCCTATTTATCAAAAAGGCTCCGAAGAACCGGACGGTGTATTTTTTATTGATCTAAACTATAAGCTTCTGCGCGATCTGTGTGAAAATAACAGTCTTGCTTCGGACAGCTATGTATTTATTCTGGATGAGGAAGGGAATATTATTTATCATCCCAAACAGCAGCTGCTGTTCCACGGCCTGATGACAGAGAAAGTGCAGGAGGTCATGGAAAGTGATGAGGAATATTTCCTTTCGGGAGAGGGTGGGGAAAGAAAGCTGTACACCAAATCATGGTCGGACCAAACCGGCTGGAGTGTTGTGGGTGTCGTCTCCCTATCTTCCCTGATGCCCAAACGGGGTGAATCCCAGAAAATCTATCTGCTGACGGCGGTGCTTTTGATTTTGGCGGGAATTTCCCTTGCGGTATTCCTGGTGTCCGCGCTGACAAGGCCGATTCAGCTGCTCCGAAGCTCTATGAAAAAGGCGGAGGAAGGACATTTTGAGGAGGCCAGGATCACGAAGATTCCCCAGAATGAAATCGGCTCCCTGAGCAACTCCTTCAATATGATGCTGGAGAGGATCCGGCAGCTGATGGAGGAAAACGTTAAAGAGCAGCAGCAAAAGCGGCGAAGTGAAATGAAAGCTTTGAGGAGTCAGATCAAGCCTCATTTTTTGTATAATACGCTGGATTCTATTATCTGGATGGCAGAGAGCGGCAAAAAGGACGAGGTGGTGACGATGACAGCGTCTTTGGCAAAGCTGCTCAGGCAAAGCATCAGCAATGAGGAGGAGATGATTCCTCTGTGGAAGGAGATCGAGTATACCAGAAGCTACCTGATCATCCAGAAAATGCGTTACAAGGATAAGCTGGAGTTTACGATCGATGTGGACGGGCAGATACTGAATGAGCGGATCGTCAATCTGGTGATGCAGCCCATTGTAGAAAACGCAATTTATCACGGAATTAAGAATAAAGGAGGAAAAGGCCTGATTGAGATTACGGGCCGCTCTGAGGGAGAGGATATTGTTCTGTGTGTTTCGGACAATGGGGCCGGTATGGATGAAGATACGCTGCTTCATATTTTTGATAAGTCGCGGCAGTATGAGAAGGAAGGGGGGAACGGTGTGGGTATCTACAATGTGCAGCTGAGGCTCCAGCTCTACTATGGGGAGGGGTATGGTCTTTTCTTCCAAAGCAGAAAGGACGAGGGAACGCGCGTTACCATCCGCATGGCAGGATATAGTGAGCAGGAAAAGAAGGTTTTCTGACGGGAGCAGGGGATTATATGAAGGAATTAAGGAGAAAAAGCCGGAACAGGCTGTGCTTGATCGCTGCTCTGGCCGCTGCCGCCGCTGTACTTCTGGGTTTCATTTTTTATGCGGCAGGGCAGAGGAAGGAGAGGGGGCCTGAAAGAGTCATTCTGGTATCCAAAATCATCGATGAAAAATCGGACTTTTGGGTGCAGCTCTATGAGGGGGCCAGGATGGCTGCGGCGGAGTACGGTATGGAGCTTCAGATTGTGGGCGCTCCAAAAGAGACGGATGTGGAATATCAGTGGAAACTGGTGAAGGAAGCTGTTTCCCAGGAACCGGACGCAATCCTTCTGGTACCCGCCAGCAGTACGGAGAGCGGGAAGATGGTGGAACTGATCCGCAGAGAGGAAATTCCGCTGGTGCTGGTAGATTCAGACGTAGACGGAAACCATGATATTACCGTTGTGGGAACGGATAACCGGGCGGCAGGAAGGCTCCAGGGAGGCTACATTGCCGGCCTGGCGGGGGAGAATTCCCAGATTGTCATCATCAGCCATGTGAAAGATTCTTCCACTGCAAAGGAGAGAGAACAGGGGATACGGGAAGGCCTCGGAGAATTTGAAAAAAATATTGTGGAGGTTGTGTACTGCGATTCCGACTATGACAGGGCATACGGGCTGATGGAGGGGCTTTTGAAAAAGTATCCGCAGATTGATATTGTGGCGGGCTTGAACGAATATTCCGCCGTGGGTGCGGCAAGGGCGGTTATCGACAGTGGAATGGACAGCAAAATACAGTTGGTGGGGTTTGACAGTTCTCTGGAGGAGATCAGGTATCTGGAGAGCGGGCTGTTTGAAGGAATTGTTATCCAGAATCCATACGCTATGGGTTATCTTGCGGTGGAACAGGCCAGGCTGATCCTGGATGGAGAGAAAACAGAGAAGTTTGTGGACTCCGGCTCCAAGCTGATATCGGCGGATGAAGTACATAGTGAAGAAAACCAGAAGGTTTTGTTTTTGTTCACGGAAGACTGAGAAAAAGGTTAAAATTTTACTTTGGTAAGATTTTAACCTTTTTTTGGAAAATATTTCATTCTGTTTGTGGCAGGGCGGCTTTATAATCAGATCAAGAAATACAGCAAAGCCCCGAAAACAAAGGAAGGTGAAAAGATTGGGAGAAGTTATTTTGACAATGAAGGGAATACACAAGTCATTTCCCGGGGTACATGCATTAAAAGGAGTAGATCTCGAAGTGAGAAGGGGTGAGGTCCATGCGCTGATGGGAGAAAACGGCGCGGGAAAATCAACCCTGATGAAGGTGCTGACAGGTATTTATCAGAAGGATGAGGGTGAGATTGTATACGAGGGGAAGCCTGTGGTATTTCAGACCCCGAAAGAAGCTCAGGATGCAGGTATTGCAATTGTGCATCAGGAAATCAACATGATGGGGCATCTGACCGTAGCCCAGAACATTTTTATCGGCAGAGAATTCATGAATGGCAGGCTCATTGACGATAAGAAGATGAACGAGGAGGCATCAAAGCTTTTTGAAAGACTGAACATAAGAATTGACCCATCGGAGGTTATGGAAAATCTGACGGTGGGCAGGCAGCAGATGTGCGAGATTGCCAAGGCAATTTCCAGAGATGTAAAGGTTATTATTTTTGATGAACCTACGGCAGCCCTTACGGAAGTGGAGATTGAAGAGTTATTCAAGATTATCCGTGACCTGCGGAAGAAGCAGCTGGGCATCGTTTATATTTCCCACAGGATGGACGAGATCAAGCAGATCACCGACAGAGTGACCGTTATGCGGGACGGGGAATATGTGGGGACACTGGTTACGGAGGAATGCACCAAGGATGATATCATCAACATGATGGTGGGGCGCGTGATCTTTGAAAATCCCAAGGAAAAGAGCAGCGTTCCCAAGGACGCTCCGGTGATATTGAAGGTGGAGCACTTAAACGCAGGAAAGATGGTGCGGGATATCAGCTTTGAGCTTCACAAAGGAGAAATCCTGGGCATGGCAGGCCTGATGGGCGCGGGAAGAACGGAGACGGCCAGAGCGCTGTTTGGAGCGGATCCTGTGGAAAGCGGAGAAATCTATGTGAAAGGCAGGAAGGTGGAGATCCACTCTCCCTCCGATGCGGTAAAGGCGGGAATCGGTTATCTGTCGGAGGATCGGAAGCGTTTCGGGCTGGTTCTGGACAAATCGGTATCAGACAATACCGTTCTGGCAACGCTGGAAAATTTCCTGAAGGGTATTTTCATTGACAAAAAGAAATGCGGAAGCAGGGCAGAGGAATATGTAGATAAGCTGAAAACAAAAACTCCCGGTGTGGATACGCCCGCAGTGAGCCTGTCCGGCGGCAACCAGCAGAAGGTGGTTATTGCAAAATGGCTGACAAGGGACTGTGATATCCTGATTTTTGACGAACCTACAAGGGGAATTGACGTGGGGGCAAAAAGTGAAATTTATCAGTTGATGAACGAACTGGTAAGTCAGGGCAAATCCATTATCATGATATCCTCTGAAATGACGGAAATTCTGCGTATGAGCGACCGCATCCTGGTAATGTGCGAGGGATGCCTGACCGGGGATATCCCTATTGAGGAGGCAACGCAGGAAAAAATCATGCATGCGGCGACGCTTCGTGATTAATACAGGGAGGTAGGAAAAGTGGCAAATACAGAAAAGAAAGTGGAAAAGAAAAAGGATAATTCTTTTATCAAAGCGATCGGAACCCAGAAGCTGATAGCATTCCTTGCGCTGGTGATTCTGTACATCGTATTTGGTCTGATTAACCGCTCCTTCTGGAGCGCCTCTACTCTGATCAATATTTTTGAGGCCTCTTATTACATAGGTCTGATGGCAATCGGCGTTACCTTTGCGATTACCTCTGACGGGATAGACCTGTCAATCGGCACGGTAATGATGTGTTCGGCGCTGATGTCCGGTGCGCTGATTACCAAATATAATGTGCCCGTTGCGGCAGCACTGCTCGTATGTATTTTGATCGGTGCGGTTTTCGGAACCATGAACGGCCTTATGGTATCTTATATGAAGCTGCCGCCCTTTATTGCAACTCTGGGCACCATGATGCTTTCAAAAGGTATCGGTTCCGTTTTCACAAAGGCACAGAGCGTGACATGGCCTCAGACAGGCGATCCCAACGGCTGGTTCAGAAAGATTTTTAAGGTAAATGCAGGAGATATGATCATTCCTACCGGTTTTATCCTCCTGATAGCGGTGGCGGTACTGGCAGCAGTCGTTCTGAATAAAACAAGGCCGGGTCGCTATATCGTCTCTCTGGGAAGCAACTATGAAGCTACCCGCCTTTCCGGTGTAAATGTGGCAAAATACAGAACACTGGCTTACATCATCAGCGGTACCCTGGCGGGACTGGCAGGCCTTGCCTATGCGGCTATCTACTCAACGGTACTGCCCGGCGGAGGCGGCGGTATGGAACTGGATGCTATCGCAGGAGTCGTGATCGGCGGTACTTCCATGAGCGGCGGCTTCGGAACCATTTCCGGTACGCTTCTGGGCGTATTCATTATGTCAGTGCTGAAGACAGGACTTCCGTTTATTGGACTGCAGACCCATTATCAGCAGATTGCAACGGGTATCGTATTGGTGTTTGCAGTGTTTGTAGATGTTATGAATCGCAGCAAGAAAAAGAAAGTATAAGGAAAACGAATCCTTTATACTATATCAACCGAAAGGGAGGAACAAAAATGATGAAGAAAAAACTTGTTCGTGTTCTGACAACAGCAGCTTTCATGGCAGCGATGCTTTCTGCGTGCGGTAAGGCTGAGGCTCCGGCCAGCACACCAGAGTCCGCTCCGGCAGAGCCGTCCAAGGAGGCCGCGGCTGAGGCTCCGGCAGAAAGTCAGGCTCCGGCAGAGAGCGAAGCGGCAGGAACGGCGGAAATCGGCAAAATCTATCTGGTATCCAAGGGATTCCAGCATCAGTTCTGGCAGGCCGTCCTGCAGGGCGCAGAGACTGCGGCAGAAGAATATGGTGTGGAAATCGATTTCCAGGGCCCCAACACAGAATCTGATTTTGCACAGCAGGTTCAGATGTTGAACAACGCGATCAACAACAATCCTCCTGCAATCGGTCTGGCGGCACTTGATACGCAGTCCTGTATGGACAGTATCAAAACCGCTCAGTCCAAGGGAATTCCTATCGTAGGATTTGACTCAGGAGTTCCCGGCGCTCCCGAAGGCGCAATCGTTGCAAACGCCTCCACCGACAACTATGCGGCAGGAGAGCTGGCAGGCGAAGAAACCTATGCGCTGATCAAGGAAACCATTGCAGGTGCATCAGAGCCTGTTCGTATCGGAGTGATGAATCAGGATGCAACCTCAGAATCCATCACAAACCGGGGCTCCGGTTTTGTGGATAAGATAAAGGCCCTGATTGAGGCAGACGGCAAGACCGTTTCTGTGGAAGGCCATGATAAATGGGCGAACAAGACAGACGGCGCAGACGTTATCATTGAAGTGGTGGTTCCGGCCTCCGTTGACGCGGCCCTGTCCTCAATCGATGCGCAGAACCTGTTAAATAAGAAGGATACCATCTGCATCTACGGCTCCAATCAGTTCTCCGGCGAAGGCCTGCTTAATGGCGATGCCAATATCGGCAGGCTTGGCAAGGATGTTGTAGGCGTTGCATTTGACTCTGGAGCTCAGATTAAGGAAGCTGTAAAGGAAGGCAGGCTTGCAGGTGCAGTTACACAGGATCCCCTGCAGATCGGTTACAAAACCGTTGAGCTGTGTGTAAAGGCGGCAAAGGGAGAGGCAGTGTCCGATGTGGATACCGGCGCACAGTGGTATACGGCAGAGAATATGGAAGATCCTGACATCGCTCCCAACCTGTATGATTAATATTGGGAAATGCAGCGGAGCAGACTTGGCAAGTATAAGAACTGAATAGAGAAGGTAGTTGTAAAAAAGGGGTTCCCAGGGTCTGATCGGACTGGAGGCCCCCTTTTTGATATCTGCGGTCAGAACACGCAGGCCTGCTTTGACGGCCCTCCTGGAATCACCTCTTATACAGTGAAAAGCAGCCGGCAGCTGCCGGGAATTATTAATACTTTGTGAAAAGAATTGAAACGCCCTTCCGTTTTGTGTTAGAATGAAACACGGCTTAACATACAGGAGAGAAAAGTGAGAAGAACAAAAGGGCTGAGCTTTTACCGGAGAAGGAAAAAAATAAATGCGGCTGTTCTGTCAGAGGTGATGCAGGTTCTGGCAGGATGTGCGATTGCGGTCTTTCTGGCAGTGGCCCTGGTTTATTTTGTGGGGACGAGGACGGCTGTGGTGGGAGAGTCCATGCAGCCTGCGGTTTATAATGGACAGAGTGTGCTGATCAACCGTTTTGCCTACAAGCTTGGCAGACCCAGGGCAGGGGATGTGGTGGTTTTTCTGCCGAACGGAAATCCCAACGCCCATTATTATGTGAAGCGGGTGGTGGGCTGTCCGGGGGATACTGTCCTGATCCGGGACGGGCATCTGTACGTGAACGGAGAGCTGGTGGGAGAGGATACCTACGATCTGATTTCGGAGGCGGGAATTGCGGAGAATGGGATCAGGCTGGGGGAGGATGAGTATTTTGTGATGGGGGACAACTGTAACAGCAGTGAGGACAGCAGATCCGGGAATATCGGCCCGGTATCGGGGGAGCATATCGTAGGAGAGGCCTGGTTCCGTCTGCCGTCAGGCTCTCATGATATGGGGCTGATCCGATAGAAAACAGGGAAAGGCCGGCCCCCGCCGCTTACGCTTGGAAATGGAGATTATTATGAATTATCAATGGTATCCCGGTCACATGACCAAGGCACGGCGTGCCATGCAGGAGGATCTCAAGCTCATTGATCTGATCATCGAGCTTGTGGACGCCAGGGTTCCTCTGGGAAGCAGGAATCCTGATATAGACGAGATGGGAAAAAATAAGGCCAGGCTGGTTCTTCTGAACAAGTCGGATCTGGCGGATCCGGTCTGCAACAGGGAGTGGACGGCCTGGTTTGAGGAGCACGGGATCCGTGCGCTGGAGATCAATGCTCAGACCGGACAGGGAATGAGGGCGATCCAGGGTGCGGTGCAGGAGGTATGCAGGGAGAAAATTGAGAGGGATCGGAAGCGCGGAATCCTGAACCGTCCGGTGCGCGCCATGGTGGCGGGGATCCCCAACGTGGGAAAATCCACCTTCATCAATTCCTTTGCGGGAAGGGCCTGCACCAAGACCGGAAACAAGCCGGGCGTGACGAAGGGGAAGCAGTGGATCAGGCTGAATAAGGGGCTGGAGCTTCTGGATACCCCCGGGATCCTGTGGCCCAAATTTGAGGATCAGCAGGTGGGAATGCGCCTTGCCTTCATCGGCTCCATGAACGATCAGATCCTGGTGGTACAGGAGCTGGCGGCAGATCTGGCTGCATATCTGAAGGAGTATTATCCGGCCTGCCTGCAGGAGCGCTACGGCTGCGCGGGGCAGGAGACGGTCTCCGGGGTGCTGGAGGCTGTGGCAAAAAGGCGAGGGTGCTTCAGGAAGGGCGGCGGGATGGATATAGACCGGGCCGCAGCGCTTCTGATGGAGGATTTCAGAAGCGGGAGGCTGGGGCGGATCAGTCTGGAACGTGCCTGAATGTGGACGCCCGTTTGAAACGGCTCCTGAGATAAAGGGAATACATGGGCTGAGCCGATAAAGCTTAGGCTTTTAGAAAAGTGAAAAGAAAAGAGGCTTCGGAAAATGAAAAATGTGATAAAAGAGATTTTCAGTACGATTCTGTACATTCTGGTGGTGCTTGCCGGAACCTGGCTGCTGATCACCTTTGTGGGACAGAGGACGTCGGTGAGCGGAAGCTCTATGGAGCCTACCCTGCATCATGAGGATCAGCTGATTCTGGACAAGCTTTCCTATCGTTTTTCGGATCCGAAGCGGTTCGACATCATTGTTTTCCCGTTTCAGTATCAGGAAAAAACCTACTATGTGAAACGGATCATCGGTCTGCCGGGCGAGACGGTTCAGATCGATGCGGCGGGGAATATTTATATTGATGGCAGGATCCTGGAGGAGGATTACGGAATGGAGCCTATTGTCTTTCCCGGGCTGGCCTCAGAGCCGGTCACGCTGGGGGAGGACGAGTATTTTGTGCTGGGCGACAACAGGAACAACAGCTCTGACAGCAGGGATCCCAGCGTGGGCAATATCAGGAGGAAAAATATTGTGGGCAAGGCCTGGGTGCGGATCTGGCCTCTGGATAAGGTCGGCCTGCTGAAGCACCAATAGGCCGCGGATAGATCAATAGACCCGCGGATCCTGCCGTCCGCCGGCAGGCAGGAACGGCAGTATTGGAAAACGAAGAAGAGGGAGAGAAAAAGGGCAGAAGGAGAGAAGGGATGACGGCGCAGGAGATCAGACGGGAATTTGAGGAGAACCGGAGGGAGGATCCGGCATGTGAGGAGCGGCTTCGGGAGCTGATCCGGCTGTACGGAGAGGATGAGAGGAGCAGCGTGCGCGCACAGGCGGCCAGGGCGGCCAGGTATCTGGACGGCCTGGAGACGGAAAGGAAGCGTACCGAGAGTATGCTGCAGTTTGAGAAGAAGTACGGCGCCAAAGGGTATGCCCGGATCTGCGGCATTGACGAGGCAGGCCGCGGGCCGCTGGCAGGGCCTGTGGTGGCCGGAGCCGTGATCCTGCCCCGGGACTGCCGCATTTTGTATCTCAATGATTCCAAGCAGCTTACTCCCAAAAAACGGGAGGAGCTGTATGAGGTTATCATGCAGGAGGCGGACGTGGGGATCGGCTATGCCTCCCCGGAGAGGATCGACGAGATCAACATCCTGCAGGCCACCTATGAGGCCATGCGGGAGGCGGTGGTGGGGCTTTCTGTGGAGCCGGATCTCCTTCTCAACGATGCGGTGACCATTCCCCTCTTTTCCATGCACCAGACGCCCATCATCAAGGGGGATGCCAAAAGCGCCTCCATCGCCGCGGCCAGTATTGTGGCAAAGGTGACGAGGGACAGGCTGATGGAGGAGTATGACAAAGTTTTCCCGGAATATGGCTTTGCCTCCAACAAGGGCTACGGCGCCGCCGCACATATCGAAGCCTTGAAGAAGTATGGCCCTTCTCCCATCCACAGAAGAACCTTTATCGGGCATTTTATCTGAAAAAGGAATGGGAAATTCGTCTGAAAAAAACGGGGGAAGCAGTGAATAAGAGACAGATTGGGGAATCCTATGAGGAGGCGGCCGCTCTTTTTCTGGAGAGAAGGGGCGTGCGGATTTTGGAGCGCAATTTCAGGTGCAGGCAGGGAGAGATTGACCTGATCGGTCAACATGGGGAATATCTGGTATTTTTCGAGGTGAAATACCGCAGGAGCGGCTCTGCCGGACTTCCCGCTCAGGCCGTGAATGTACCCAAGCAGAGGAAGCTCTGCCGTGCGGCAAAGTATTTTTTGTATAAGAGAAGTCTTGGGGAAAGCATTCCGGTGCGGTTTGACGTGGTTGCCATATGCGGTGAAAGCGTGGACTGGTATCAGAATGCTTTTGACTATATTGGTCAATGAAAAGAAAGGACGGAGACGGATTGGAACTGGAAGGAAAGCTGATCAGAAAGAGAACACCCGGAGCCGGGATCGTGCCTGGCATGAGCTGGAGGGAAAAAGGGGAGGCGGCCTGGCTGACTTTTCCGGAGATAGAGAAAACGGGGGTGGTGCGGCATCTGATGAGCACCCGCCTGGGAGGAGTGAGCGAGGGAGAACTGGGAACCATGAACCTGAGCTTTTCCAGAGGGGACCGCAGAGAGAATGTGGAGGAAAACTTCCGCAGGATCGCCGCGCTTCTGGACTGCAGCGTGCAGGATTTCGTTTTTTCGGATCAGACCCATACCGTCAATGTAAGGAGGGTGACGGCGGCAGACCGGGGGAAGGGGATAGTGCGCCCCAGGGATTATCAGGATGTAGACGGGCTGATTACGGATGAGCCGGGCATTGTGCTTTCCACGTTCTATGCGGACTGCGTCCCTCTTTTGTTCGTGGATCCGGTCAGGCGGGCGGTGGGGCTGTCCCATTCCGGCTGGAGGGGAACGGCAGGCGGTATGGGAGCGGTGACGGTGCGCGCCATGCAGGAGGCGTTCGGGTGCAGGCCGGAGAATATCCTGGCGGGGATAGGAGCCTCCATCTGCAAAGACTGTTATGAGGTGAGCGAGGATGTGGCCGACGCCTTTTACGCCCTGTTTGACAGGCCGGGAATGGACAGGGTTCCCGTGAGGGCAGAGGATGTGCTGGAGGCAAAAGGGGGAGGAAAGTACCAGCTGGATCTGTGGCGGGCAAACGAGGCGGTCTGCCTGTGGGCAGGCATCCGGCCGGAGCATATCAGTGTGACGGATGTGTGTACCTGCTGCAACCCGGAGCTGCTCTTTTCCCACCGTGCCAGCGGGGGAAGACGGGGTAACCTGGGAATGTTTGTGAAGCTGCTTCCATAGGCGGCGGAAGGGAGAGACATGGCCAGAACAGAGATCGCTGTTGCAGAGCTGATGTGGAATCTGATTGCCGGGAAAACGGGCAATATTGGAAGGGTGGATTTTCAGCCCCAGAAGCCTTTCTTCCACTGTGCAGGACCGGCGCAGGATATGGGCCTGGTCCGGAGTATGGGGCTGCCGCAGGATATGGAGCTGCCACGGGATATGGGACAGCCGCAGGCTGAACCGCTTCCCCGCGCCGTGCCGGAGAGCCAGGGGATTTCATCTGCCCACCTGGCAGCCTTCCTTGGGGAAATGGCGGCGCAGGAGGGGACGGATATTCATCAGATATTGGTGGCCAGGCATGGAAAGGTGATCTGCGAGTGCGGGTTTGCGCCCTATCCTGCCGGGCTGTGGCATGCCAGCTATTCCCTGTGCAAGAGTGTGACAGGGATGGCGGTGGGGATGCTGGTAAGGGAAGGGAAGCTGCGGCCTGCCGACAGGGTAAGTGATTTTTTCAGGAAAAAAGCAGGTCTGATCCACGCGATCCGGCAGAAGGAGGTGACGGTGGAGCATCTGCTCACCATGACCAGCTGTGTGGATTTTAACGAGACGGGCATCCTGTCTGGAAACGACTGGGTGAGAGGCTTTCTGGACGCGGGGCTTACGGGAACTCCGGGAAAGGATTTTGAATACAACAGCATGAACAGCTACATGCTTTCCGCCATCGTGACGGAGGTGACGGGGGAGAGCATGATGGAATACCTGCGTCCCAGACTGTGGGAGCCGCTGGGTATCACGCAGGTGTTCTGGGAAAGCTGTCCCATGGGCATCACCAAAGGAGGATGGGGGCTGTTTTTGCGGCCTGAGGATGCAGCCAGGCTGGGGATTTTGTATCTGAACGGCGGAAGCTGGGAAGGAAGGCAGCTCGTGGACGGGGATTGGGTGAAGGCGTCCTGTACGGAGCAGGTGCAGACGCCTGGCTCCATGAGCACCCACGGATACGGGTATCAGATGTGGATGGGATTTCGGGAAGGGGCGTTTAATTACAACGGAATGCTGGGCCAGAACGTGGTGGCTTACCCGGATCTGGATCTGGTGGTGGTGACCAATGCGGGAAGCCATGACCTGTTCCAGAACTGTGCGCTGATGAAGGTGGTAAAAAAATATTTTGAAACCGGTTTTGAGCCTCCCCGGACGCTGGCGCAGGATCCGGCCGCCTATGCCCTTCTGACGCACACCATCAAAGAAATGGAGGGAGGAGGGGTGCAGGCTCCCCTGATCCGTTCCGGGGGCTGGAGAACCCGCGCTCTGGAGCAGGAAAGGAATATGGGGCTTTCCGGGAACAGAGGAAAGAGAGCCTTCCTGCCCGGCCCTGGCAGCGCCCTGTCCGCCGGAAGGAGCCGGGGGCTTCCCGCCGCCGGCCCGGGGCGTGCCCGCCGCGGCTTGTCCATGAAGGAGTGCCTCCGCTTTCTGGACGGAAGGCATTACGATATGGCAGAGAAGCATGTGGGCCTTATGCCTCTTATGATGCAGGTGATGCACAACAACTATACGGACGGAATCGGCAGCATGGGCTTTGAGGTTCAGGGAAACAGACTGTTTCTGCTCCTTCAGGAGGGGGAGGAGGAAAGCCGCATAGAGATTGGCTTTGACCAGGCGGCACGCACCTGGGTATCCTTTCATGGGGAGCCTTACCTTCTGGGAGTGAAGGGAGAGCTTGCGGAGGATGAGGATGCAAGACTGGTGCTGAAGCTGGATTTTGCCTTTCTGGAGGAGGCCTGCAGGCGCAGGGTAAAGCTTCATTTTCAAAAGGACCGGATAGAAGCCTGCTGGGATGAGACGCCTGGGAAGGACGTAATCATGGAAGGGCTTGACGCCTTCACCGGAACAGGGGGAGGACGAAGGGGCTTTCTGATGAACGCAGTGAAGGAGGTGGGCGGGATTGATGTGTTCCATATCCTGGTGGAGCGCACGGTTCAGCCGGTGTGCCATGGCGTAAGAACGGTTGAAAAGGAAGCTGCTGCTTACCGGCCTGCCAGTGAACAGCAGCAAAATTAAGGAAATCTTAACCATGTTCCCATGTATTTCTATATACTTTTCATTTAAAATAAACCTATCCCGGGGCCGCGCAGGCGCCTGCGGGAGACCACAGGGAGAAGAAGGCAATGACGAATATACTGGTATGTGACGATGATAAAGAGATCGTGGAGGCCATAGAGATCTATCTGAATCAGGAGGGCTACCATGTGATTAAGGCTTATGACGGGGAGCAGGCGATCCGGGAGCTGAAGGCCAATGAGGTGCAGCTTCTGATCATCGACGTGATGATGCCAAAGCTGGACGGAATCCACGCCACGCTGAAGATCAGGGAGTACAGCAGCATTCCCATCATTATCCTGTCCGCCAAATCCGAGGACGCCGACAAGATTCTCGGGCTGAATATCGGGGCGGACGACTATGTGACCAAGCCCTTTAATCCGCTGGAGCTGGTGGCCAGGGTGAAATCCCATCTGCGCCGCTACACCCAGCTTGGCAATCTGAATACGGAGAACAATGCGGTTTTCCGGGCAGGAGGCCTGGTGATTGATGACGATACCAAGAAGGTGACGGTGGACGACGAGCCGGTGAAGCTGACGCCCATCGAGTACAATATCCTCCTTCTTCTGGTGAAGAACCAGGGGCGTGTTTTTTCCATCGACCAGATCTATGAAAGCATCTGGGAGGAGGAGGCCATCGGAGCGGATAATACGGTGGCCGTGCATATCAGGCATATCCGCGAGAAAATCGAGATCAATCCCAAGGAGCCCCGGTATCTGAAGGTGGTATGGGGAGTGGGCTACAAGATAGAGAAACAGTAACGTCTGCGGCTGTGGGAAAAGAACGGCCCTTATGCGGACAGTCCCCCGGAAAGGAAGCGTCCAAAATGAACAAATGCGTGATGGGAAAAGGAAAAAGGGCTCTGTTTTTGTTTCTGAAGCGTCTCCTTGCCGCAACGGCAGCAGGCTGTGTTATGGCTATTTTTGCCAATTCCTTTATCACGGTGGAGTGGGCGGATGGACGGGCCGGCTATTTTGTTTCCCCCTTTGCCCAGAAGGAGCTGTTTGAGGATTCAGAGGCTTTTGAGGATATATTGAGCAGGGACGTTGCGGGGATCACCCGCATGGCAGTGATTAAGAGCCAGCTTGAGACGGACGGGGTGTACAACGGCAGGAAGCTCATTGATCTGGCAGCCTATGTGAACCGGACGAGCACTCTGGAGGAGGAGCAGATCACCGCCTGCTATTATCTGGACGATCTGATCAAGTGGGGGAATGCAGGCTTTAAATATGAGACTGTATATGGGACAGAGGAGGAATTTGACCGTTTTTTTGCTCAGGAGAGCGTGGAAAAGGGCGGGGAGGGGCAGGAGGTGCTGGCGGAGGATTACAGCCTTCAGAGCCAGTTTGCCAGGCAGAAGCTGAAATATACATCCCATGCGGCGGGCACCGACGCCCTCAGCCTGAGAATCATTGCGGACATGCCCTCCTCTGCGGAGGCATGGGAGGAGAAGCAGCTGCAGGAAGGGGTGATTCCGGATGGCGGGGAAGCTCTGGGAGTGGATATTCTGGTTCCCCGGTACTATTCTGCGGACGGTCTGGATCTGGCAGAGTACGCCTCCAGCCTGCAGGACTATATCAGTCTGCGCAATCTTCTGGTGGACGCGGGAAGCCAGCTGTATCACAACTTTACGGAATACAGCGGCTTCAAGAATTATTACGAGAAAGACAAAACCAACATCCGTTACTGCTACCAGATGGTGGTGGATGGCGACGTCTGCTATTTCAGCAACCTGACGGAAAATTTTGAGGAAATGACGGAGGAGGAGATCACGGAGCTGTTTTCCGCCTTCGGGAAAAATCTGTACTACAATCCGGATCTGGTGGAGATTTCAACCAATACGAAGATTACCACGGAGCAGATGCGCAGGACGCTGGGCATTTACGAGTACGCCTTCGGGGAGAATTCGCGGGTCTGGATCGGAGTGGATACCTCCTACAGGGCCAACGACGGACTGGCCCAGGCCCGGCGCGCGTTCCTGCGTTTTATGCCCTATTACTGGCAGACGGTGACGGCAGGAGCACTGGCTGTGGTTCTGGCAGTCTATCTTCTGGGTGTTGTCACGGTAAAGGAGGGCCGGGCAGAGGCTGAGAATGAGGACGGATATGTGATCGTGTTGAAAAAGGGAGACAGGATTCCCACGGAGCTTCTGCTCCTGTCCATGCTTCTCCTGTCTGCGGCCTTCGGTCTGCTGTGCGTGGCAGCCGGGCGCATTGTGATGGCCTATGATGATTACGGTATCTGGGAGGACGGGGTGGATCCTTTCCTGATGGCGGCAGGCATTGCGGCAGCGGCCTTCCTGTTCGACTGGATCGGGGAAAAGCCCTACCTGAGTCTGGTGCGCAGGCTGAAGGCACATGTATTCTGGCGCTGCTCTCTGATGTGGCGTCTGGGAAGGCTGATCAAAAGGGGGGCGCTGTCCCTGTATGAGCACAGCAGCATTGTGAGCAGGCTCCTCCTTCCCTTTCTGGGACTTATGGCGTTCAATCTGCTGATGAGCCTTCTGGGAACCGCAGGGATCCTGCTGGCGGGAATTGTGGATCTGGGAGCGGCTGTCCTTCTGTATCAGGAGAGAAGGGATCTGCAGCAGGTGGTGAAGGGGACGCAGACCATCGGCGGCGGTAAGTTTGACCATAAGATTGACGCTTCCCGCATGCACGGGGAGAACAGGGAGCTGGCGGAGGCGGTGAACAGTATCGGGGACGGGATTGCGGAGGCGGTTGCCACCAGCATGAAGGATGAACGGCTCAAGGCGGATCTGATCACCAACGTATCCCATGACATCAAAACTCCGCTCACCTCCATCATCAATTTTGTCAACCTTCTGAAGCGGGAGGACATTGAGGATGAGAGGATCAGGGGCTATATCCAGGTGCTGGATGCCAAGTCCCAGAGGCTGAAGCAGCTCACGGACGACCTGGTGGAGGCCTCCAAAATTTCCTCCGGCAATATCTCCCTCCAGATGGAAAGGATTAATTTTAAGGAGCTGATCAACCAGACCATGGGCGAGTTTGCGGAGAAGATGGAGGAAAAATGCCTGCGCATGATCTCCTCCATGCCGGAGGAGCCGGTCTATATCGAGGCGGACAGCAGACGGATCTGGCGCGTGGCGGAAAATTTGTTTGGAAACGTATACAAATATGCACTGGAGGGAACCAGGGTGTACCTGGATCTTACGGTCAGGGAAGAAGCAGGGGGACATTTTGCGGTCTTTTCCATGAAAAATATCTCGGCTCAGCCCTTAAACATCAGCGCGGACGAGCTGACGGAGCGCTTTATCAGAGGGGACGTGTCCAGAAGCACGGAAGGGAGCGGGCTGGGTCTTTCCATCGCCCAGAATCTGACTACGCTGCAGAACGGCCAGTTCCAGATTTATCTGGACGGGGATCTGTTCAAGGTGATCCTTCGTTTTCCCTGTCTGGAGCAGGAGGCCTCCGGCCGGGCTTTGAAGGAAACCGGCTTTTGAAAGAAACTGGCTTTTGAAAGAAGCCGGGCAGAATGAGAAGGCCATTTCCCGGGAGGTGGGAAGGCCTTCCTCATGTTAAGGTGGAACACAAAAAAGGTACATTCCCTGGCAGAAAAAGCTGCCGGAATGTACCTTTTTAAGGCTGCGATATGGCTGGACTGCTACAGCTTATATTCATCCCGCCGGTTGTATTTGGCCAGAACCTCGTTGATCTTCTCCGTGGGTGTCATGACGTGATACATGGAGACGTCGTGATTCATAAAGTCGATGATGGAGGCCAGGAACTTGCTCATATCCGCCACGGTATAATAAGGGCGGGAGTACAGCTCCGGGGGCTGGTAGGTCAGGTTGGTGGTGATCACCCGGTCGAACCATCCCTTTTCATAGGCCTCGTCAAAGGCCTTCAGGCCGTTGGTGAAAAGTCCGAAGGTACAGCAGATGAAAACCCTTCTGGCGTTCATTTCCTTCAGCTGTCTGGAGGTATCCAGCATACTTTCACCGGAAGAAATCATATCATCGATGATGACCACATTCCGTCCGTCAATGTTGTCTCCCAGGAATTCGTGAGCCACGATGGGATTCTTGCCGTTTACTACTGTAGAGTAGTCCCGGCGTTTATAGAACATGCCTGTATTGACGCCCAGCACGTTGCCGAAGTATACGGCGCGGTCCAGCGCCCCTTCATCGGGACTGATCACAATCATATGCTCCTTGTCGATCATCAGATCCGGCTCATTGATGAGCAGGGCGCGGATAAACTGATAAGGAGGAGTGAAGTTGTCAAAGCCGTTCAGCGGGGTGGCGTTCTGTACTCTTGGGTCGTGGGCATCGAAGGTGATGAAATTGGATACTCCCATGTCCGCAAGCTCGGTGAGCATGTATGCGCAGTCCAGAGATTCCCGCGCTGCTCTCTTGTGCTGACGGCCCTCATAGAGAAAGGGCATGATTACGTTGATGCGGTGCGCCTTTCCGGCTGCAGCAGCGATCATACGCTTCAGATCCTGGTAATTGTCGTCCGGGGATTTATGGTTGGTATAGCCGTTGATGGAATAGGTCAGACTGTGGTTGCATACGTCCACCAGAATGAAAAGATCCTTTCCATGAACGGATTCGTTTATGCTGCCCTTTCCCTCGCCGCTTCCAAATCTTGGACAGCGGGCGTCCACCAGATAGCTGTCGGCCACATAGCCCTGAAATGCAGTATCCTCCTGCTTGGCTGTGTTAAGATTCCGGCGGAACTCCACCAGATAATCGTTGATGCGCCGCCCGAGGGGCAGGGCTGATTCCATGGCAAGCACCTTCAGAGGCGCAACGGGAAGGGCCGTTTCCAGCTCATGTATATTTGGCATAATCATTTCTCCTGTCTGTCCGTCATGTACCCGGAGGGCTTCTGCCAACTGGCGGAATGAGTTTCAAACACGCTTCAGTGCACGGCAGCCCCGGAGGACTTTATCTTCTCATTTATATCATTTCTACTAGTGACACGTCAAGGAATTTCTAGTAGAATGAAAAAGGAGCTGGGTGGCCCGGACGGTCATACGGCCTGCCGCCCTGCCGGCGGATTGCGGCAGCCGGCAGGCATAAGCAAATGAGAAAATCAGGATAGAAATAATAAGCTGTGAAACAGGAGAAGCAATGAGAGAAAAAGGACATTTGATCAAGCAGGTAGAGGCGGGAAGTATCGCGGAAGAAATGGGGATAGAGGCGGGAGACCGGCTTCTTAAAATAAACGGGGAAGCAGTGGAGGATGTTTTCGACTATCAGTACATGATTGAGGAGGAGTATGTGGAGGTGCTGATCGCAAAGGCTTCCGGGGAGGAATGGCTTTTGGAGATCGACAAGGAATATGAGGAGGATCTGGGGGTAGAGTTTGAGAACGGCCTGATGGACGAATACCGGTCGTGCACGAACAAGTGCATCTTCTGCTTCATCGACCAGATGCCGGAGGGGATGCGGGAGACGCTTTATTTTAAGGATGACGATTCCCGCCTCTCCTTTCTGCAGGGAAACTACGTGACGCTTACGAACATGTCGGAGCACGATGTGGAGCGCATCATCAAGTACCATCTGTCTCCTATTAATATATCCTTTCAGACCACGAATCCGGAGCTGAGATGCAGGATGCTGCACAACCGCTTCGCGGGGGAGGCGCTGAAAAAGGCGGAGCGTTTTTTTGAGGCGGGAATCGAGATGAACGGCCAGATCGTCCTGTGTAAGGGCTTCAATGACGGGGAGGAGCTGGAACGCTCCATTTCCGACCTGACCCGGTATCTGCCCCATCTGAAAAGCTTGTCCGTGGTGCCCGTGGGCCTGTCCCGGTACAGGGAGGGGCTGGAGCCTCTGGAGCCTTTTACCAGGGAGGATGCCAGAAAGGTGCTTGCCCGGATCCACAGGTGGCAGGAAAAGCTGTATCCCCAGTGGGGCCTTCATTTCGTCCATGCCAGCGACGAGTGGTATATCCTGGCGGGGGAGGAGCTGCCGGATGAGGAGAATTACGACGGATACCTGCAGCTGGAAAACGGAGTGGGAATGCTTCGGCTGATGCTGGAGGAGTTTGAGGAGGCCTTCGCCGGACTTTCGGAGCCGGGAAAGACGGAGGAAAGGATCCTTACAGGCAGCTATTCCTGCGTGACCGGGCTGATCGCAGCGCCCTACATCCAGCGGATGGCGGGGCGGATCATGGAGCGTTTTCCGGGAATTCACATCCACGTATACCCCATTCGGAACGATTTCTTCGGAGAGCGCATCACGGTGACCGGGCTTCTCACCGGGCAGGACATCCTGGCCCAGCTTGAAGGAAAGGAGCTGGGAGAGATTCTGTATCTGCCGGAGAACGTGCTGAGAAGCGGGGAGAGGGTGCTGCTGGATGATGTGACGGTGGAGGAGATCGCCGGGGCTTTACAAGTGCAGACAGATATTGTAAAATCAAGCGGATATGACTTTGTGGATGCTTTTGTGAGAAAGAAAACGGACGCCGCTTCCGCTGGAGCGGAGACGGCTGGGAATGGAGATTAATATGAGCAGCAGAACAAGAAAACCAATCGTGGCAGTGGTGGGCAGGCCGAATGTGGGCAAGTCCACCCTGTTCAATGCACTGGCCGGGGAACGGATTTCCATCGTGAAGGACAGCCCCGGTATTACCAGAGACCGTATTTATGCGGATGTGACCTGGCTGGACCGGATGTTTACCATGATCGACACGGGGGGCATTGAGCCGGACAGCTCCGATGTCATCCTGTCCCAGATGAGGGAGCAGGCCCAGATCGCCATCGACACGGCGGATGTGATCCTGTTCATGGTGGATGTGAAGCAGGGGCTGGTGGATTCGGATTCCAAGGTGGCGGATATGCTCCGCCGTTCCCATAAGCCCATCGTGCTGGTGGTGAACAAGGTGGACGATTTTGACAAATATATGGCGGACGTGTACGAGTTCTACAATCTGGGTATCGGCGATCCCCAGCCTATTTCGGCGGCGAACCGCATGGGGCTGGGAGATCTTCTGGATAAGGTGATTTCTCATTTCCCGGAGCGGAGCGAGGCCGAGGAGGAGGATGAACGGCCCCGGGTGGCCATCGTGGGAAAGCCCAACGTGGGCAAGTCCTCCATTATCAACCGTCTGATCGGGGAGAACCGGGTGATCGTATCCGACATTGCGGGAACCACCAGAGACGCCATTGACACAGAAGTGGTTTATAACGGAAAAGAATATATTTTTATTGATACGGCAGGACTGCGCAGAAAGAACAAGATCAAGGAGGAGCTGGAGCGCTACATGATCGTGCGCACCGTGGGAGCGGTGGAACGGGCGGATGTGGTGGTTCTGGTAATCGACGCCTCCGAGGGAGTGACGGAGCAGGATGCCAAGATCGCCGGCATTGCCCATGAGAGAGGCAAGGGCGTGATCATTGCGGTGAACAAATGGGATGCGGTGGAGAAGGATGATAAGACCATCTACCGTTTCACCGAAAAGATCAAGAATACTCTGTCCTTCATGCCCTACGCGGAGCTTCTGTTCATCTCCGCAAAGACCGGACAGCGGCTGCCCAAGCTGTTTGAGACCATCGATGCGGTGATCGAGAACCATGCGCTGCGTGTTTCCACGGGTGTACTGAATGAAATCATGTCCGAGGCGGTGGCCCTGCAGCAGCCCCCTTCGGATAAAGGAAAGCGCCTGCGGCTCTACTACATCACCCAGGCGTCCGTGAAGCCGCCCACCTTTGTGATCTTCGTCAACGATAAGGAATTGATGCACTTTTCCTATACCCGTTATATCGAAAACAAGATCAGGGAGGCCTTCGGTTTCCGGGGAACACCGCTGAAATTTATTATCAGAGAGCGGTACGAAAAATAACAGGGGAGAAGGATGCCGCCCGGGCGGCAGAAGGTGAGAAAGAAATGATACGTTTGATCTGTCTGTTGATCGGATATGTGTGCGGGCTGTTTCAGACCGCTTTTCTCTATGGAAAGATGAAAGGAATTGACATCCGGGATTACGGAAGCGGCAATGCGGGCACCACCAATACCCTTAGGGTGCTGGGAACCAGGGCCGGGCTGATCGTGCTGGCAGGGGACATTCTCAAGTGTATCCTGGCGGTAACCATTGCCAGGTTCGCCTTTGGAGCGGCCCATCCGGGAGAAAAATACCTGTATATGCTCTATGCGGCGGCAGGGGCGATCCTGGGCCACAATTTTCCCTTTTATCTCCATTTCCGGGGAGGAAAGGGGATTGCGGCTACGGCGGGGCTGATCCTGTCCTTCCATCCCTGGTTCATCCCCATGGGAGTGGCGCTCTTTTTCAGCGCATTCCTGATCACCCACTATGTATCCCTGGGCTCTCTTCTGGTGTACGCGGGCTTCATGATCGAGCTGGTGGTATTGGGCCAGCTTGGCGTATTCGGAGCCAGCCAGGCAGTTTTGAACGAAATGTATGTGATAGGTGCGTTTCTCACGGTAATGGCCTACTGGAAGCATCGGGAGAACATCAAAAGGCTGCTTTCCGGCAATGAACGCAAGACTTTTCTTCTGAAGAAAAATAAGGAACAGGTGTAAACTCTGTGAGCTTTCACCCTGTTGATTGAACTGCCGCTGACGCGGCAGATAAAGGAGAGGTAGACATGGCAAAGATAGGAATGATCGGAGCGGGAAGCTGGGGAACGGCGCTGACCTGGCTGCTCGCAAATAATGGACATCAGGTAACGGTCTGGTCGGCGCTGGAGGATGAGATCAGAATGCTGTCACAGACCCATGAGCAGAAGGAGAAGCTGCCCGGCGTGATTCTGTCGGAGGAGACTGTTTTTACCACGGATTTGTCAGAAGCGGTGAAGGGAAAGGAAGTTTTGGTTCTGGCAGTTCCTTCACCTTTTACCAGAAGCACGGCCCATCAGATGAGGGAGCTGGTGTGTGACGGCCAGATCATCGTCAACGTGGCGAAGGGGATTGAGGAGAAAACGCTTCTTACCCTGTCCCAGGTGATCGAGGAGGAGATCCCGCAGGCGGATGTGGCGGTATTGTCCGGGCCCTCCCACGCGGAGGAGGTGGGCAAGGGAATGCCCACCGCTATTGTGGCTGGCGCCCACAGCAAGGAGACGGCGGAGCATATCCAGAATATTTTCATGAGCGAGACGTTCCGTGTATATGCCAGCCCGGATGTGCTGGGCATCGAGCTGGGGGCGGCCCTGAAAAATGTGGTGGCTCTGGCAGCGGGGATTGCGGACGGCCTGGGCTGTGGGGACAATACCAAGGCTGCCCTGATCACCAGGGGAATCCGGGAGATCTCCAGGCTTGGCCTGAAAATGGGAGGCAATGCGGAGACCTTCAGCGGCCTGTCCGGCATCGGAGATCTGATCGTGACCTGTGCCAGCGTCCACTCCCGCAACCGCCGTGCAGGCGTGCTGATCGGGAAAGGATATACCATGGAGGAAGCCATGAAGGAAGTGAAAATGGTGGTGGAGGGCGTGTATTCCGCCAGGGCTGCCATGGGGCTTGCTGCCAGGTATGAAGTGGATCTGCCTATCATTGAACAGGTGAACCAGGTACTTTTTTATGGAAAAGCGGCTTCAGAGGCGCTCACCGACCTGATGGTCAGGGATAAGAAGATCGAGATCACAGACGATTCCGCCTGGGACGGCTGAGGCGTTCTGCGATCGCTTTGAGCGGATTGAGAAAGGGGAGAATGAGAGACGCTATGACAGAAGAAAAATTACAGGAGCTTTTGGCTTCTCTGAGCGTACAGGAGAAAATAGGACAGCTCATCCAGGTGCCGGGCAGTACGCTGCAGGCAGACGGGCAGGAGCTGGGCGTGCGTGATGAGCTGGGGATCAGCGGGGAAATGATCCGAAATGCGGGTTCCACCCTGAACGTGGTGGGAGCGGAGCAGATCAGAAGCGTACAGGAGGCTTATCTGAAGCAGAGCAGGCATAAGATCCCCCTTCTGTTCATGGCAGATATTATTTATGGCTTCCGCACCGTTTTCCCAATCCCTCTGGCGCTGGGCTGCAGCTTTGAGCCGGAATTCATCAAAAGAATGTCGGCAGCTGTAAGCAGAGAAAGCACAGCAGCGGGCGTACATGTGACCTTCTCCCCCATGGCGGATCTGGTACGGGACGGCAGATGGGGAAGGGTTCTGGAATCCACCGGTGAGGATCCTTACCTGAACAGCCGCTTTACGGAGAACTTTGTGGAGGGCTTTCAGCAGGGCCTGGAGGAAGAAGGGGCGGGCCGCGGCATGGCCTCCTGTGTGAAGCACTTTGCAGCCTACGGAGCGCCGGAGGGCGGCAGGGACTACAATACGGTGGACATGTCGGAGCGCAGGCTGCGCCAGGATTACCTTCCCTCCTACCGGGCAGGCGTTGAGGCTGGCTGCGAGATGGTGATGACCTCCTTCAACACCGTGGACGGCGTGCCCTCCACCGGGAATAAATGGCTGATGAAGGATGTGCTGCGGGGAGAGTGGGGCTTTCAGGGCGTGGTGATCACCGATTACGCGGCTATCGCGGAGCTGATCGCCCATGGCGTGGCCGCAGATAAAAAGGAGGCGGCCCGCATGGCCATGGAGGCCTGTGTGGACATTGACATGTGCACCGACTGCTACGCCAATCATCTGGAGGAGCTGCTTGGGGAAGGGACGATTACCCGGGAACAGCTGGATGAGGCGGTGCTTCGGGTGCTTCGGCTGAAAAATAAGCTGGGACTGTTTGAGGATCCCTTCCGCGGGGCCGATGCGGCCAGGGAGCAGGAAGTCTTTTTCTCTGAGGAAATTCTGGCCATGGCCAGGCAGGCGGCGGTGAAGTCCATGGTGCTTCTGGAGAATCGGGAGGAGCTGCTTCCCCTCACCTTTGCCCAGAAGCAGGAGAGCAGGATCGCCCTGATCGGCCCCTTTGCCCACAACCAAAATGCCCTGGGCATGTGGGCCATCCACGGCGACAGGAGCCGCGTGGTGACGCTGAAGGATGCGCTTACGGAGGCGGTGGGCGGACGGCTGACCTGTCTGGAGGGTTGTGAAGCGCTCCTTCCGGAGGACTATACGGATCTGCCTGTGCTGCAGGAGAGCAGAAACCAGATGGCATGGAGCATGATCCGCCGTCTGGAGGAGATGGAACAGGCTGTGAGAGCCGCGGAGGAGGCTGACCTGACCATTCTTGCCCTGGGCGAGGACGAGGTTCTGGGTGGAGAGGGCGGAAGCCGCACCAGCCTGGGGCTGCCCGGCGATCAGCTGGAGCTTCTGCGCCGGGTGAGAGAAACGGCTCAGAAGCTGGTGGTGGTAGTCTTTGCCGGACGCCCCCTGGTGCTGGATGAGGTGAAGGAGCTGGCGGACGCCCTGCTTCTGGTGTGGTATCCGGGAACGGAGGGAGGCCATGCTGTGGCGGATGTGCTCTTTGGCGTGAGCGCGCCGGAGGGCAGGCTTTCCATGAGCCTTCCCAGGAGTGTGGGCCAGATGCCTTTGTACTATAACTGCTTTTCCACGGGCCGGCCCTACGACGGAGTGACGCCCATCCGCTTCTTCTCCCGGTATACGGACTGCCCCAACACCCCTCTGTACCCTTTTGGCTATGGCCTTTCTTACCATAAGGCGCAGTATGGCCCTACCCGGCTTGACAGGGATAAGCTGCATGCCGGGGAGACGCTGACGGTGAGCGCGCAGATCACCAATACTGCGGCAAGAGGCGGCGTGGAGACGGTGCAGCTCTATATTCAGGATGTGACAGGAAGCGTAGTGCGCCCGGTGAAGGAGCTGAAGGGTGTGGTGAAGGTATTCCTGAAGCCGGGAGAGACGAGACAGATAAGCTTTGAGGTCACGGAGGAGATGCTGCAATTCTGTACCAGGGAGAGGGAATGGAAATCAGAACCCGGTCTTTTCCGGGCAGTGGTGGCTCCTGACAGCAGCAGTGTGCCGGAAGCGGAATTTACCCTCTGCTGAACTTATGGGCCGGGAGAGGACGGACAGAAAGCTCAGGAAAAAGCCGGAGGCGGCTGACAGGCCAGGCTCCGGCTCCTTTTTGTTTATTCCTGAAGGAAAGAAGAATGAGAGAGACATGAAGAAGCAAACAGGAAAGCTCCTTACAGCCGTTCTTATCATTATGACCGCCCTGATTCTGGGCGGCCTGTGCTGGAATACTTTTTCTCTGCAAAGAGGGCTGAATCAGACGGTGGCCCAGTATGTGGCGGACAACAACCGTCAGCTGGCGGATCATATTTCCTTCCGGATCCGGGCAGGGCGGGAATTTGTCACGGATCTGGCGGACACTCTGGGGCGGATGCCGGGCTTTCTGCTGACCCAGGATCTGTTGTCCAGAAAAGCGGCGGCCATGGAGCTGGAGGGAATTGCGGTGGTTTCGGAGACTGGCGGGGTGAAGATGGCTTTCGGCAACACCTCATCGCTGGAACGATGGCTGCAGGAGGAAGGGGAAATCTGGGAAAAGCCGCTGGTTTCCTATGTGAAGGATCAGAATATTCTTTTCTCTGCGCCGTATGCCTCAGAGGAGGGAAGCCGGACGGCTGTGGTGGGCATACAGGAGTACCAGGATATTCAGGATCTGGTAAAACGGGCGGATCATCAGAAAAACGAGATCAGTATTCTTCTGGATACCGGAACGGACGAGTGGATGATGCTGGAAAAAGGGGCGGACATTCTGATGCCGGACGAACAGATCAGGACGCTTCTGGCACAGCTTCCCGGGCCGGGGGAAGAAAGGCATGTGAACATCGGAGGGAATTTTGTGGCTGCGGATCCGGTGGAGGGAACAAAGTGGCTACAGATTACGGTGATACCTTTCGATTTTCTCACCAGACGGGCGGGAAAATATGCAGACATCTACTTTTTACTGATTCTTACGGCTCTGGCCGTATTTGGAGCCTCCCTGTTTCTGATTGTGCGGGCGGCTGCGAGGAAGGAGCAGATGCTTTTGACGGATTCTCTGACGGGCGGCTGCAACAGGGACGGCTTCCTGAAGTTGTGCGGTGAGTACGTGAACAGAAGGAACCAGGCCGGCTACAGCGTTGCCTGCCTGAATGTGAGCGATTTCCGGCGGATTAACAGCTACTGGGGAGAGGAGGAGGGGAACCGGATCCTTCAGATTATCTACCATACCTTTTCGGAGGATATGGGAGAAGGGGAGGCGGTATGCCGCAGCGGCATGGATCATTTTGTCCTGCTTCTGAAGGAAAAGACGGACGAAGCCATCACGCTCAGAATCAGGTCTGCCACGGAAAGGATCAATGAGGTGATCCGCAGAAGGTATCTGGATACCATTGAATTTGCAATCGGAGTGTGCAGAATTGCGGTGGCCGGAAATCCCTCAAAGGCCATCAGCAGCGCCATTTTTGTGGGAAAGCAGAAGGCGGGAGGGAATGTCTGCGCCTTTTATGACGAGGGTATTGCATCAAAGCTTTCCCTGGAAAAGGAGCTGGAGGAAAGCTTTGATGCCTCCATCCAAAACAGGGATTTCTTTATCTGCCTTCAGCCAAAGGTGGCGTCCAGGCGGCAGGAGCCCTGCCAGGCGGAGGCGCTGGTGCGCTGGCTGCATCCGCAGAGAGGGGTGATCGGCCCGGATCAGTTCATCCCGCTTCTTGAGAGAAACGGTAAAATCGGGGAGCTGGATCTGTATGTGTTTGAGGAGGTCTGCCGTCTGAGTGCAGAGTGGATCAGAAGGGGAAAGAGTGTGACGGAGATCTCCGTCAACATTTCCCGCTTCCATCTGAAAAACGGGGGAACGCAGATCTGGAAAAAATATGGGCAGATCAAGGAAAAATACCGGATCCCGGACGGGATGATTGAGCTGGAGCTGACAGAGACCATTCTGATCGATACCAGCCAGGTCGGATTTGTGAAGGAGATTCTGAACGGCTTCCGCTCCTGCGGGCTGAAGGTGGCGCTGGATGATTTTGGCTTTGCATACTCCTCCCTGACCATGCTCAAGGAGTTTGAGGTGGACACCATAAAACTGGACAGAAGCTTTTTCCTGAATGAAAGCAAAAGATCCAGGAAGGTGGTGGCCAATGTGATCCGGCTGGCCCACAGCCTGGATATGTGTGTGGTGGCGGAGGGAATAGAGGAAGAGGAGCAGGTAGAGGCTCTGCGTGAGATGCGCTGTGACAGGATACAGGGCTACGTCTATTCCAGACCCATTCCGGTGGAGGAATTTGAAGTATGGAGGGATGAGCATGAGAAATAGCAGTATCAGAAAGACACTTCCGAGACTGACCCGAATGATGCTGCTGATCCTTACCCTTTTGATCCTTCCGGTGAATATCTGGCTTCAGCTGAATCTGAAGCACAGGAGCCAGGAGGAAAGCTCCCGTCAGGTATTTGCCCAGCTGGAGCAGATGATCGAGAGAAATGGAGAAGAAAAAAGCCTGATTCGGGAGATCGCAGCGATTCCTCATGATATGCGCGGCTATCTTCATGTATACAACAAGGCCTCGGGCCAGATCATTGCGTCCACTGCGGACAGCCTGGTCGGAAAATACTGGAGGGAAGGGGAGGCGGAGGAGACCGCTTCTCTTTCAGGAACCCTGCATTATCATTATCAGGGAAAGAGGTACTGTGTCTATACTCAGGAATACGGCAGTTATGTGCTGATCCGCACCTATCTGTCCCGCTATCCCATGCAGGAGACGGCATTTTCCACCGTGCTCGTCCTGGCTTATATCGTGTTTGCGGCCGCCATCGTCATCGGCGTTATTGTGTGGTATGTGAACAGAAGGCTGTCCCACAACCTGGAGCGGATTGTGGGAGAACTGAGAAAGATGAAGGACGGAAGCCTGGAGATGATTGCTCTGAAAACGGGAATCACTGAGTTTGACGAGCTGATTTTCTACATCAATCAGCTTTTGAAAAGCATTCAGCTCAACTGGGACAAGCTGTCTAACGTGATCGACAAGGGAAAGCTTCCCGTGGGAATCTTTGAAAACAATCTGTTCTATAAGAAAACCTTTATGAATGAACGTCTGCTGGAGATCCTCGGAATAGAGGATTATGAAAATATGTCTCCGGACAGCCTGGCCGGGCTGGCGCTGGAACGGCTGGAGCTGGCGGAAAGGGAGATGGTGGATGAGGAGGAGCAGATCTGCGCCTATCCAAAAAACGATACGATTGTCCATCTGCGTATAGAGAAAAACAGCGACGAGCAGAGTGTGACCTATTATGTCACCGATGTTTCCCTGTGGTGGGGAGAAATCCATATGCTCAGGGAGCAGAGCAGCCGGGACGCGCTCACGGGACTGTATAACCGCAGAGGCTTCAGCGAAAGAATGGATGCCCTGTTTCTGGAAAGGGAGAAGCTTGGATATGGAATGATGATTATGCTGGATGCGGATGGCCTGAAAAAGACCAATGACATATACGGCCATCATATTGGGGACGATTACCTGATCGGGATCGGGGCGGCACTGGGGGATACGGCAGGCGAAAACGCCGTCTGCGCCCGGCTGGGCGGAGACGAGTTCGCTGTCTTTCTGTACGGCTATCCTTCCCGGCAGCAGGCAGAGGAGGTGCTTTACCGGATTATGAGAAGGAGGGGGGAGGCTTCCGGAGAGGGAGGGACGGATCGGAAGGGGAGCATCGAGTTTTCTCTGGGCTATGCCTTCTACCCCATGGACGGGCAGGACTACCATATGCTGATGCACATGGCAGATGAAAATATGTATCAGGAAAAAAAGAAGCGAAAGCTTCGCACGGCCGGGAAAAAGGGAGGATGGTAGGGGAAATCAGCGGATGGCCTCCGTGATCTGCGCGGCTGCCTTTGGCTTGTTCATGGTATAGATATGGATGCCGTCCACCCCGTGTGCCTTCAGATCCAGGATCTGATCGATGGCATACTCAATGCCTGCCCTGCGCATGTCCTCCGGGTTATCCGCATAGGCGGCGATCAGATCGGCCAGCTTTTTGGGGACACTGGAGCCGGAAAGGGATACGGTGGTTCCAAGCTGCTTTGCCGAGGTGATGGGCATGATACCCGCACAGATGGGAACATGGATCCCCGCCTTACCGCTCTCCTCACGGAAACGATAGAAGCTGGCATTGTCGAAGAAAAGCTGGGTGATGAGAAAATCCGCCCCTGCCTCACATTTTTCCCTGAGATGAAGGAGATCATCGGAAAGGCTGTCCGCCTCAAAATGCTTTTCGGGATAACAGGCCCCGGCCACCTGCAGACCGGCAGTCTCCTTCAGATAGCGGGTCAGGTCGCTGGCGTGGGAAAAGGCCCGGCCTTCATACTGCTCATCTTCCATCCAGGCCGGACGGTCGCCGCGCAGGGCCAGTACGTGGCGGATCCCCTCATCCTGAAGCCGGCTGACCACCGCATCGATGTCCTCCTGGCCGGAGCCCACACAGGTCATATGGGCCAGGGCATGGATGTGAAGCTGATTCTGAATATAGGAGGCGATTTCCGCCGTTTTTTTGGACTTGCTGCCCCCGGCTCCGTAGGTTACGCTGATGAAATCGGGATGAAGGCCGGAAAGGGAATCCAGCACGGAAAAGGCATTGTCAAAATCCTCCTCCTTTTTGGGAGGGAATACCTCAAAGGAAAGAAGGGGGGATTTGGTCTGGAACAATTCTTTTATCATAAGTGATCTCCTCATATGTTAACTTCTGTTTGACTCACGTCGAATCGTATCGTAACATGTTATTGATACTTTTTCAAGAAAAAACCGAATCAGGAGGAAAGCAAACCATGGACGGAAGGGTGCAGGAAAGCTACAGAGTAAGAAATATAATGGACAGTCTGGGTGAGGAAAGCCGCTTTCAGGTGCGGGTTCCGGGCTCCAAAAGCATGACCAACAGGGCACTGCTTCTGGCCATGCTTTCGGATGGGGCCTGTACGCTAAGGGGAGCCCTTTTTTCGGACGATTCCAGATACCTTCAGCAGTGTATCGCGGATCTGGGCTTTGAGATCAGCGGGGATGAGGAAGGGGAAACGATTCAGGTGAAGGGGCAGGGAGGAAGGCTCCCTCTTGACGAGGCCTCCCTTTATGTGGGCAGCGCAGGGACGGCGGCAAGATTTCTGACGGCGCTTCTGGGCCTGCGGGAAGGAGTCTGGCACCTGGATGCCTCAGAGCAGATGCGAAGGAGGCCCATGAAGCCCCTGCTTGACTGTCTGGAGGAGCTGGGAGCCTGTGTGGAATATGAAGGGCAGGAGGGGCATTTTCCCTTTACCCTGCGTCCCTGCGGAAACGGGAACAGGAAGCTCCGGGTTGATATTGAAAACAGCAGTCAGTTTCTCAGCGCCCTGCTGATCGCGGCGGGGAGCGGGGAAGAGCCCATGGAGATACAGGTGGAGGGAAGCCATGGTATGGCCTACATTCACATGACCCTGCGGATGATGGAGCAGTTCGGTGTAAAAACGGAAAAAAGGGAGGGCGGCGTTTTCCTGGCAGGGGGGTGCGGCGGTTACCGGCACCGGGATTACGAGATCGAACCGGATGTGTCCGCGGCCTGTTATTTTTATGCCATGGCGGCCGTGCTGGGGATTGAGGGCTGCGTGGCGGGCGTCCATGAGGGAAGCATGCAGGGGGATATGGAATTCCTGCGGATTCTGGAACGCATGGGCTGCAGGGTGTGGGAGAGCGGGGACGGAATGTGTGTGCAAGGGCCTGCGGACGGGAGACTTCACGGCGTGGAGGCGGATATGCACGCCTGTTCCGATCAGGCGATCACCCTGGCGGCCATTGCCCCCTATGCGGACGCTCCTGTGAGGATCACCGGGATCGGCCATATCCGTTTTCAGGAAAGCGACCGGATGGCGGCCATTGCAGACAATCTGGCTGCCCTGGGTATCCGGTGCGAAGCGCAGGAAGCGGAGGGCTCCCTCACCGTCTATCCGGGAGCTCCCGCTCCCGGACGGATCCGGACATACGATGACCACCGCCTTGCCATGGGCTTCTCCCTGACGGGACTGCGGGCGGACGGGGTGGTGATCGAGGATCCAGGGTGCTGCCGAAAGACCTTTGAGCATTATTTTCAGGTGCTGGAGCAGGCGGTGGAGCAGGCCGTGGGAGAAAAGACGGAGCGCAGAGCTGTGACAGACTGGCCCGAATAGATGCTCCGTCCGGTATACATTCATGAATTCATAGAACAAAGGCCCTTCTGATTCACAAAAGAAAGCCCCTTCTGCGAAAGGATCCTCCTTCCCGCAGGGGGGCTTTTTAACAATGCTTCAATCAATACCGTAATACCGCAAGGCTGTCCAATCCGGTATCCTGTTCGAGCCTTCTATTCCAATCCGGCGGTCATTCTTTTCCATTCCAGCAATAGGTACACAGCTTATCAGGATCGATCCCCACAGAGGCGATCATATCATCCAGCCGGTTGTATCTGAGGGAGGTGAAATTCAGCTGCTCCCGAATCCGCTCCACCATGGCCTGGAACTGGGGCGTTTCCGGGTCGGAGTAAACATCCAGGTTCACATACTTGTTTTCCCCCTCCAGCTCTTTGATCACTCTTCGGGTGATCAGATCCATCTCCGAGGTGGAACGGGAGAAATTCAGATACTTACAGCTGTACAGGATGGGCGGGCAGGCGGGGCGGATATGCACCTCTCTGGCTCCGCTGGAATACAAGAATTCCGTCGTCTCCGAAAGCTGGGTGCCCCGCACGATGGAGTCGTCGATGAGCAGCAGGCTCCGATCCTGGATCAGATCATGCACGGGGATCAGCTTCATCTTGGCAATCAGGTTTCTCCTGCTCTGGATCGTGGGCATGAAGGAGCGGGGCCAGGTGGGCGTGTATTTGATAAACGGCCTGGAAAAAGGGATTCCGGAGGTGTTGGCATATCCGATGGCATGGGCAATGCCGGAATCCGGAACTCCGGCCACAATGTCCGGCCGGGCGTCGTCCCTTCTGGCCATGGAGCTGCCGCAGTTATAACGCATCTTTTCTACGCTGATTCCCTCGTAGGAGGAGGAGGGGTAGCCATAATACACCCACAGGAAGGTGCAGATCTTCATGTCTCCTCCGGGGGAGACCAGAGTTCTCACCCCCTCCGGCGTCACGATCGCGATCTCTCCGGGGCCAAGCTCCCTCTCCGGCGTGTAGCCCAGGTTCAGATAGGCAAAGCTTTCAAAGGAAACACAGAAGGCGTCCTCCTTTCTTCCGATGGCAATGGGAGTGCGGCCCATCCTGTCCCTGGCCGCATAGATGCCCTTGGGCGTCATCAGAAGGATGGTCATGGAGCCCTCGATCAGCTCCTGGGCGTATTGAAGCCCCTCGATCAGGTTTTCCTTCTGATTGATGATGGTGGCCACCAGCTCCGTGGCGTTGATGGAGCCGCCGCTCATTTCAAGGAAGTGCATGTTCGTGGAGGTGAGCAGCTTTTTGATAATTGCCTCGCTGTTGTTGATCTTGCCCACGGTGATGATGGAATATGTGCCGTGATGGGAGCGGATGATCAGAGGCTGCGGCTCATAATCAGAGATCACGCCCAGCCCCAGGTTTCCCTTCATATCGTTGATTTCGCTGTCAAATTTGGTTCGGAAGGGTGCGTTTTCGATATTGTGGATGGCACGGTCAAAACCGCCCTCCCTGCTGTACACCGCCAGCCCGGCCCTCCTGGTTCCCAGATGGGAATGATAATCGGTTCCAAAGAAAAGGTCAAAAACACAATCTTCTTTTGAGGCAACGCCAAAGAATCCGCCCATTTATGTTCCTCCTGTTATGTAATGTATATTCCTGTAAGTTATTCAGACAGACGGACTGCCTCCGCCTGTAAAACAGTTTTATTTTATCACGAAAGAGAAGGGTTGTATATCGTGATATGTGATTAAATTTTAAAAGGCGGAAAGGGGCTTCCTGTTCACATTAGAGCGTGTTTGAAAATTCATTCCCGCCTTCAAACACGCTCTAGAGCGGGAGACTGCAAATTTATTATATTTTTTAAAACAATTTGATGCTATCAGTAAGGAGGCTATGGAGCAGAGGGATGTGGAAAACGGCATTCTGGATAAGGCATATGAAAATGCGGTAAAAATCATTGAAAAACTGGTTTATAATGAGACTGTGAAGGCGCAGGGATATGTCATTGCTTTTGAGACTATGGAATAGCCTGTAATGGTTTTACAAACCAAATTTTCCACCATTGACTTTCCCCCTCGGACAGGTTACAATACAAAAAGCTGTGAAGATGTGTAAGTAGTCCGCGTTACCGGCTGCCCAGAGAGCTGTATGAACGGTGTGAATACGGCCAGCCGCCCGCAGATGAATTTCAGCATTGGAGTGTTCCGTGAAAACTGTGCGGGAATGTTCTTCCCATGAGGCAGACTAAGCGGATGAGACTGCCGCATTAAAGCAGAGACGAGTGCGGAACGCGTCCCCTTTCCCGCAATAGATCAGGGAGGGAGAAGGAAGCGTCCGAAGATGGGTGGTACCGCGGAACGATCCGTCCCATGGCCTTTGTGCTGTGGGGCTTTTTTTGTATGATTCGTATAAAGCGCCCCTTCTGCGGCGCAGAGGAAATGAAAACATAAGGGCCGCAGGAGCGGCGCAGGGAGGAGAGATTGAAAATAAACCTGATGGCTTATTTTCAATCAACAGTTTTGTGCCGGAGCGTCACAAAACTGTGTGGATCGCAGGCGGGAAAACACATACGTGTTTTCCCGCCGCGGCCGAAGCGAAAACGCTCCGGCAAGGAGGAAAAAATGCAGGAAAACAATGCTCTGGCAGGCAATCTGTCTGTCCTGAAGGAACAGATCGAGGAAGGGCTTGGCGCCCTGAACAGCTCAAAGGAGCTGTACGAGTTCAGGAGCCTCTATCTGGAAGGAAAGAAAAGCAGACTGAGCGAGTTGATGAAGGAGATGCGTAATCTGGCGCCGGAGGAGAGGGCGGCCTACGGCAAGGCTGTGAACGAGCTGAAGGAATGGGCCATCGGCCGCTTTGCCAGGATGGAGGAGCAGATGAAGCAGATGGAGCTTCAGCGCAGATATGAGGCGGAGAAGATCGACCTGACCATACCCGCCCCCAAAATGCAGATCGGCAACCTTCATCCCGTTACCCTGGTGAGAAACCAGCTGATCGACATTTTCGCAGGCATGGGCTTTGAGATCTATGAGGGAAGGGAAATCGAGACGGATTATTACAATTTCACTGCCCTGAACACGCCCCAGGATCATCCGGCCAGAGACATGCAGGATACCTTCTACCTGTCCCCGGAATTTCTGCTCCGCACCCAGACCTCGGCGGGTCAGATCCATGTGATGGAGGAGAAGAAGCCCCCCATCAAGATCCTTTCACCCGGAAAGGTGTTCCGCTCCGACGATGACGCCACCCATTCCCCCATGTTCAATCAGATGGAGGGGCTTGTGGTGGATAAGGGGATCACGCTCTGCGATCTGAAGGGAATGCTGGATGTGTTCGTACAGAAGATTTACGGAGAGGGAGTGACCACCCGCCTGCGTCCCTCCTACTTCCCCTTCACAGAGCCCTCCGTGGAGGTGGACTGCAGCTGCTTCGCCTGCGGCGGCAAGGGCTGCAGCCTGTGTAAGGGCACGGGCTGGATCGAGATCCTGGGCGCGGGGATCGTGAACAAGAGGGTGCTGGAAAACTGCGGCATCGACTCTGAGGAGTACAGCGGTTTTGCTTTCGGCATCGGCATTGAGCGTACCGCCATGCTGAAATACGGGATCAACAACATTAAGCTTCTGTTCGGCTCAGACTTAAGAGTGCTTGGGCAGATCAATGAAAAATAACAGCGGCCCGGCCCGATGCGGCTGAGCTTTGACAAATATAATGAAAACGCTGTCTGACAGCGCAGAATGAGAGGAAAACAGGAATGTTAGTACCGTTAAGCTGGTTGAAAGAATATGTGGAGATAGACGTAACCCCGGATGAGCTGGAGAAGAAGCTGTTCTCCGGAGGCTTCGAGGTGGAGGAGAAGTATGAGCTGGGCCGGGACATCAGCAGGGTTGTGGCAGGCTGTGTGGAGGAGTGTGAACCCATCCCTGACACCCATCTGCACGTGTGTCAGGTGGATGCAGGACAATACGGCAGAATGCAGGTGTGCTGCGGAGCGGACAATGTACATGCAGGCGGGAAGTTCCCCCTGGCCCTGGTGGGCGCCACCGTGTACGCCACCGCCAAGGATCACAAGACCATCGAAGGCGTGATGACCATTAAGAAAGGAAAGCTGCGCGGCTATGAATCCTGCGGCATGCTCTGCTCCGGCGTGGAGCTGGGGCTGACGGAGGAGCTGTACCCGGGAGCAGGCTATAACGGACTTCTGGTGCTGCCGGAGGATGTGAAGCCGGGAGAGGATGTGAAGCCCCTGCTGGGACTGGACGACTGGATGTTCGATATTTCCCTGACGGCCAACCGCCCCGACTGCCAGAGCATCCTGGGAATTGCCAGGGAGGTGGCCGCCATGCTGGGAAAAGAGCTGAAAATGCCTGCCACCGGCTACACAGAAACAGAGGTGGAGAAGGAGGGCTTTACCGTTACGGTTGAGGCTCCCGAGCTGTGCCCCCGCTACAGCGCCCACTATGTATCCGATGTGAAGATTGGCCCTTCCCCCGCCTGGATGAAGCGCCGTCTGGCCCTGGTGGGCATCGGCTCCATCTCAAATGTGGTGGATATTACCAACTATGTATTAAAAGAGATCGGCCAGCCCATGCACGCCTTTGACTGCGCTTACCTGGAGGGAAACGCCATCTGTGTCAGAAGGGCTCATGAGGGAGAGCGGATCGTAACCCTGGACGGGCAGGAGTACGCCATGACCCCCGCTAACCTGGTGATCTGTGACGGCGTGAAGCCCGTTGCCCTTGCAGGCGTGATGGGCGGCCTGAATTCCGAGATCCGGGATACCACCCAGTCGGTGATGTTTGAATCCGCCAAATTCGCCAGGGACAACGTGAGAAAGACGGCCCGCGCCCTGGGTAAAGCCTCGGATTCCAGCGCCAGATACGAGAAGGGGGTGGACGAGTATTCCACAGTGCTTGGCATGAAGCGTGCCCTGCACCTGATCGAGGAGCTTGGCTGCGGCCGCGTTTCCAGAACCCATTTTGATGTGAATACGGGCAACAGCATCGAACCCACCCCCATGAAGGTGAGCGTGAGCAAGGTAAACGGCGTCCTGGGCATTCAGGTTCCCGACGAGGAGATCCTGCGCATCATGGCCAGCCTGCATTTCGCTCCTTCCATCCAGGGAGACGAGCTGACCCTCCAGATCCCCGCCTACCGGGAGGATATGCTTCCTGACGGGGAGAAGGATGTGGAGCGTTATCCCGACGTGGCGGAGGAGGTGATCCGCATGTACGGCTATGAGCATGTGAAATCCACCTTCATGCCCTCCGCCCAGGTGACCGACGGCGGTTACAATGCACAGCAGAGAGGGGAGCTGGCGCTCAAAAGGACGCTCTGCACCCTGGGAGCCTATGAGTGCATGCACTATTCCTTCTTCTCCCCCTCCGACCTGGATCTGCTCAGACTGCCGGAGGATGCGCCGGAGAGGAATGCCATCAGGCTGATGAACCCCATCAACCTGGATCTGTCCCTGATGAGGACGACCCTGGCCGCCTCCATGCTGAACGCCATTTCCCGCAATCAGAAGCAGGGGATTCTGGAGGGAAGGCTGTTTGAGGTGGCGGGTATTTTCCTGCCCAAGTCACTGCCCCTCACCCAGTATCCTGACGAGAGAAAGACCCTCTGCGTGGGCATATTCGGAGAGAAGGAATCCTTCTATACCATGAAGGGAATAGCGGAGACCATCGCGGACAGCCTGGATGTGAAGTTCACCTATCAGCCTGTCACCAGATCCTTCCTCCATCCTTACCAGGCCGTTTCCGTTTCCTGTGAAGGAAAGGAGCTTGGCTATCTGGGAAAAATAGGGTATGATATTCAAAGCGACCTGAGCATGCGCACCTCCGCCTATGTGATGGAGCTGGATCTTGATCTGCTGGGACAGTGGTATACGAAGAAGCGCACCTTCCAGCCCCTGCCCAGGTTCCCGGAGGAGAAGCGGGATCTGGCTCTTGTGATGGACAAAGCCATTTCCTGCGGCCAGGTGGAGGAGTGCATCCGCAGCGCCTGCAAATATGTGAAGGAAATCAGCCTGTTCGACGTGTATGAGGGCGGACAGATCCCGGAGGGCAAAAAGAGCATGGCCTACACCATCACCTTCCTGCCCAAGGAGGAAGCCTTCACTCTGGAGATGCTGCAGAAATTTGTGGACAAGATCTGTGCAAGGCTGGGAAGCGAGCTGCAGATCGAGCTGAGAAGCTAAGACACGGCCGGGAGGCTGGAGGCCGGCTTCTGGGGGCCCCTGTCTGCGGTCTGTCCGGCAATGGGATGAAAAAAGAAAACAGGAAAGCGTAAGCCGTGCCGGTGGAACTGCTCCGGTGCGTGCGGAAAGGAGCGAGGATGAGCTTGGAGAAGAAGAACGTATGGAAGGGCTGCAGCGAGGAGCGTCTCGCAGCGATCAACACCTTTGCCAGGGAGTATATGGATTTCCTGGATGCAGGCAAGACGGAGAGAGAGTGCGTGGATACGCTGGTAAACGAGATTGAGAAAAAGGGCTATGTGGAGCTGAACACCCTGATCGAGAAGGGAGAGGCTCCGAAGCCGGGAGATAAGGTATACGCAGTGAACATGAACAAGTGCCTGTGCATGTACCAGATCGGAAAGGAGCCCATGAAGAAGGGAATGAACATCCTGGGAGCCCATATCGACAGCCCCAGGATCGATGTGAAGCAGAACCCTGTGTATGAGGACAGTGATATTGCCTACCTGGATACCCACTATTACGGCGGCGTGAAGAAGTACCAGTGGGTGGCGCAGCCCATGGCGCTCCACGGCGTGATCGTGAAGAAGGATGGAACCACGGTGGAGGTGAACGTGGGAGACCATGAGGAGGATCCTGTATTCTTCATTTCCGACCTGCTGATCCACCTGGCGGGAGAACAGATGGAGAAGAAGGCGGCCAAGGTGATCGAGGGCGAGGCCCTTGACCTGATCGTGGGAAATATGCCGCTGAAGGATACGGAGAAGGAAGCGGTGACCGCCAATGTGCTGAAGATCCTGAAGGATACCTATGACGTGGAGGAGGAAGATTTCCTGTCCGCTGAGCTGGAGATCGTTCCTGCAGGAAAAGCGAGGGAGGCGGGCTTTGACCGCAGCATGATCCTGGCCTACGGGCAGGACGACAGAGTGTGCGCCTACACCTCGGCAAGGGCCATTCTGGAGGTGGCGGATCAGGTGACCGACCGCACCGCCTGCTGTATCCTGGTGGATAAGGAGGAGATCGGAAGTGTGGGCGCTACAGGCATGCAGTCCCGTTTCTTTGAAAACGCCACCGCGGAGCTGATGGAGCTGATGGGAGAGTACAGCGAACTGAACTTGAGAAGATGCCTTTCTAATTCCGTGATGCTCTCCTCCGACGTGAGCGCAGGGTATGACCCTTCCTACGCTTCCTGCTTTGAGAAAAAGAACGCGGCCTTCCTGGGAGCGGGAATGGTGTTCAACAAGTTTACGGGGGCAAGAGGAAAATCAGGCTCCAATGACGCCAATGCGGAGTACGTGGCCCATATCAGACAGATCTGCGACAGCTCCGATGTGGTGTTCCAGACAGCAGAGCTTGGAAAGGTGGATGTGGGAGGCGGCGGAACCATCGCCTACATCATGGCGCTGTACGGAATGAACGTAATCGACTGCGGCGTACCCGTGCTGAACATGCACGCTCCCTGGGAGGCCACCAGCAAGGCGGATGTGTACGAGACCATGAGAGGCTACGTGGCTTTCCTGTTAAAGGCCGGGATGTGACATGGAAAACAGACAGAAAACGCTTTTGAAAACCTCTGATTTTTATTATGACCTGCCCCAGGAGCTGATCGCCCAGGATCCCCTTGAGGACCGCGCCTCCTCCCGTCTGATGGTGCTCGACCGGAGGACGGGGGAGGTGTCCCACCATGTGTTCCGGGATATTGTATCCTTTCTGGAGCCGGGAGACTGCCTGGTGCTCAACAACACCAAGGTGATCCCCGCCAGGCTTCTTGGGATGCGGGAGGAGACCGGAGGCGCGGTTGAGGTGCTTCTGCTGAAGCGCCGGGAGGGGGACGTGTGGGAGACCCTGGTGAAGCCCGGCAAAAAGGCCCGGCCCGGTACGAAGCTGGTATTTGGCGTCCCTTCCGGCTCCCGTGCGGACAGAAGCGCCGGAGAGAACGGGATGAAGGGGGGCTCTCAGAGTCCATCCGGCAGCGCTTTGCCGGAAGGATGGAGCATTGCCGGGAAGCCGTTGCTGCGTGCCGAGGTGCTGGACGTGGTGGAGGAGGGCAACCGCCTGATCCGTTTTGATTACGACGGAATCTGGGAGGAGATTCTCGATCAGCTTGGAGAAATGCCCCTTCCTCCCTACATTACCCATAAGCTTGAGGACAAGAACCGCTATCAGACCGTTTATGCCAAATACGAGGGCTCGGCGGCGGCCCCCACTGCAGGCCTTCATTTCACACAGGAGCTTCTGCGTGAGGCCCGGGAGAAGGGTGTGGAGACCGCCTATGTGACCCTTCATGTGGGTCTTGGCACCTTCCGTCCTGTGAAGGCCGAAAACCTGGCGGAGCACCATATGCACTCGGAGTATTATCAGGTAAGCCGGGAAGCGGCGGAGAAGATCAACCGGGCCAGGGAAAACGGACACCGGGTGATCTGTGTGGGGACCACAAGCTGCCGCACCGTGGAGAGCGCCTGCGATGAAAACGGGCATTTGGAGGAGGGATGCGGGGATACGGATATTTTCATCTATCCTGGCTACCGCTTTAAGGTGCTGGACGCCCTGATCACCAATTTCCATCTGCCTGAATCCACGCTTGTAATGCTGGTATCCGCCCTGGCCGGCAGGGAGAACGTGCTGGCGGCCTACGAGGAAGCGGTGAGGGAGAAGTACCGTTTCTTCTCCTTCGGCGACGCCATGCTTATCCGGTAAAACAAGAATGAATATTTGAGAACAGAGCAGAGAATATCAGGCTTTGCCGGACATTCGCCTATTCCGCAAAAGAGATTTGAAGGCAACATTGCAACAGTTCAGATCTCTTTTTTTGTATTGACACACGAGAGCTTACAAGCTATCATGTAAGCAGATAAAGGAGACGATCCAATGTACCGGGTTCGTTTTTATCAGGATACATGGGAACTGCGTCCGCTAAGAGACAGCAGGAAAAGGAGCAGGGACGATGAATAATGGAAAGAAAAGCTCCCCGGCGGGGGAAGGCCGGAGCGAATACAGAAGGGCGCACGATACGACGGAGGAAACCATCGAAAATGCCCTGACGGCCAGGCTGGTTGGAGAGATGATAAAAGCGAGAAAGGAAAAGCATATATCACAGAGAGAATTGGAGGATATGACCGGGATTAAGCAGTCCGTGATTGCAAGAATGGAGAGCGGAAAAACAGATCCTCAGCTGTCAACCATTTTAAAACTGCTGGTATCCATGGGAAAAACGCTTACAATCGTCCCTCTGGAGCAGCCTGAAAAACAGGATGCTTAATAGTATGATACAGAGCGGAACGGTTAAGAAATATAAGGTGGCGAATGAAAAATATGACCTCAGAAATCCGAAAAAGAATCTGCCTTTTTCT
Organism: uncultured Eisenbergiella sp.; assembly: GCA_963559585.1. GTDB lineage: Bacteria > Bacillota > Clostridia > Lachnospirales > Lachnospiraceae > Eisenbergiella. Next base: position 20,662 of record CAUWLJ010000001.1, on the reverse strand, counting down.
CTGGCTGGCCTTTGCCCTGCTTTTGGGCATCACCTGTATCCTCTCCTTTCAGAGCGGAAGCGCGACGAAGGGCTTTGACAGGCCCATTGCAGAGCAGCTGAGCGCTACAGGGCGGGGAATGAGCCAGGAGCTGATCCGTTCGATTCTTTTTGTGATCCGCCAGACCGGAAGGGCGGTGCTGTTTGGCCTGCTGGGACTGACCGGGGGAGGAGCGGTGCTCCTTTCCTTCAGGCGGTTTTCAATCAGACGGCGGATGGTGTGGATGGGAATAGTCCTTCTGGCGGTTTCCTATCTGACGGAAAAGCTGAAGATTTTTATAGAAGGAAGACACTACTCCTTCTGGGAGTTCGTGGAAAGCCTGCTGTGCGCCATGGCAGGCCTGCTGTGCGCCTGGCTGCTGTACCGTCTGGCAGGAAGACGCCGCTAACGCCGCTGATACTGCTGGCACGGCATCAGCGGCAGAATGGGAGGAAAACTTGTATCAGAAAAAAACGAATCTGCAGAATCTGATTATCATTTCCATAGACTGCCTCGTCCTGGCGCTGAGCCTTGGAATCGCCAACTATATCAGGCACGGGCTGTTTTTCAGGGGAATTAACGGGCCGCGGGAGATGCAGGTTTTGACTGCCATTTTCCTGGTGGTCTTTCTGGTGGTGAACCTGTACAAGAATTTTTATAAAAAAATGCTGCTGCGCGGCCCCTTCCAGGAGCTTTTGGAGGTGGTGAAGATGAATCTGGTAACGCTGGCGGGGAGTACGGTGGCCCTGTATTTCACCAGGGTGATAGATGCTTATTCCCGCAGGGTCCTCCTCTATTTTGTGCCCATAGACGTGGTGCTTATGTTCCTGGTCCATCAGCTTTACAAGCGCTTCCTTCCCTGTTTTTACCGGATGAGCAAGTCTGCCAGACAGCTTCTGCTGGTAGCCTCCCCCGGGGAGGCCGGGAGGCTGGCTGCAGAGATGAAAACGATCCGTGACTGCAGTTATGAAATCAAGGGGCTCGTGGTGCTGGACGGCGGAAACACCTCCGGCAGGGAGCTGACGGGGGAAAAGGCTTCTGTCTCCGGCGGGAGGGAGGCACGGAAGGCTCCGTTTCCGGCGGAAGGAGAGAGGGTGGACGGCATTCCTGTTGTGGCAGGAGAAGGCTCACTGGTGGATTACTGCCTGGGCGCTTCTCTGGACGAGGTGATCATCTGCGCAGGAAGAGAGGAGCAGGAGAGACTGAGGGAGGCCATGGAAAATATGGCGGCCATGGGCATCACCATCCACCTTCAGATTCCGGTGATGGAATTGAAGGAGGCGCCTCAGCGCATTCTGTCCCAGTTTGGCAGCTATCATATGATTACTTATGCCAATAAGGTGGCTCCCTTCGGCGCACTGGTGCTGAAGCGGCTGATGGACATTGGGGGAGCGCTGGCAGGAACGCTCCTTCTGGGAGTGCTTACCCTCATTCTGATTCCGGTGATCAAGCTGGATTCTCCAGGCCCCGTTTTTTTCTCCCAGAAAAGAGTGGGACGCAACGGCCGTATTTTCAGGATGTACAAGTTCCGCTCCATGTACGTGGATGCGGAGGAGCGAAAGAAGGAGCTGATGGCACGAAATGAAATGGAGGGCCTGATGTTCAAGCTGGAGGACGACCCCCGCATCACCAGGGTGGGACGCTTTCTGCGGAGGACAAGCCTGGACGAGTTCCCTCAGTTCATCAATATCCTGAAGGGGGACATGAGCCTGGTGGGAACCCGCCCGCCCACCCTGGATGAATTTGAACAGTACAAAACCTACCACAAGAAACGATTAAGCTTCCGGCCCGGCCTTACCGGTATGTGGCAGGTGAGCGGAAGAAGCGATATTACGGATTTTGAGGAAATTGTGAGACTGGATGTGGAATATATCGACAACTGGTCTGTGGCTCTGGACATCAAGATCCTGATCAAAACCTTCCTTACCGTGTTTGCAGAGAAGGGGGCAAAATAAGCGCAAAAAACAGGATATACAAATGTTTTTTCATTTTTTTTGGATATAATTACCGAAAAGGAACGATGGAAATTGTGGAAGTGCCATATATGGCACTGGCCCTGGTTCCAATCCACAAATGAGTAGAATACCTGTAAAAAATGGCACAAATTACTACTACAGTTCAGTGGAAAAAGCAAGTCTTACTTGAGGAATATGATAAACTAAAAACAGAAAATTTTGGTAAATATTGGAAGTAAGGTGTGCTTAAGATGTGGGATTATGTAGTAATTATGCGGGGCCTGCGTGAGGACAATGATGTGAAGCAGCGGGAAGTAGCCGACTATCTGAACATCGATCAGAGGGTGTATTCCCGGTATGAGCGCGGACAAAACGCGATGCCTGTCCGGTTTATTCCTCTTTTATGCGACTATTACAATGTATCGGCTGATTATTTTCTGGGAAGGACGAAAGAAAAAGACTATCCGGGCTCGGACAAGAACCGCAGACTGGGCTCTACCAGGCGGAACGGAGAGAGGTAGGCTTTTGCCGGGGCCGAATGCGGAAGGGTGTCTTCAGGCTGGCGTATGACAGAAGGAAAAGTGAATAACAAAAAAGGGGAGGCCGTCAGGCTGCACGTCCCCCAAAAAAGAGAGCATACTGTTGTGAAAACGGTGCGCTCTTTTTTCTTATACAATAGGAAAGTTCCTTTCCTATTGTATAAAATTGTATAAAAAAGAACGCTCCGCTGTAAATGCGCACCCGCGCGGGAGGCAGATACTGCCTGGCGGCAATCGCGTCCGGCGCGGTTGTGCGTCAAAACGCACACTTTTTGCACATTCATATGCGAAAAAACTCATTTCAGTCCGTGCTTCTATTCACGGCAGTCCCAAATACCTGCCGTCCGGACGTGAGAACGTGATTTGGCGGCGGCCGAGCCTTTTTGCGAAGCAAGAACTCTTAACAGACGCTTCACAGATTGAATGGGAAGCGAAAAAATGCTATAATCGTTCAAAAGACCCAGACAATGGAGTGAAAGCGTATGAAATGTCTAGTGCTGGCAGGAGGCAGAGGGGATCGCCTGTGGCCTTTATCCAGAAAAAATTATCCCAAGCAGTTTATCAGCATCCAGAAGGATCATTCTATTTTTCAGGAGACGATAGCCAGGAATATCCCCTTCTGTGATGAGTTTATCATAGTGACCAATCAGGAATACCAGTTTATTGTGGAAAACCAGATGAAGGCGTTTCAGGGGATCACCTACCGTCTGGTCCTGGAGGAGGAAGGGCGCAAGACCACAGCGGCCATCCTTCTTTCCTGTCTGCAGTTTCCTATGTCGGAGCTGATGTTCGTGGTGGCAAGCGACCACCTGATCCAGGGGGCGGGCTACAAGGACGATGTGCTGCGGGCGGCGGAGCTGGCAAGGGAGGGATGGCTTGTCACCTTTGGCATGGATATTCTCAGGCCGGAGACCAGATTTGGCTATATCCGCAGGGAGGGGGATGTGGTGCGCTCCTTTGTGGAGAAGCCGGACATGCAGCATGCGAAGCAGTATTTCAGGGACGGAAATTATCTCATCAACAGCGGGATGTTCCTGTTCCGGGTGGGCAGCCTGATCCAGGAGATCAGAAGATTTTTTCCATGGCTGTACAATTCCTGCGAGGCGGCCTTTTATATGCGCAGGGTGGAAGGAAAGCATACCTATTATTCCAGGGAGGTGCTGGAGGGGGTGCAGGCGGCTGCCATTGAAAAGAGTGTGTTTGAAAGAACCTCTCTTGGCCGGGTAATCCACAGCACCTTTGACTGGCAGGACATCGGCAGTCTGGAGGATCTGGCGCTCACGGACATTAAGAGGGATGAAAGCAAGCAGATCCTGTACGGCTGTGAGGATACCACCGTCCTGAACCAGTCGGAACGCCAGATCGTGGTGGCGAACCAGCTGAAGGATGTCACGATCATCAACACGGAGGATGCGGTGTATGTGGGGCGCACAGGGGAGTCGGACAGGCTGAAGGAGATTATGCGGGAGAATCCCCAGGATCAGAGCTATTTCGACCGGGGAAGGATCATCTACAAGCCCTGGGGCACCTACGAGCTTCTCCATGTGAATCCCCGGTATGTGGTGCGCAAGGTGGTGATCCATGAAGGAAAGACCATCTATGCTCATCAGCACGCCCACCGGACGGAGCACTGGATCATCGTATGCGGCAGGGCCAGGATTATCCTTCAGGACAGGGAAGAAGAGTACGGGGCCAATGACAGCGTGGAGGTACCGGAGAATACGGCCCATCAGATTTCCAATATCGGCGGGGAGCCTCTTGTTTTCATGGAAATATCCACAGGAACCATGGTGGAAGAGCGGGATCTGATCTCCATCCGCACCAGGGATCTGACGGAGGCGGAGCTGGGATATGAAATCGAGCCTTTTGTGCGCCTCCTGCCCGCCTTCAAGGATTACCTGTGGGGAGGCACCAGGCTCCGGGAGCTGTACGGAAAAAAATGCGATTACGATATTGTGGCGGAGAGCTGGGAGCTGTCCGCACACAAGGAAGGGCAGAGCATCGTGGCCTCCGGGCGCTATCGGGGAATGCTTTTCCCGGAATATCTGGAGAAGATCGGAAAAGAAAGCTGGGGATGGAAATGCCGGCCCATGGAGCGGTTCCCCCTGCTGGTGAAGCTGATCGACGCCAGGGAAAACCTGTCCGTCCAGGTGCATCCGGATGACGCTTACGCTCTGGAGCATGAGAATGAGTATGGCAAGAACGAGATGTGGTACGTGCTGGACTGCGCTCCCGACGCCTGTATCTACTGTGGCTTCTGCCGGGATGTAACGCGGGAGGAGGTGGAGCGGGCCATTGAGGAGGATACCATTCTGGAGCTTTTGAACCGTGTGCCCATCCGCCCCGGGGAAGCCTGGTTCATCCCGGCGGGAACCGTCCACGCCATCGGTGCAGGCAGCCTGATCTGTGAGATACAGCAAAGCTCCGCCTGTACCTACCGTCTGTACGATTACAACCGCAGGGACAAATACGGCAATCCCAGAGAGCTCCATCTTCAGAAAGCCCTTTCCGTCATGGACTATTCCCGCTATGAGGTGCAGCGCTTCGACAGCGAGACCATAGAAAGGGATGCTTATACCCTGCGGATTTTAAGCAGGTGCAAATATTTTGAATGCGCAAGCTGCAGCGTCCACGGCTGTTTTCCCTTTGAGACGGACGGCAACTCCTTCTATTCGGTGCTCTGCGTAAAGGGAGAGGGAAGGATTCGGTGCCGCGGGGAACAGGAGAGGGCGGCAGGAGAGAATAAGGCAGAAGGCGGGAACAGCATCCCGGATGCAGGAAGCTTGGAAAGCGGCGGTACCCTGGAATTAAAGGCCGGGGACAGCCTGTTCATCCCTGCAGCTGAGAGACGTTTTATGCTGGAAGGGGAAGGGGAATTTATTATCAGCCATGTATGAAAAAACGCACGGTACAGACAAACTCTGTAAACCGTGCGTTCTGCTATTTTTTAAGAAACACCGTATAACCTCTGGTTGTGAGCAGCCGGGCCGCCTTCTCAATGGATTCCTCACTGTAGAACTCGATCCTCAGCACGCCGTCCTCGGATTCCCGGTTGTGTGTAATGCCGATGTTTTTGATACTGATCTGGTTCAGCGCCAGGAGAGTGGCTACGGAGGCCAGGGAACCGGCTTCGTCCGGGATCTCCACATTGACGGTATATACCTTCTTGATGGGGCCGCTGCCTGCGTCGATGAAGGAATCCCGGTAGGCTCTGGCCTCGTCAAAGAAACGGTACAGCCCTGCTTCGTCCGCGCCGTCGATCCTTTCTTTGATCCGGGAAAGGGCGTGGATATAGCGGCCCAGCAGGCCGGAGATATTTTTACCGTTGGTCAGACAGATCTGCTGCCACATCACGGTGGAGGAGGAAGCGATCCTGGTAATGTCCTTAAAACCCCCTGCCGCCACCAGCTTCATGATCCCTTCTTCACTGTCGCTGTCCTTCACCAGGTTCACCAGGGAGGAGGCGATCACATGGGGGAGATGGCTTACTGCCGCTGTGACATAGTCGTGCTGTCTGTAATCCAGAACCAGAGGGATGGCTCCCATGGTGCGCACCAGGCTGGTGTACTCCTCCACCTTTTGAGGGGAAACCTGTGGAGTGGGGGTGAGGATATAGTAGGCGTTTTCCAGAAGGGCGGCTTTGGAGTTGAGAAAACCGATCCGTTCACTTCCGGCCATGGGGTGGCCGCCGATGAAGCAGCCCTCCAGTCCCTCAGCCTTCACCTGCTCATGGATGGCTGTTTTCACGCTGCCCACATCGGTGAGGATGCAGCCGGGACGCAGAAAGGGGCGGAGGAGCCTTAGATTTTCGTTGTTATTGGCCACAGGGGCGCAGAGAAAAAGGTAGTCGCAGTCGCAGAACAGCGGGCCGTTAGTTTGATCGATGCAGGGAAAAACCCTGTCGGCGATTCCTTCTTCCTGGGCTGCCTTCAGCGTGTCCGGCTGGGTATCGCAGGCCATAAGGTGCATATCGGGATGGGCCGCGCGCAGCGCCCTGGCAATGGAGCCGCCGATCAGGCCCAGTCCCAGAAAGGAACAAGTCAGTTTTTTCATAGAAGGTTACGCCTTTCCGGTAAAGGAGCGTCCGGCAAGCTGCGCATAGGGGGCAAGCTCACGGGTCAGCCTGTCGAATTTCTCAAAGGTGAGGGACTGGGGTCCGTCGGAGAGGGCGTGGGCGGGATCGTTGTGCACCTCGATCATAAGGCCGTCCGCGCCGCAGGCCACGGCAGCCTTGGCAAGGGGAGCCACATACTTATAAGCCCCGGTGGCATGGGAGGGATCCACGATGACGGGAAGGTGGGTGCGCTCCTTCAGCACAGGCACGGCGCTCAGATCCAGGGTGTTGCGGGTGGCTGTCTCAAAGGTGCGGATGCCCCGCTCGCACAGCACCACGTTGGGATTGCCCTCGGCGATGATGTATTCCGCCGCGTTGAGCCATTCGTCGATGGTGGCGCTCAGTCCCCTCTTTAACAGAACGGGCAGACCGGAACGGCCCGCTTCCTTCAGCAGAATGAAATTCTGCATGTTGCGCGCGCCAATCTGGATCATGTCTACATATTTAACGGCGGCCTCGATGGCCTCCTGGCTCACCACCTCGCAGATGGTGGCCAGCCCGGTTTCCTTTTTGGCCTCCTGCATGTAGCGAAGCCCTTCCTCCTCCAGCCCCTGGAAGGAGTAGGGGGAGGTGCGGGGCTTGTATGCGCCGCCGCGCAGGATGGTGGCTCCCGCCGCCTTCACGGCCCGGGCGATGGTCATCAGCTGCTCCTCGCTTTCCACCGCGCAGGGCCCGGCCATGATATTGAGGGTATCCGGGCCGATGGTGTGGCCGCCCACAGTAACACTGGTGCTTTCGGGATGGAACTTCCGGTTGGCCAGCTTGTAGCTCTCCGTTACGGGAACGATACGGTCAACATCCTTGAAGCTGATCAGGTTTTCCGTGGACAGACGGTTCTTGTCCCCCACCACGCCGATGATGGTCACCTCGGTTCCCTGGGAAAGATGGGCCGCCAGGCCGCTTTCCTCAATATAATCGGTGATCGCCTTTATACTTCCTGCCGCAGCCTGCGGCTTCATTACTATTATCATGATATAACCTGCCTTTCATTCTGCCGCGTCTGCGGCTTTGTTCCGCCTAATAATATAACACGTTAAAGCACGAAAATCAACAGCAGAATCTGTTTACAGTACGTGGGTAAAGCAGGTTTGTCTTTGGTGGACGCTGTTGGAACTGAATTGTATGATGGCACAGAGTTGTTCCATTTTGGTTTTGCCCGTGCTTTTGGCAGAAAGAAGTGATAGAAGTGTAAAAAAATTTGCCGTTCCTATCCGGCACTTAAGGTTGTGTCGGATGGGCCGGGCGGTTATCCGGGCAAGTCCACCTTGCCAACAAAGGAATAATAAATCTCAATGTCCTGCCTGCTTTTGCTCCCCTCCACGGACGGGAATGAAAAATGCCAAACGCTCCTTCGGATTTTTTCATTACTGCTACGGTAGACAAGCCCGTTTTGGGCAAACCTCCCCGTCACTCCCTGCTGCAATGGAAATATGCGGTTTGCCAAAAATAGGAGGCGGGTATTTCGGTATTGTTCGGTTCTGCAAGGATTCATTTTAATCACACACTATAATATCATCCATCGCACCTAAAGATGTTCCATATGCAAAACTAAGCAAATTATCCATGTTAAATGAAAGCTCATAATAAGCATCGTAGTCATCATGTGTAACTTTGAATAGGATGTTATTCTCTGTATAGCCATATACATCAAGGTCAGAAATAATATCACCGCCAGTTACCCAAACTGTCCAATTACTCCCCTCAACACCATAGGCACATGCTTCTGTTTTTTCAACACCAACACATGCTCCACGCTCTTTATCAAAAATCCATTGTCCTTCAAATTTATCAAAAATATCATTTAGGCTTGGATCTGCCATGTCAATACTTTCCTGAATTTCAGACGAAATAATAAAACTTTCGTTTCTGACATCTGCCAAATAACCAGCAAGTATGTAAGTCCTTGCTCGTGTCATGTCTTTGGCAGTATCATTTTCTAATTGAGGTTGAAGGCTTCCTCCAAAAGCAGCCATGCCTGCACCTTTTACATTTTTCTCTTTTCTATCAATCCATGCCCGTTGTTCATCAAGCACTTCTGCTTTTGTTTCGGTATCTAATTCATCACTTAATCTACTCCACAAAGAATTAAGTTCATCATCCCAAAGCTGATACCACTGTGCAGTGAGCTGATTCATTTCCTGCTGTCCCATGCTGCCCCAATCAGCATTTTCATATTCACGAGATTTATCTTCAACTTTTGCAACCTCATCTTGAATACTTTCAGCCTTATTATTTTCTGTATCAAGCATATCCTTTGCATGCTGATTCTCTGTGGCTTGAGTTTCTTCTTCAACTTGAGATGAATGATTTTCTGTATCTGGGTTGCTTTTTTCTTCATTTACTCTGCTGCCGCAGCCAATACACAATGCTGTTGCTAATATCACTACCATTACAATTCCAATTTTCTTTATGTGTTTCACTGTTATAATCCGCCTTTCTGCGAAAGGTGCCAATGCGTCATGAAACAACTGGGCTGCCTTTCACTTTTCTAATCTATCTTCCTTAGCATACTATCTGTTCAACAAGCTGGAATTGCTAAAAGAATATTAAATAAAATCTAAATCCGGATTCATTTCATCGGTTGTTTTCCATTCTATATCATATAGTTCCTTTAGCAATCTCTTCTTTTCTGCTTCAACAAAAAAATATCGCCCATATCTTGTGTTAGAATCTACCAATGATTCTGCCATATATTCTACTTTTTCAGCTACAGCTTTGTATTCTTCTGTATCTCGTACTGTACCTGAAAAGTATTGAGCTTTTCCAATATTTTTCTTATGCCGCAGGCGTCTCTCGACACAAGTAAAGTTTTTTTATTTATTAACGCTTTTCTTGCTTGAAGGTAATTTCTATTTGTAATTTCTGCATATGCCTTTATTTCGTCCAAGGAAGGAAGCGTATTATGTAAAATCAAAAAAATACTGTAAACTGTGTGATCCATAGACATAGGGCAATAAGCAGTGACCGCTTCTCCAAGGTTCTCAAAACATAATTTGAATATAGTTTCCGGAAAAACGATTTCATTTCCCAAATCATCTATTACTTTTTGTGCATCTATTAAATATTCAAATCCGTAACAAGAATCTATTGTAAATTTTCCATAAGAAGGAAGTTTAACGCACCTGCATATACGGCACTTAACTTCTATAAACATATAACTATTTCCTCATCTTGTTATCCTGTCGGTTCCATAGCGCCGATTTCCTTTTCAAAGTCGTTCGCTCTTTCTGAAATCTTAGAATTCCGATAAATTGGAAACGTTATTTGGGAAAAACAAGTACACAGTTTTCTAAATCGTCAGTATCTTTTTCGGAAATATATATCTGAGCCGACAAAGATAAATCATTTATTTCTGGATTTAACAACACAATAATCGTCTGCATGTTTCTTCCCTCCAGCTTCCGATTTGTTGATTTGTTCATAATTTTATTTTATCATACAGACTTTAAGAAATCTATTCATTTTCACGCAATTTTCGGAATAGTAAGGGCTGCTGCCTATCAAATTTGCAACAGCAGGTAAGCACAGGTCATTTCTTAATATCCTTTTTCCTGGGAAGCTCCATTTCCCATCCGGCTATACAGGTGCATGCTTCCCGCTATGCCGCACGGCTCGGAACAGACCGAAATACCGGTTTTGGCGGAGAAAAGGGGAATAGGATGGGAAGCATGACGGCTGCTTGTCTGCTCTTCTATAAATACATGTACTACATGCTGGAATTTTGTGAAAATGGCCGGAAAATAACTTGTATAAAATGATGAAAAACACTTGTAAAGTCACAGAAAATTTAGTAAAATATCAACATGGGGTTCTGGAGGAGGGAAAAAGAGGCCTTTGACCTCTTTGGAAACAGGATTGGGGACTTTGACAGAAAACCCGGAAATCGCATAATACGGAGGAATGCAGTATGAACATTTACACAACAGACAAGATCCGCAATGTCGTTCTGTTAGGCCATGGCGGATCCGGTAAGACTAGTTTAGTAGAGGCGATGGCGTATCTGTCCGGTATCACATCCAGAATGGGAAAGGTTACCGATGGGAATACGGTCAGCGATTTCGGCAAGGAAGAACAGAAGAGAAAGTTTTCAATCAGCACATCCGTTGTCCCGATCGAGTGGGAGGGTGTGAAGATCAACATATTGGATACTCCCGGCTTCTTTGATTTTGTGGGAGAAGTGGAGGAAGCGGTGGGCGCTGCGGACGCGGCTGTGATCGTGGTATCCGGAAAGGCCGGAGTGGAGGTGGGCACCCAGAGAGCATGGGAGCTGTGCGAGAAGTATAAGCTGCCCCGTATGGTTTTTGTGACGGATATGGATATCGACAACGCCTCCTTCCGTCAGGTGGTGGAGGATCTCACCGAGCTGTACGGCAAGAAGATCGCCCCTTTCCATCTTCCCATCCGTGAGAGCGAGAAGTTTGTGGGCTACATCAACGTGATTTCCGAGACCGGATACAGGTGGCAGGGCAAGGAGGTTGTGGAGTGCGAAATCCCTGAATACAACAAGCCCAACCTGCAGATCTGCCGGGACACGCTGATGGAAGCGGTGGCGGAAACCAGCGAGGAATTTATGGAGAGATACTTCAGCGGGGATACCTTCTCCGAGGCGGAGATCAGAGCGGCTCTGCGCACCAACGTGGACGATGGAACCATCGTTCCCATGTCCATGGGCTCCAATGTGCTCTGCCAGGGTATTTATACTCTGCTTGACGACATTGTGAAGTATCTTCCCAGCCCTGAGAGCAGGAAGGTTGCCGGAATCAATATGAAGACAAAGGAGATTTTCCAGGCGGATTATGATTTCTCCAAGGCCAAGAGCGCGTATATTTTCAAGACCATTGTGGACCCCTTCATCGGCAAATATTCGCTGGTTAAGGTGTGCTCCGGCGTACTCAAGACGGATGATCTGCTGCTCAACTATGACAAGGACATCGAAGAAAAGGTGGGTAAGCTCTATGTGATGCAGGGCAGCAAGCCCATTGAGGTGGGCGAGCTTCATGCCGGAGATATTGGCGCGCTTGCCAAGCTGACAGGTGCCAGGACAGGAAACAGTCTGTCCACCAAGCAGACCCCCATTGAATACGGTAAGACGGATATTTCCGTTCCCTATACTTATAAGAGATACAAGGCGAAAAACAAAGCGGATATTGACAAGATTTCCCAGTCCCTCACGAAGATGATGCACGAGGATCCCACTCTGAAGGCCGTGAATGATTCCGAGAACCATCAGACCCTGCTGTACGGCATGGGAGACCAGCATCTGGACGTGGTGGTAAGCCGCCTTCTGAATGAATACAAGGTGGAGGTGGAGCTGAGCAAGCCCAAGGTGGCGTTCCGCGAGACACTGCGCAGGAAATCCGATGTGGAATACAAGTATAAGAAGCAGACCGGTGGACACGGGCAGTACGGTCATGTGAAGATGAGGTTTGAGCCCTCCGGCGATCTGGAGGCCCCCTATGTATTTGAGCAGGAGGTTGTGGGCGGCGCGATTCCCAAGAACTATTTCCCTGCCGTGGAGAAGGGAATCCAGGAAGCCGTTCAGAAGGGCCCTCTGGCTGCATATCCGGTTGTGGGTGTGAAGGCAGTGCTCTATGACGGTTCCTACCATCCTGTGGATTCCTCCGAGATGGCCTTCAAGATGGCGGCAGGCCAGGCCTTCAAGAAGGGCTTTATGGAAGCCGGCCCTGTGCTTTTAGAGCCTATCGTATCCTTGAAGGTGACCGTTCCCGATCAGTATACGGGCGACGTGATGGGCGATCTGAACAAGCGCCGCGGCCGTGTGCTTGGAATGAACCCTGTGGCAGGCGGCAGGCAGGTGGTAGAAGCGGACGTTCCCATGATGGAGCTGTATGGCTACTGTACGGATCTGCGCTCTATGACCGGAGGCAGGGGCGATTATGAATACACCTTTGCCCGTTATGAGCAGGCTCCTTCCGACATCCAGGAGAAGGAGGTGGCGGCGAGAGCGGCCAAGGTGGCAGAGGGAGACGAGGAGTAAGGCTTTCGCTGCTTCCTGCCGGGATAAGGCAGAATATAGGAAAATAAGGTGTTAAGGATGTAAATAAATATTCCCGTTCCGGCTGTGTGCCTGAGGCATGCAGAAGGAACGGGATTTTTTATACAATAGGAAAGTTTCTTTCCTATTGTATAAAAAAGGACGCTCCGCTGTGGATGCGCACTTGCGCGGGAGGCAGATATTGCCTGACGGCAATCGCGCTCGGCGCGGGTGTGCGTCAAGGCGCACGCTTTTTTAATCTGAAAGGAACAACGCAGTTATTACGTACAACTGCTGTCTTTTTCACATTCGCTCTGCATAAAACACGGCCATATCTATAAAAATGACGAACAACACAGAAGGTATCTGTACATAACATCCTATAAATTTAAAAAATAAAAAGATTTATGTTGACAAAGTGACAGGGGGGGGTAGAATAGGAGTGAAGTTAAGTTTAACGTTAAATACGGGCCAGGAATGTGGAAAAACAGGCCTGCGGAAGGGAGGGACAAGGGCTCGGAGAGAAACAATCCGGGAACTGCAGCTGCATACAGGATCCTGGAAATTTGAAAGCCGCCGGCAGGCGGCAGAATGGGAGGAATGAATTATGATGAAGCTTTGGAAAAGAGGAGCTGCAATCCTGACGGCATGTCTGATGACAGCCAGCCTGGCGGCCTGCGGAGGCGGGGATGCGGCTGACACAGGTGCATCGGCAGACGGAGGCAATGCGGGAGCGGCGCAGGAAGGCGGCTCCGCAGACAACGGAGAGATCGTGAAGCTGGTGGTCTGGGGCGTTGGCACTGCCGATACGGAGGACTGCAACGAGGTTGCAGAAGCAATCAGCGAAATTACCCGGGAGAAGATCGGAGTTGAGATCGAGCTGGTGCGTGGACAGGATGCAGAACAGATCAATCTGGCGCTTACATCCGGCGAAGCTATCGACCTGCTTAACTACAACAATGTAAACGGCCAGCTGGCGGCTATTGTCCGCAACAATTATGCTACCGCACTGGATGATCTGGCAGAGCAGTATGGCCAGGGCGCTCTTGGTGTGATTGATCCTGTGGATCTGGATGCCTGCCGTTTTGCAGGTACCCTGTATGCGCTTCCTAACATGCACGATACTTCCCGCTCCGCAGGCTTTGCAATGCGCAAGGACATTGTGGACGAGCTTGGAATCACCGTTCCTGAGTATGGAACCTATGAGGATATGCACGAGATCCTGACCAAGGTTCATGAAGCTTATCCCGATATGTATCCCCTGGTACCTACCTGGAATAACGGCGGTATGCAGGAGACCCTGCCCATCGATCCTCTGGGGGATATGCTGGGAGTTCTGGAGGACGCCTTCACAGACAGCACCGAGGTTGTGAACTATTATGCCACAGACAGCTACCGCAAGTTCTGTGAGATGATGTATCAGTGGAATCAGGAAGGCCTGATCATGCCGGATGCAGCCACCACTACGGAGAACAACCTTCTGGCAGGAAACGGTTTTGCCATGTATGAGAACTGGAAGCCCGGCAAGGAGCTTGAGGTTACCAAGGGAACCGGCAAAGAGTGTGTATTTATGAAGGTAATCGAGCCCTACAAATACACCGATATTTCCAACGGAAACTCCTTCATCATTCCTTACAGCTCCAAGCATCCCGAAAAGGCAATGGAGCTGTGGAACCTGATGTTTACTGACCCTGAGATCTCCAACCTGTTCATCAACGGTATCGAGGGCAAGCATTATGTATACACAGACGATTCCAAGAAGATGATCACCACTCCTGAGGGCGTGGACATAAATGCCAGCGGATATTCCTCCGTTGACTGGTCCTGGCCGAACCAGCAGATCACACCCATTTGGGAGGGCGGAGATCCTGAGCTGTGGACAAAGCTGGCTGAGTTCAATAAGAGCGGTGTGGCAAGCCCTGCACATGGCTTCTCCTGGGACAGCACTCCTGTACTGAATCAGGTAACTGCCTGCAGCAATGTGGTTTCTTCTTATCACACAGCGTTGCGCTGGGGTACTCTGGATCCTGCCGAGAACCTTCCCAAGTTCATCGAGGAGCTGGAGGCAGCCGGAATCAACGAGATTATTGCAGAGAAGCAGAGACAGCTGGACGAGTTCCTGGCAAATAAGAAATAAGCTTTTGGAGGCAGGCTCTCCTGGGGCCTGAAAAAAAGGAAGGCGGGTTGGGAAGTCACCCAACCCGCCTTTTGTGTACAATAGGAAAGCTCCTTTCCTATTGTACACAAAAGGACGCTCCGCTGTGGATGCGCACTCGCGCGGGAGGCAGATATTGCCTGACGGCAATCGCGCCCGGCGCGGGTGTGCGTCAAGACGCACACTTTTTTAACAAAACACTGAATCAAATGGAGGAATGAATATGAAGAAAAGGATGAAAGTCGGAAAAGCAATCAAACGTTTCTGGCCCCTTTATCTGATGTTCCTGCCGGGCGTTATTTATCTGTTTATTAATAATTATATCCCCATGTTTGGTATTCAGATTGCATTCCGGCAGTATAATGCCAGAGATGGAGTTTACGGAAGTCCCTGGTGCGGCCTGAAAAATTTTGAGTTCCTGTTCCGCACGAACGATGCGTTTATCATGGTCCGCAATACCCTGCTTTATAATCTGGTATTCATTATTCTGGGTACTGTGCTGGCTGTGTCGGTAGCTATTATCCTGAATGAAATCAAGAGTAAGATGGCGAAGCAGCTTTATCAGACCGTAATTCTGATTCCCTATCTGATTTCCATGGTAATCGTCAGCTATCTGGTGTTTGCCTTCCTGAGCAGCGGTAACGGCTATATCAACAATTCTCTGTTGAAGGCATTGGGCAGGGAGCCTATAGACTGGTATAATTCTCCCCAGTACTGGCCGTTTATTCTGGTTATTGTTAATGTGTGGAAAAGCCTGGGCTACAATATGATTCTGTATTATGCCACCATCTGCGGTATCGACCACACCCTGTATGAGGCTGCGGTAGTGGACGGCGCCAGCCGCTGGCAGCAGATCTGGAATGTGACACTTCCAGGACTGAAATCCACAATTATCATTCTGACCCTGATGGCTCTGGGCGGCATTTTCCGTTCTGATTTTGGTCTGTTCTATCAGGTGCCTCAGAACTCCGGGCCGCTGATCAGCGTGACACAGACCATCGATACCTATGTGTACCGTGGCCTGATGCAGACCAACAATATCGGTATGTCCTCCGCGGCGGGCGTTTATCAGTCCGTTGTAGGATTTATTCTTGTAGTAACAGCCAACCTCATTGTCCGCAAGGTGGACAGTGACAGCGCCCTGTTTTAAGAAGGAGGTAACAGATTATGGTAGAAAAGAAAAAGGGCTTTCAGATTTTTGCCAACGTGCTGATGGTTTTTCTCAGTATCTGTGCTGTTGCGCCTTTTATCCTGCTCATTATGTCTTCCTTCACAGAGGAACAGACGCTGCTCACCAACGGCTACAGCTTCTTCCCGGAAAAGTTCAGTACATACGCTTATGAGTACCTGTTCACAAAATCAGGCGCGGTGTTCCGGGGCTATATGATTTCTTTCCTGGTAACTGCGGTGGGAACGATGCTTAACCTGCTGATCACAACGCTGTATGCCTACCCGCTTTCCAGAAAAGAGCTTCCCGGCCGGAGCTTCTTTGCATTTTATCTGTTCTTCACCATGCTGTTTTCCGGCGGGCTTGTTCCTTCCTATCTGATGTGGACCCAGACCTTCCACATCCGCAATACCTTTTTTGCCCTGCTTGTTCCCGGTCTGCTGATGGGGGCATTCAATGTGATTATGATGCGTACCTATTTTACGGCCAACATTCCCGATGCGGTGATCGAGGCGGCAAGGGTGGACGGCGCCAATGAATTTAAAATCCTTTTCGGTATCGTGCTTCCCATGGCCCTGCCTATCATTGCCACCATCGGCCTTCTGGTGGGACTGGCTTACTGGAATGACTGGATGAATGGCCTGTATTATCTGAATGACGACCGGATGTACAGTATTCAGGTTCTCCTGATGAATATTCAGAGGGATCTGGATTCCCTGCGACAGCAGGCTCAGGCCGGAGGCGGAAGTGTGAATACAGCGGATCTTCCGTCTACCTCTGTTCGTATGGCGCTGACAGTAATGGGCATCCTTCCCATCATGATTATTTATCCCTTCATGCAGAAGTATTTTGTGAAGGGTATCGCCATTGGAGCCGTGAAGGGATGATGTGCGCTTATCCGTCCCGGCCTGCACCGGAGCAGGCTGAGGCGGGGCTTATGTAAACGGCGGTACACTGCTGCTCCTGTTTACTGTCCTGCCGGTGAACAGCGGAACACACTGTTGTTACTGTTCACGGCAGCCTCAAACGCCTGCCGTTTGAGGCGTAAGAATGTGATTCAGGAGTGAGCGGGCCTCTTTTACGCAGTAAAACTTTGAATAGGCCCGTGAACAGTAACACACTGTTACCTGAACAGAAGTATGGGCAAAACCAAAGCTTGACAGGTGAACGATAAAGTGATAGCTTTATAGGAAACAGTGTGTTACTTGCATAGATTGTGAAATGTGAGGCATTAACTAGTATAAGTATGTGAGTATTTATGCGGGTTAATGCCCTTTTTTTACCCGCAGAGCGGCTGAGAAAGGAGAGGGAGCGGATGGAAAAACTGGCAGGGAAATCTGTGTATAAGGGGATTGTGATGGGGCCCGTCCTGGTACTCAGAAAGGACGATTCCCAGGTAAAAAGAAGAAGGGTGGAGGATGCGGAGGCGGAGATCGAGCGCGTGAACCAGGCGGTGGAGCTTGCCAGGACACAGCTGCAGGGGCTGTATGAGAAGGCTCTGAAGGAAGTGGGAGAGGCCAATGCGGCGATCTTTGAGGTGCATCAGATGATGCTGGAGGATGAGGATTACCGGGATGCCATCTGCAGCATGATCCGCACGGAGATGGTGAACGGGGAGTATGCTGCGGCTGTCACAGGCGACAATTTTTCCCAGATGTTCGCAGGCATGGACGATGATTACATGAAGGCGAGGGCGGCGGATGTGAAGGATATTTCCAACCGCCTGGTGCGCAATCTTTCCGGCCAGGCGGACGCGGATCCTGGCAGCATGGAGCCTTCCGTGATCGTGGCGGATGATCTGACGCCCAGCGAGACGGTGCAGATGGATAAGGAGAAGATCCTGGCCATCGTAACGGTGCATGGCTCCACCAATTCCCATACGGCTATCCTGGCCAGAATGATGAACATTCCTGCGCTGATCGGGGTTCCGGTGGATCTGGAGCAGGTGCAGACGGGTATGACGGCTGTGGTGGACGGCTTTGCCGGCGAAGTGGTGTTCGACCCGGATGAGAAGCTGCGCCGGGAGACGGAGACGAGGGTCAAGGAGGAGCAGGAGAAGCTCCGTCTTCTTCAGACGCTGAAGGGGAAGGAGAACGTGACCCTGGACGGAAAAAGGATCGATATTTTTGCCAACATCGGCAGTGTGGTGGATGTGGGCTATGTACTGGAGAACGATGCCGGAGGGATCGGCCTGTTCCGCAGTGAATTCCTGTATCTGGGAAGAAACGATTTTCCCACAGAGGAAGAGCAGTTTGCCGCCTACAGGCAGGTGGTACAGACCATGGCCGGGAGAAA
This sequence comes from uncultured Eisenbergiella sp., assembly GCA_963559585.1. Lineage (GTDB taxonomy): Bacteria > Bacillota > Clostridia > Lachnospirales > Lachnospiraceae > Eisenbergiella. The sequence continues at coordinate 2,423 of CAUWLJ010000001.1, read as the reverse complement.
GGTGGTCATCAGGACACTGGACATCGGCGCCGACAAGCAGGTGGACTACTTTAATCTGGGGCAGGAGGACAATCCGGCTCTTGGCTACCGGGCCATCCGCATCTGCTTAAAGCAGCCGGAGATTTTCCGCACCCAGCTGCGCGCTCTCCTTCGGGCGGCGGCATTTGGAAACCTTTCCATCATGTATCCGATGATCACCTCCGTGGAGGAGGTGCGCCGGATCAAAGAGATCGTGGCACAGGTTAAGGAAGAGCTTGAGGCAGAGCAGATCCCATACCGTTTCCCGGAGCAGGGAATTATGATCGAGACGCCTGCCGCGGTGATGGTGAGCGACGACCTGGCGAAGGAAGTGGACTTTTTCAGCATCGGAACCAACGATCTGACCCAGTACACCCTTGCCATTGACAGGCAGAACGCCAGGCTGGACGATTTTTATAATCCTCATCATAAGGCGGTGCTGCGCATGATCCGCATGGTGGTGGAAAACGCCCATGCAGAAGGAAAATGGGCGGGCATCTGCGGCGAACTGGGAGCCGACCCGGAGCTGACCGCTGAATTTGTGAGAATGGGCGTGGATGAGCTTTCCGTAGCGCCCTCCATGGTACTCAGGCTCAGACAGATCGTAAGGGAAATGACAGCACAGGAAAAGTAGTTTGGAGGCAACAGATCAGCGGAAAGCCCCAGAGGGGCGTTTTACGAATGGGTGCGGCTGAACTGTTGCGGTTTGGAGGAAATGTTCATGAAAAAAGGGATTCTGTATCCGATTCTTGCAGTGGCAGCTCTGCTGGCGGCGTTCATCTATTATTATGTGACGCTTCCGGCCATCAATATTCATTCCAGCGGGTTCTGGTTCTTCCTGATGGGGCTGGTGGTGACCCTTATGGTTATCTATGTGATCCGCAGGGCGGCAAAGGACAGAGCGGAGTTTGGTTCTCTGCCTCTGTCTGAAACGCTGAAGGCGTATAAGCCCCTGAAACGGCTTGCTGTGCTTCTGCTTCTGCTGGCAGCTTTTTATGTGATTGGAACCGTTTTGTCGTCACCGATCGTGAATGCGAAGAAGTATCAGCAGCTTCTTACGCTGGAGACCCGGAATTTTACGGATGATATTAAGGAGGTGGACTACCGCACCATTCCTCTTCTGGATAAGGATTCCGCGTCTCTGCTGGGAGATCGTAAGATGGGAAGCCTGGTGGAGATGGTGTCCCAGTTTGAGGTGGCAGAGGATTACACACAGATCAACTATAACGGAGTCCCTGTCCGTGTGACGCCGCTGGTCTATGCCAGCCCCATTAAGTGGCTGACCAATCAGAAGGAGGGCATTCCTGCCTACATCAGAATCGACATGACCACCCAGGATACGGAGTGCGTGATGCTGGAGGAGGGGATCAAGTATTCCAAGTCGGAATATTTTAACAGGAACCTGTACCGGCATCTGCGTTTCAACTTCCCTACCTATATTTTCAGTGAACAGCTTTTCTTTGAAATCGACGACAACGGCGTGCCCTATTGGGTGTGCCCGGTGAAAAAGTTTAATATCGGCCTGTTCGGAGGGGAAACGGTGGGCCGCGTGGTTCTGGTAAACGCAGTAACCGGAGAGTGTACGGATTATGATGTGAAGGATGTGCCTCAGTGGATTGATAAGGTATACTCTGCGGAACTTCTCATGGATCTGTATGATTATCATGGCATGTATCAGCATGGCTTCTTGAACAGCATACTGGGACAGAAGGACTGTCTGGTAACCACAAACGGCTACAATTATATTGCGCTGGACGATGATGTGTGGGTTTACACAGGCATCACCTCCGTGAACGGGGATCAGTCCAATGTGGGGTTCGTGCTGATGAACCAGAGAACCATGGAAACCCGTTATTATGAGGTGGAGGGCGCCACGGAGATGTCTGCCATGTCCTCTGCCGAGGGACAGGTGCAGAACCTGGGTTACCGGGCCTCCTTCCCCCTGCTTCTTAACATTGCGGATGAGCCTACCTACTTCATGGCACTGAAGGATGCGGCAGGCCTGGTGAAAAAGTATGCGATGGTGAATGTGCAGAAGTTCCAATGGGTGGCTATCGGAGATACGATCCAGGAGTGTGAGAAAAATTATAACGAGCTGCTTGCCACCAACGGTATTGTCAGCCAGAACAGCCAGAACAGCCTGGAGGCTTCCGGCATCATTGAGGCTGTTGCGCCCATTGTGGAGGATGGCAATACCTACTATTATATTTATTTGAAGGATGATGAAAACGTTTATGTGGTGAACGCTACGGACGAGAAGATGCACCGCGTGATCCGCTATCAGGAGGGAGACAGAATCAAGCTGCGCTATGAGGACAATTACGGCGTGAATCCGGTCAGAGAGATTGTGGAATAACGGAATTGGAGACAGGGAAGGCAGACGGTGTAGAGCCGGTCTGCCTTTT